>DATGGM010000187.1:0-22422 GCA_035308525.1 Bryobacteraceae bacterium
GAGTGGCTTCCTCCTCCGCCCGTGGTGCCGTAGAGCACTCCGTTGGCGGCCAGCACCAGCGAGCCGTCGGGCGTTTCGCCGTCGTTGGGCGGGCCGGCGAAGCTGTACAGGACCGAGTCGGTAGTGCCGAAGTCCAGCGGGTAAGAATACACGATGCCGAAGTTGGCGGAACCGCCGTACGGCGTGACGCCGAAAAGCGAGGGAGCTCCTCCAGGCACTGTGCCGATGATGGGGACCCGTTTTGGATTAGCGCCGTCGTTGCCGGATTGCCCGAGAAAGTTGTACACCGGCGAGAAATTCTGGATCGAAAAATTTTGCCCGTACGAAAGCTGCTCGGCCCCTGTGGCGACCAGGAGCGGGTTGACCGCGGGGCTCAGTGGAAGGCTGATGACCACTCGGGCAGTCGCTTTGTCCGGACCGCTGACAGTGAGCGGGCCCCACTCGCCGGGGGGCGCGCCTCCCACCGATACGCCCGGCCCGAAATTCGCCTGCGTGGCGCCCTGCAGGAAGTTGGTGTAGCTGCCCGCGATAGTGAATAACAGCGACTGACCAGGGCTTGCGGAACTTCCTGGGTCAACCGAAATCGACGCCGCCGGAGTGATCGCCAATGCCGCCGTGTTGCCGCTCACAAACGCAGCGGCCGCCGTCGTGGTTCCAGCGATGGAAACCAGATAGGAGATCGATTGACGGACCACCATGGTCCGCGGGACCGTGAAGGTCAGCCGCGCCGTAGAGCCGAACAGCGGCTGTACCGCAGTGGCCTGCGCCGTGCCGGACGGTCCATTGCCGGTACGCACCGGCCGCAACGCGACCGTGACAGCAGCCGGCAAAATGACGCCGCTCGGAAAGCCCGTGCCGGTGAGCGTAACGGTGGTTACACCAGGCTCGGCGGCGGCGGGACTGGCAGGCGACTCCAGCGTGACCGTGGCCTGCGCCTGCAGCGCCGCCGACGCGCCCAGCATCGCCCAGGCTGCCACGCACATCGGGAATCGTTTCATCGCCGTCCGCGCGCCAGCATGGTCAGAATCCCAAGCGGCAGCAAGATGACGGTGCCGGGCTCCGGAACCGGGGCGGGGACCGATTGCGCGTCAATCGCGGCGAAGTCGACGCCAGCCGTCAGCGCGCCGCCGGACGACGGCAACAGGTCGACGGTAATATCCGCCAGGGCCATGAACGTGGAGCCATCCGATAGCGCGAGAATGCTCTGGCCCAGCGTGGCGGTCAGCACGGCGGAAGTGATCTGGGTGGTGCTGGGGAAGCCGATGGGGGAGGTTTCCCCGGGGAACAGCGTGCCAATCTGCTGCACGTCGGAACCGCCGCCTGCCAGATACACGGTCAGGGTTGCATTGAAAAAATTCACCGGATCGACCACGTACGGCGTGCCGGCGAAAGGACCGTAGGCCGGCCCGGTGAAATTGAAGATGTCGAGAGCATCCACGCCCGGCGCTGTGCCGGCGGGAATCACGACGTCGTAAGAGATCAAGCCGGTGACAAGTGTGGAAGCAGAGGCCGGAAATGAGAGCATCGAGAGCAGCAGCAGACACAACGCGCGGCAGCCCATCATAACCTCGTAAGCGGATTATAACGCAGACACACTTGCCTTCCGGCCGCGCGCTGCTGTATCGTCATCTTCGTGACGATAACCCGACGAACCTTACTCGCCGCGGTGCCGGCCGCCGCCGCGGCCCAGGCCGCCCGCCCCCGCACGATCTGGAAGCCCAGGCTGGGCGTCCTGGGCGAATACTCCGACGCCAACCTGGAGTTCGTGAAAGCCGAAGGCTTCACCAGCATGCAGCTCCGGCTGAATCCCGAGCACCTGGATGACACGGCCATCGCCGCCATCAAGGACAAGATCTCCCGCTCCGGCCTCTATATCTCTTCGCTGGCGGTGGACGGCAACCACATCGATCCGGATCCGCCCCGGCGCGCCCGCCAGAACGACTACGCCATGAAGTGCATCGAGCTGTGCGGCAAGCTGGGGATTCCCAACATCGGGGGACAGTCCGGCACCATCAAGGGGCAGCCGCTGGCCGCGCAGGTCGACGAGATCGTGCGCGTGTATACCGAAAAGTATTTTCCACTGTGCGAGAAACACAAAGTGCGCGTGCTCTGGGAGCCCTACGCCGGCGGACCCAATATCGCCACCGGTCCGGTCGGCTGGGAAGCGCTCTTCAAGGCGTTCGGTAACAGCCCGCACGTGGGCCTGCAGTTCGATCCGTCGCACCTGATCTGGCAATTCATGGATCCGGTGGCGGCCGCCCGGGAGTTCGTCGACAAAATCCACGACGTGCATCTGAAGGATACCGAGATTCTGTGGCACGTGCTGAAGCGGGCCGGCATTCAGCCGGTCAATCGCGCGAGCTGGTGGCGCTTCCGTGTGCCGGGGTACGGCTCCATGGATTGGAAGGGATTCTTCAGCGTGCTGGCCGAAGCCGGTTACACGGGGGCCATGAACATCGAGAACGAAGACGAATTCTTCTATCCTCCGTACACCGAGCGGGACTTCACCGAGACTTACAAGCGCGGCTTCCGCATGGCGCACGAATTTCTGAAGACGCTGGTACCGCCCGTGACGGCGTAAACGGGCGCGCTACTCAACCGTTCACCACACGAAACGACTCGCGCGCGATCTCCCATTCTTCCCGAGTGTGAACTACCAGCACGCGCACGGCGGAATCCGCCGCGGCGACATCCGCATCCACCGGCGACGCCGCGTTCTTCGACGCATCCAGCTTGACCCCCAGGAACGCGAAGGCCTCTGCGGCCCGCGCGCGCACCCGCGGCGAGTTTTCGCCGACCCCCGCGGTAAACACCAGCGCGTCCAGGCCGCCCAGGCTGGACAGCATCGCTCCGATCTCCGCGCACAGGCGATGTACGAACACATCGAACGCCAGCTGCGCGCGCACCTCGCCGCGATCCATGGCCTCCATCACCGCGCGCATATCGCCCGAGATGCCGGAAACCCCGCGCAGCCCGGATTCCTTGTTCAGCACGCGGTCCAGTTCTTCGGCGCGGTAGCCCAGGTGGCGCACCAGGTGGATGATGATGCCCGGATCGATGGTGCCCGAGCGGGTGCCCATCATCAGGCCTTCGAGCGGCGTGAAGCCCATGGTGGTGTCGACGCTGACGCCATCGCGGATGGCGGCCAGCGAGCAGCCGTTGCCCAGATGGCAGGTGATCATGCGCAGCGATGGAAGGTCGCGCCCCAGGATTTCGGCCGCGCGCCGCGACGTGTACTGATGGCTGATGCCGTGGAATCCGTAGCGGCGAATGCCCTGGCCGAGCCATTCGTACGGTCCCGGATACACGTAGGCCGGCGGCGGCAGGCTGGCATGAAACGCCGTATCGAAGACCGCCACCTGCGCCGCGTCCGGTCCCAGGATGCGCTCCACGCACTCGATAGCTTCGAGTTCCAGCCGGTTGTGCTCCGGCGCGAAGCTGGCCATCCGGGCGATGCCCGCGCGCACTTCCTTCGTGATGCGGGTGCTCTCGCGGAACGCCCGCCCCCCATGCACCACGCGATGGCCGGCCACGTGGATTTCAGCGCGGTGCGGCAGCATCTCCATCAGCGGGCCTAGCGAATCGAGCGGCGTCTTCACGGAAACGCCGTGGCTGGATCTGGAGCCGTCCGCCTGAATTTGGATTTCGGCCGTTCCGGGGTGATGCTCCCAATCCACGCGCGCCTCCCACAGCGGACGGGGCGGGGAAGCTTGCAGGCCGGTCACCTCGAACAGGCTGCTCTTGAAGCTGCTCGATCCTCCGTTCAGCACCAGGATCTTCATTTAATAAGGCCATTTCCAATCCCGGATCTCCGGCATATCGTCGCCATGCTTCACCACATACCGCTTGTGCTCGAACAGCTTGTTGCGCAGATCCTGCTTGATATGCGCGGCGATGTTGCGCAGCCGGGGCACCCGGTCGATTACGTCGCCGGCCAGGTGGAAACGGTCCAGATCGTTCAGAACCGTCATATCGAAGGGCGTGGTGGTGGTGCCTTCCTCTTTGTACCCGCGCACGTGCATGTTGTCGTGATTCGTACGCCGGTAGGTCAGGCGGTGAATCAGCCACGGATAGCCGTGAAACGCAAACACCACCGGCTTGTCGGCGGTGAACAGCGAATCGAATTCGCGATCCGGCAGGCCGTGGGGATGCTCCGTGGAGGGTTGCAGGGTCATCAGGTCCACCACGTTCACCACACGGATCTTCAGGTCCGGCAGATTGCGCCGCAGGATGTCCACGGCGGCCAGCGTCTCGAGAGTGGGGACATCTCCGCAGCAGGCCATCACCACGTCGGGCTCCACGCCGTTGTCCGTGCTGGCCCATTCCCAGATGCCCAGGCCGATGGTGCAGTGTTCGATGGCGGACTCCATATCCAGGTATTGCAGGGCGGGCTGCTTGCCCGCCACGATCACGTTCACGTAATTGCGGCTGCGCAGGCAATGATCGGTGACCGAGAGCAGTGTATTGGCATCCGGCGGCAGATACACCCGCACCACGTCCGCCTTCTTGTTCACCACGTGATCGATGAAGCCGGGGTCCTGATGGCTGAAGCCGTTGTGATCCTGCCGCCAGACGTGCGAGGTCAGCAGGTAATTCAGCGAAGCGATGGGCCGCCGCCACGGAATGTGGCGCGTCGTCTTCAGCCACTTGGCGTGCTGGTTGAACATCGAATCGATGATGTGCACGAAGGCTTCGTAGCAGGAGAAGAATCCGTGGCGGCCGGTCAGCAGGTAGCCTTCCAGCCAGCCCTGGCACATGTTTTCGCTCAGCACTTCCAAGACCCGCCCATCCGCCGCCACGTGATCATCGGTCGCCAGGATCTCGGCGGTGGACTCGCGGTTGGTGACCTCAAACAGCGCGTCCAGCCGGTTCGACGCGGTCTCGTCCGGACCCACCACGCGGAAGTTCGCCGCGCCGGCGTTCAGCTTCATCACGTCGCGCAGCATCTTTCCCATTACGCGCGTGGCTTCCGCCGTGACCGTGCCGGGCTTGGGGACGTCCACCGCGTAATCGCAGAAATCCGGCATCTGCAGATCGCGCAGCAGCAGGCCGCCGTTGGCGTGCGGATTGTCGCCCATGCGCCGCGTGCCTTTGGGCGCCAGTTCCTGCAGCTCGGCGATCAGCGTTCCGGCGGCGTCGAACAGCTCATCCGGCCGGTAGCTCTGCATCCACTCTTCGAGCATCTTCAGGTGGCCGGGCTTGGTAGCCAAGTCCGTCAGCGGCACCTGGTGGGCGCGGAACGTGCCTTCCACCTGGACGCCATCCACCACCTTGGGCCCCGTCCAGCCCTTCAGCGTCCGCAGCACGATCATCGGCCAGCGCGCGCGCCGCGTGAACCCGTTGGCGCGGGCCTCCTGCTGGATGCTCTCGATTTGCGCCAGCACTTTGTCCAGCGTAGCCGCCATCAACTGGTGCATGGCGTCCGGATCGTCGCCCGCGACGAACACCGGTTCATGGCCGTAGCCGCGCAGCAGCTCCACGAGCTCTTCCTGCGGCAGCCGCGCCAGCACCGTGGGACCCGCGATCTTGTAGCCGTTCAAATGCAGAATGGGCAGCACCGCGCCGTCACGCGCGGGGTTCAGGAATTTGTTTGAGTGCCAGCTCGCGGCCAGCGATCCGGTCTCCGCTTCGCCGTCGCCCACCACGCAGCAGGCGATCAAATCAGGATTGTCGAACACCGCGCCGTAGGCATGCAGCAGCGAGTAGCCCAGTTCGCCGCCTTCATGAATCGATCCGGGCGTCTCCGGCGCCACGTGGCTGGGAATCCCGCCCGGAAACGAGAACTGCTTGAACAGCCGCCGCATGCCTTCCGCATCGCGCGAGATGTTGGGGTAATACTCGCTGTAGGTGCCTTCCAGGTAGGTGTTGGCCACCAGCCCCGGACCGCCATGTCCCGGACCGGCGATGTAGATCATGTTCAGATCGTGCTGCCGGATCAGCCGATTGCAGTGCACGTAGATGAAGTTGAGTCCGGGCGTGGTGCCCCAGTGGCCCAGCAGGCGCGGCTTCACGTGCTCGATGTTGAGCGGTTCCTTCAGCAGCGGGTTGGCGTAAAGATAGATCTGGCCTACCGACAGGTAATTCGCGGCGCGCCAGTAAGCATTGATCTTGCTTAGTTCATCGGCTGAAAGCGGACCCGTCATGGCAACTCCTCAAATCCAGGATGCCAGACAATCGTTCGCGGAGGCAGGTTTTTCGGCGCGCCGGCCTAGGCGCTGGCGAGAGATGAGTTATGCCGTACAGTAATCTGTCCGTAATATGACGGATCGGCGAATTTCTCGTTGAAGATGCGATCCCAACGGGCGTTGTCGACGCAGCGGCTGCAGATCCCGCAACGGCATACGCGCGGACGGCTGCCAGGGCCGTGTACCGCCGCGGGGGCCACCACACCGGTGGCGTGCCGCGGATAGGTTGGCTTCTTGACCGCCTCCACCCGCCCGACGCCCGTGGACACGCGAGCCACGGCCTCGGCTTGCTCGATGGTGCGTCTGCGGACCGGGGATCCCCACGACATGAGAAGATTCGCGATCCCGGCCGGTGTTTCCAGCGTTACTTCTTCGGTCTCTATGCTCTGCATGATGTCTCCATAACCAGCGAACGCAGCCCGCCCTGGCCTTCCATAACGGCTCCTGCCATGCTCAGGTTCTTCAATCCGTGCAGCGCCAGGTCGAAGCGGTCCTTGGCGCCGGACTTCTGGAAAAGATGCGACAGGTAAACCTTGACGGTCCCTTCGGTAATGCCCAGTTCGGTGGAGATTTCCTTATTCTTCATCCCGCGCGCAAGCAGAGTCACTAACTGGCTCTCCCGCGGGCTCAGTTCCACGCGCCGCGACGACCGGAAACTGTCCGTCAGGCTCTTCTCGAACCACAACTCCCCGGCTTCCACGCGACGCAGGCAATGCAGCAGCGCGTCCAGCGGCAGGGTCTTCCGCAGCACGCCGCGGATCCCCATGGTCAGCGCGTGCAGCGCGAACTCGCCGCCGAGACCGTTCGTCCATAGAATGAATTTGCAGTCCGGGGCCAGACCGCGCAGCTCGGTGAGCGTGCCCGTGGTGATTTGTGGAGTCAGGTCCACCAGCGCTACATCGGGCCGTGCGCTGGCCAGAAACTCCTTAAAGGTCGAAACCTTCGCGCAACAGCCGCAAAGCTTCAGTGTCGCGTCGGCGGCGAGCACGCTTTCGACTCCTTTAGCCAGGATCGGCTGGTCCGAATAAACGAGAACGGTGGGCATCTTTGAACTCCCTGCGGCCAGCGCGATCTTGTCAGCCGATTTTTGCCGGCGACAGGCTTTTCTTGCTGGACGGCGGAAGAGAGGGCATGCAGTTTACCAAAGGCGGATTGATTGTTGGCCGGGAAGGCCATCTTTATCGGAACCTTCTTATATCTAAGGGGTTATCCTTAGAAATACTACGGATATTTCCTAAAAGGAAATATCCCTGGATAGCCTTAATAGTACTAAGAAAGTGGGGCAAGTGGGTGAAACGGCCCAGTTTACACCCAATTGCCTCAAAAGAATGGTTCAAACAACGGGGGAAGGATGGCAGATCTGTTCCGTCCGCTGCTTATTTCGGGCGCCTAACATTTATATATATTAAGGGCTTAAGATCTTTAAATTTTTAAAAAAGCCGGGCCGTGGCGGAGATCCTCACGCAGGCTCACAGTTAGAATTCGACTTAAAGGAGGCTTTACCCAGGCTGAGCAAAAAAAAGGGGCGGCACACCACATCCGCCCCCCGCCTGAATCCCGTCACTCGGTCCGCAGAGTGACGGTTCGCTCCAGCAACGCGTTCAGACCGCCGACCACGGTGATCTTATCGACCTTATCGGCGATCTTTTCCAGCGTCTCGAGTTCCTTCAACCGCACCAACAGAGGATTGTCCTCCATCAGCTTGGCCGTGTTAAGCAGCGACCGTGTGGCCGCCGTCTCCTCACGCCGGCGGATCAGGTTGGCCTGCGCCTGCTTCTCGGCAGTCACCACCTGGTTGAGAATCTCGCGAATGTCTCCGGGCAGGATGATGTCCTTGAGCGCGATCTCCCGCACCCGTACGCCGTAACTTTCCATCTCCCGGCGAACCTCGGCGGATACCGCTTCGTCGATGTCCGTCTTCTCCGCGAGCACCTGCTCCAGGGTGCGCTTACCGAGCGACTGGCGCACGGCGATCTGCAATGCGCGGTGGAGGTATTCGTGGACGTCCTTCAGGCCGGCGCGCGCCGTCATGGCATCCACGATCTCGAACACCGCCGAGATGTTCACTCGCACGGTGACCTTGTCCTGGGTCAGGATCTCCTGCCCGGGAACCTCCACGTTCTGGCGGCGCGTCTCCAGCACTTCCACGCGCTGCACGCCGATGCTGTTCCAGAACCCATAGCTGCCGGGTCCCAGCTCACGCACCAGGCGCCCTTCGAGATACAGCAGCCCGCGCTTGCCCTCGTCCACCACGGCGAAGGTCACGCCGGACTCGCGGCCCAGCCGCACCAGCCCGGGCAGCATCCGGGCGGGCGCTTCGGGCGCGTTGCGCAAATCGATCAGCTCGAAGGTCACGGTCGTTGCGTCCTTCCAATACAGCACGCGGTTGGAAGGCGCGACGACCCGCGCCAGGCGGCCGTCCAGGTACACGACGGCCACCTGCGCGTCGGAAGTCTCGACAACGGTGAAGTAACGCGCCACCGTCCCGGGGCGGTGGTTGGCGATGTAATCGGCCCACTCGCCCGTCAGAACCAGGTCGCGGACGTTAAAGCGCACCAGTTCGAAACCCCGGCCGAACAGCCAGCGTTCGCCGGGGCCCAGAATCTCCACGAAGCGGCGATTGCGAACCACCAGCACGCGTTCGTTGTCGCCAATCAAAACATGACGCAGCATAGGATCACCTCCTTAGTTTGTAACTACCGCCGGGTAGTTGAGTTAGCCAGACCTGACTCCACAGCTCCGCAAGCGGGCCTAACCTAGAGCGGACTTAGCCGCGCCATAAAGTGAAGGCGAAACGCGGTTCGCAGTTTCAGGGAATGCGCAGAGCAGTAGAGCTGCCGCCGGTCCAGGCAGGACGGACCGGAGTCTATCTCGCCAGGATGGCCGGAGTCAGGCCTGGGTCACTCGGATTGAGCTGTTTACCAAACAGCGCCTGGATAACGGGAATCGAACCCGCGGCCCACAGATTTTGAGTCTGTTGCTCTTTCCACTGAGCTATATCCGAATGGATGCGGAAGGTTCCGGTTATCGCAGGCATACGGTACCTCAGTGAGGCCGCACCAGCGAGGCGTTTAGAACCTCGGCTATTAGCGATCATCGGGTCATTTACCTCCAGCTTCAACAGAATAATCCACGCACGGGTGGTGGTCAAGAAAATTTTTATTAATGTCAGTGGGGCAGGCACTCCGGCCTGGGGACGTCGCTCTCCAGCGCGTCGTGTTTAACCTGACCGCTCCGGCGACGCATGCGTGGCGGACGGCCGTAGCCCGCCTCTTCCGCCCGGCGCGCGCGAACGCGGGCTTCATCGCGAACCGTGCGCTACTCTCTGCGCTTCGCGCATCACGCGCAGCGTATTGCCGCCCAGAATCTTCAGAATGTCCGCATCCGAGTAACCACGCTCCATCAGGCCACGCACCAGGTTGGGGATCTTCGACATATCCTCCATGCCTTCCGGAAACTGATCGTCCGCGCCGTCGAAGTCCGATCCCAGCCCCACGTGATCCACCCCCGCCACCTTCACCGCGTGGTCGAAATGATCCAACAGCCTGCTCAGCGGCAGACGCCCCAGCTTGGCGATGCGTTCCGCATTGATCTTGCGCACCGCCGGACCCACCGGGCTGCGGTCGCCGAATTTGGGCGCACGGCTCTCCGCATCCTCCTGTTGCTTCTGGGTGTCCTGCATCGCGCCGAATTTCTCCGCGAATCCGTGGTCCAGAAAGCCTTCGAAAAAGTTAATGTGGACCACCCCGCCGTTCTTCGCCAGCGCCCGCAGCATATCGTCGGTCATATTGCGCGGCACGTCGTCCAGCGCCCGGCACGACGAATGCGACGCGATCACCGGCGCCGCCGATGTCTCCACGGCATCGTAGAACGTCTTGTCCGAAACGTGCGAGATATCCACCAGCATCCCCAGCCGGTTCATCTCTTTTACCACCTGCCGTCCGAAATCCGTGAGTCCGTTGTGCTCCGGCGGCAGGCTGGCTGTATCCGCCCACGGCGTGTGCTGCGTGTGCGTCAGGGTCATGTAGCGCACGCCCAACTGATAGTAAGTTCGCAGCACGGCCAGATCCGAGTCGATCATGTGGCCGCCTTCCACTCCCATCAGCAGCGCGATCTGCCCGCGCGTCCTGGCCGCCAACACCTGATCCGCGGTAGAGGCGAGCGCCAGTTGCGCCGGATGCCGGGCCACCTCGCGCCGCACCGCGTCGATCTGTTCGAGCGCGCGCCGGATAGCCTCCGGCGGCGTGTACTCCACCGCGTCCGTCCAGATGGAAAGGAATACGCCTGTTACATGACCTTCCCGCAGGCGCGGCACATCCACTTGGCCGTAGTCGTGCCGGACGGTCAGATCGTAGGCTTCGTCCACGATCATCTGCGTGGTGTCGTCGTGCAGATCCAGCACCACCGCCCGGCGCAGCAACCGCTCCAGCCGCGCGGGATCGGCTTTGGTTTGCGCTGCTGCCGGGACCGCCAAGAGAGCCAAGACTACGAAAAGGGCCGGCCTCACGGCTCTTTTTTCCTAAGAACCGAGCTCACCAGGTCTTTCCCCCGTTCGTACGCCAACTGGTATGCGTCCCGCCGCTGCGTGCGCGTGTAGCCGTACCCCACGCCGTGAAAATGCTCCAGCCCTTTTCCCAATACGTAGGTTGCCGCGAACGCGATGGCCCCCTTGGGAATCAATCCGCCGCCCAGCGGGATGAATCCTACCAGCTCGCGCGCCAGCGCCCGCCACCCGAAAGCCCCCGCCGCGATCGAAACCAGTTCTGCCAGTTGCTCGTTGTAGCCCACTTTCTTATCGCTGGCCGCCGCCACCAGAAACGCCATGCGCACCTGGTTCATGGTGATGAAGGCGGTATCCGAAGCGAACTCCCCGATGGCCCACGGCAGCTCGAGGAAGCTCGGCACCACGTTCGGCAGCGCGCTGGCCACCGCGAAAATCGCGTTCTCGCGCGCCACCGATGCGATCACGTGATCCACTACCGGCTTGCGGAACGGATGGAAATTGCGCGCCAGCGCCAGCCCCAGATCCTCGCGCGCTTCCAGGATCTCCTCCACCGTGCGCATGGGATCGTCGCGGAAAAACGTGAACGCCGTGGCCGGCGTCGGCAGACCCTGTTCGTACAACACCAGGTCGTACTTATCCGGAATGCCGGGATCGCAAGCCCGGTACACCGTCTGCATGAGCTGCATGCGCTTATCGTGCGATACCGCCGACGGCGCCAGAAAATCTTCCATGTCGGCGTACGCCGGACTGCCGCCCGCCACCAGGCCCACCACCACCGGACGTTCGGCGCGCCGCCGCACTTCCTCCGGACTGAGCAGCGACAGCGCGGATTTGGCTTGCTTGATGTATTGGAGCATGATCGAATGCCGGAACTCCGCGCCTATGCGCGCGGCTCGCTACAGGGCCGTTCGGCGCCGCCCAGGCGGAACATCACCTGCAGCCCCTTACGCCATTCTACTCCGACACCCACGCGCTGCACATCGATGGACGGTGAGAAGAAGCCCAGAATCGCTTCCGTCGCCGGATGAAACTCCAGCGCCGGCGACACCAGGAACAGCCGCGGCGGATCGGGCCGCAGCGCCACGCCCGGAAAATAGCCATTCGGCGCGAACTCGTCGCGGTCCAGGTGCCACTTCACGCGCAGCCAGTAGTCCAGAGCCTGCACCGGAAGCTGCAGGTCGGCGGTGGCCTTAAGCTCCAGCACCGCCAGCCGCCCCGACCGCTCCACCGCCAGCAGATCCAGCACGCCGCGCTGGCCCCCGGCGAACGCCGGCACCTGGCCGTAAACCGGAGCGGCCTGCAGAGGCGCGTATACCTGTTCGATGTGCGCGCGCACCTGCGATTCCAGCCATGCCTCCGGATTCTGCCGGTACAGCGGATGTTCCCGGTCTTCCGCGCCCGCCGCGCGCCGCTCCGCCAGCTCGCGCGCCAGCCGTTCGATTTCCGGCAAGTGATGGGATCTGGCCGCCGCCCGCTGCGCCAGGCCGAATCGCGCGCCATCTTCCGACACCTGCGCGAATTCCACTCCACGCACCCGCAGGCTGACCGCGCCGTCGTGCCGCGCCACCCGCTCCACATCCGGCGATTCCAGCAGCCGCGCGAACGCTCCCAGCGCGGCCGGCCGCCGGCAGACCTCCACGCGCGTATCCACGTTGCCAAAATCGCGCGGGTCGATGTGCGCCGTGAAGTCGCGTTCATCGTACGCGAACAGCGCGTAGCGCGCGGCCTCTTCGTTCAGCCAGGGCAGCCGCAGGCTGGTGGTGCGTTCCTGGCCGTGCGGCACGTACAGCGCCAACCCCTCCAGGGCGATGCGCTTTTCCCGCCGCCGCAGGTAGTCCAGCCAGATCAACCCGAACGTCAGCATGCCGGACGCGTCGCTATCCGGCGGCGCTCCGATGGCCGCCCAACCCTCGCGTCCGCGCCGCAGAAACGCACGTGGATAGCTGGGTGACAGGCTGGCTTCCAGGTTCTGCTCCGCGCTGAGCTCCGCCAGCGTCCAACCCGCGAACTGCCGCGTGAGGAACTG
This sequence comes from Bryobacteraceae bacterium, assembly GCA_035308525.1. Classification (GTDB taxonomy): domain Bacteria; phylum Acidobacteriota; class Terriglobia; order Bryobacterales; family Bryobacteraceae; genus Bog-159. The sequence continues at coordinate 12,716 of DATGGM010000187.1, forward strand.
GCGCAGCCGCTCGCGAAACACCAGCCGCTCGCTGCGCAGCTCGAAATCCCGGCTGGACGGCCGCGCCAGGTCCACCAGCAACAGGCGGCCTTCCTTCCGCGCAAAGCGCTCCACCACCAGCTCCAGCCGCCCGCGCGCCTCGCCCGCCACGCGCGTCACGCGCCGCACCAGGTTGCGCGTCTGGTCCCAAGCCTGAAACGTCAGCCGCGAGCTGCGAAGTTGCAGAGTGTAGTTGTCCGCCTCCAGCGGCAGCAGCGGCTCGCCCGGTTCCAGCAGCGCCGGCCGCCGCGCCGAGCCCAGAAATCGCTCGATAGCCGTCCGCGCGGTCTCGCCTTCCGTCACCACCTATCCCTGTGCTGCCGCGCGGGGAAGAATCTCAGCGAAATGTGCCTCCCGCCGGACTGGTTATCCTGGCCAAGTATGGCGCTGCTGCTTCGAGGAAAGACCAACTGCTCTATCCGTATCCTTGTCATAGAGTCGGGATGCGTGGTCCGCCAAAGTCCCCGCGGATCTCGCTGAATTTCTTCGTACACTCCACTCGCCATAGCCGGGCCCGCCCCAGCTCCCCCTAACCTTTTTCAACCTCAGATGTCTATATACTAAGACCGCTTGGTATCCATATGTCGCTCTGGACCCGTCTAGCCACCGCCCTCCGCCCCGCCCGCGCCACCCTCGAGCTCGACGAAGAGTTCCAATCGCACATCGCCGAAGCCATCGCCCGCGGCCGCGACCCCGCCGAAGCCCGCCGCGCCTTCGGCTCCGCCCTCCGCCGCCGCGAGGAGAGCCGCGACATCCGCCTGGCCGCCTGGCTCGACTCCCTGGGCGCCGACGCCGTCTTCGGCTGGCGCCGCCTCAGAAAGCAGAAAGCCACTTCCGCCGCCGCCATCCTCTCCCTGGCCCTGGCCATCGGCGCCTGCACCTCCGCCTTCCGCCTCATCGATGCCCTGCTGCTGCGCCCCCTCCCCGTGGCCGGCGCCGACCGCCTGCACGTGGTCGCCTTCGAAGGCGCCGGCGCGGACGGCCGGCTGATGGTCTACGACAGCAGTTCCTACCCCATGTTCCGCCAGATGCGCGCCGCCGTTCGCGATCAGGCCGAGCTCATCGCTGCCTCCTACGCCGACGCCGTCGACATCACCTATCGCTCCGACGCCGACATCGAGAAGGTCTGGCGCCAGTACGTCTCCGGCTGGATGTTCGGCTCCTTCGGGCTGCAGCCCGCCCTCGGCCGCCTGCTGACCCCCGACGACGATCTCGAGCCGGGCGCCAGTCCCGTCGCCGTCCTCTCTTATGACTATTGGATGCGCCGCTTCGGAGGCGACCCCCGCGTGCTCGGCCGCGCCTTCCGCATGGGCAACGATTCCTATCGCATCGTGGGCGTCGCCGGCGAGCGCTTCACCGGCACCGAGACCGGCATCGTTACCGGCATCTTCCTGCCGATGGCTATGAAGGACCCGCGGACCCTCGCCAGTGCCAACAATTTCTGGCTGCGCACCCTCGTGAAACTCAAACCCGGCGTCTCACCCGAACCCGTGGAGCAGCGCTTGTCGGCCGTCTTTCGGGCCATCCAGCAGGAGCGCGCCAAGGGGTTCACCTCCATGCCCAAGCAGCGCCTCGCGCTGTACTTCAAGGAGCGGCTGCTGCTCGAACGCGCCGCCGCCGGACGCTCCAACCTCCAGCGGGATTATCGTCGCGCCCTGGCCGCCCTGGCTGTCCTGGTCGCCCTGGTGCTACTGATCGCCTGCGCCAACGTCGCCAACCTGATGACCGCCCGCGCTGCCGCCCGCGCCCGCGAAATGGCCCTGCGCGTCTCCATCGGCGCCGGACAGTGGCGCCTGGTGCAGCTCGTTCTGATCGAAAGCGCCTGGCTGGCCTTCCTGGCCACTGCCCTCGGCGCGCTGTTTGCCTGGTGGGCCGCGCCTTTCATTGTGCGCATGATCGATACCCCCGGCAACCCCGCCCGCCTGGATCTCCCCGCCGACTGGCGCCTATTCGCCTTCGCCCTGGCGCTGGCGCTCTCCGTCACCGTCCTGTTCGGCCTCGCGCCGGCCCTGCGCGCTTCCGCCGTCAAGCCGGTCAGCGCCCTGCGCGGTGGACACGATCCGCACTCGCGCCGCCGCCTGATGCACGCCCTCATCGCGGTGCAAGTCGCCTTCTGCCTGGTCGTCCATTTCGTCGCCGGACTGTTCATCGCCACCTTCGACCACCTCGTAAATCAGCCCACCGGCTTCTCCGCCGAGCGCATTCTGAATCTGGAAACCGTTGCACAGCGCCCGCAGCCCCCCGCTCTTTGGGACCAGGTCGCTGCTCACCTGCGCGCCCTGCCCGGCGTGGAAGACGTCGCGCTCACCATCTGGCCTGTGATGAGCGGCGAGTCCGCCGTCGGCTTCGTCTCCGTGGGCGGCGCGCCTCCCGGCGATGTCTTTTCCGATTTCCTGACTGTCTCGCCGGGCTGGTTCGATCTCATGCGCATACCCCTGGCCGGCGGCCGCGACTTTCGCCCCGGCGATCTCCATCCCAGCGCCGCCATCGTCAACCAGGCTTTCGCCAAACAGTATTTCGGCGGCGCCGATCCGGTCGGCGCATCCTTCGAGAAGGTGGACGGAGGCGGCGCGCGGCTTCGCCTCCAGATCGTCGGCCTGGTGCGGGATGCCCGCTCCCGTGACGATCCGCGCCTCGCCATTCGCCCCACTGTCTACGTGCCGTTTCACGCGGTGGACGCGCAGGGCGCTCCGCAGCCCATGGGCCGCGGCACATTCGTCGTGCGCACGGCCGGCGCCAACCCGCTAGCGCTTGCGGCCATCCTGCGCCGCGAAGTGCCGCGCGCGCGGTCCGAGTTCTACGTGAGCAACATCCGCGCCCAAGCCGAGATCAACCGCGCCCACACCGTCCGCGAGCGGCTGCTGGCGCTGCTGGCCGGCTTCTTCGCGGGAGTGGCTCTGCTGCTCGCCGCCGTCGGACTCTACGGTGTCCTCGATTACTCCGTGCTCCAGCGCCGCCGCGAAATCGGCATCCGCATGGCCGTCGGCGCGCAGGCCCGCGACATCGCCCGAAGCGTCACGACCGGCGTCACCTGCATGGTGCTGCTGGGAGCCGCGGCCGGCCTGCTGCTGGGCCTGACTTCCGTGCGCTACCTCGAATCGCTCTTCTTCCAGGTGAAAGCCACCGGCCTCGAGATGCTCGCCATCCCGGTCTTGACCATCGTGGTGACAGCATTCTTAGCCGCGCTCCCCGCGGTCGTCCGCGCCATCCGCCTGGACCCCGCCCGCCTGCTGCGCGCCGATTAGCTCGCGTCTGTACTTTCAATGTGCATGAGCGTTCGGGCGGCTGTCCGTTCCAGCTGATGGGGATTAGAATGAGTGCAGCATACGATGCAGCCCCACAGTTTGCTTGCGCTCGCCCTTTTGCCGTTTGGGCTGGCCAGTGCGCAACAGGCAGCGCCGCAAGACCAACCCACCGCCGAAGTGGCAACCAAAGAAGCGCCTGTGAAGTTCACCTCGAAGGTGAACCTGGTGCCCGTAACCGTGGTTGTGCGCGGCCGCGACGGCAAAGCGGTAGGGACCCTGACTAAAGAAGATTTCCGGCTAAACGATAATGGGAAACCGCAGGTTATCGCCAGATTCTCCATCGAAAAGCCCGGTACGCCCGTAGTGCTGGAGAAGGAACCTCTGGAACTGGAGCCGCAGCCGGTGCAGGCGAAACCGCCGGAAGCCGGCGCGGCCGCATCCACAGTCCTGGCGGACCACTTCATCGCCTACCTCTTCGATGATGTGCACACCAGGTTCGAAGACCTGGCGCGGGCACGTGACGCCGCGGGCCGCGTGATCGCAAATTCCATGCAGCCGGCCGACCGCGCCGCCATCTACACCACGTCGGGCCACATCATGCTGGAATTCACCAGCGAACGCGCGGAGCTGCAGGCCACGCTGGCGCGGCTCCGGCCCGCCCCTGTCACCGGCGGTATCGGGCACGGCTTGGATTGTCCGGACATCAGCTATTACATGGCGGACCGCATCGTCAACCTGAGCGACCAGCAGGCGATCCAAGTGGCTCTGGCCAATTACATAGCTTGCAGTAACAATCGGTACGTCACCCCCCAGGAAGTGACCGCGGTGGCGCAGCGCGCGCTGCATGATGGGGAGCACGAAACCCGGTTGACGGCCAGCGTCATCAGCCAGGTGGCGCGCCGGCTGGCGGCCATGCCCGGACAGCGCAACCTGGTTCTGGCCTCGCCCGGCTTCTTCGTGCCATCTGCGGACTATCCGGATATTACACAGGCCATCAACCGCGCCATCCGCGCCAACGTGGTCATCAGCACTTTGGACGTGCGGGGCCTCTGGACGCCTCCGGGTTTCGACGCCTCCAGACCGACACCCGCGGGAGGCGCCCAGGTGATCACCATGGTCAATATGTACCTCGAGCAGGAAGCCGTCGCCCAGGAAAGCGTCATGGAGGATCTGGCGCATTCCACCGGCGGCGATTGGTTTCACGCCAACAATGACCTGGGCGATGGTTTCCGCAGGCTGGCGGCCGCGCCGGAGTTTATCTATGTGCTGGCCTTCACGCCGGAGAACCTGAAGTCCGATGGCAAGTACCACAAGTTACAAGTGACTTTGCGGGAAGTGAAGGGCTTCACGGTGCAGGCGCGCAAGGGTTACTACGCGCCCCGCCGCGAAAGCGACGAGGCCGACCAGGCCAGGCAGGATATCGAAGATGCCGTCTTCTCCCGCGCGGTGGTGAAAGATATCCCGCTCGAACTGCACACGCAGTTCTTCCGCTCCGGGGAGACCGATGCCAAGCTCTCGGTGGTGGCCCAACTGGGCATCAAGAGCCTGTCTTATCGAAAAGAGGAGGGCCGAAACAAGGATACGGTGACTGTGGTATGCGCCCTCTTCGATCTCAACGGTAACTATGTCACGGGCCTGCAGCAGCTGGTCGACTTGAAATTGAAGGACGAGACTCTCGGAAAGAGACTGGATTCCGGGATCAAAATCAAATCCAGCTTTGATGTGAAAACCGGGAGTTACGTGGTACGGGTAGTCGCGCGCGACAGCGAGGGCCGGATGATGGCGGCCGCGAACACCGCGGTCGAAATTCAGTAGCCGGCGGCTCAATTCGCCGGACACATCCACGAATTCCTTCCGTTTCACCACCGCTTCCGGAAGAGGAACTCACGGAATTACGCAGCCGCATCGGTGCTCTACCGTACGGCCGGCTTTAATGCGCGTCGTGCAGGACGATAACAGCGATTTTCCAGCCACTCTCTGCCTTGCGCAGAACGTATGTGACTCCGGCCCGATCCAATTCCTGTCCGTTGTGTTTATACCGTGTCGCAATACCAGTAACCAATGTCGCGCTGGCACTCAGCGACTTGACGGATCCTACGCGCAGCTCGCTCCGGCTGAATTCTCTGGTCCGGAGGCCTTCCATGGCGGGAGTGAAAACAGCCGCCAGTGTGGCGAACGTTGTCACCGCAAATACTCCCTGAGGACTAATAAGCAGTGATGGCTCATGGAAGTAAGGCCAGACCGCTTGAACCTCCAGCGTACTGAAGGCCCGGTAATAGTCAGCTAGCGTTCGGAGTGAGGCATCATCATTGACGGCAGTGTCGGGCGAACTCATAGTACCATTCTAATCCTCGCGCTCCGGGGAACCCCCGGCGTAAACAGGGGTAAATAAAAGACGAATAAATAGAGAATAAAAAGCAAATATAACCGCGCTCCGGACCAACCTCGCCCAGCCTCCCATCCCCCGCCATGTTATCCTGTCTTGCGGATGTTCAGCCGCCAGCACCGCAAAGCCCGCGTCCTCTTCGGGCTGTCCGACCTCATCCTCATCGCCCTCGCCTTCCAGGCCGCCTACTTCACCCGCAGCCTCCTGCACCTCGAGCGTGCCTTCTACATCCTCTCTCCCACCCGCGAACTGGTCATGGGCTTCGCTATGTGGGTCTGGCTCCTCATCGGCCTTTGGCTGGATCTCTACGATAAGCTTGATTCCGGCGACCCTCGCGTCATCCTCCGCGACTCCTTCCGCCAGTGCCTCTACGGCGCCATCGCCTTCGTGCTCTTCGAATTCGTCCTGCGCCTCGACCTCAGCCGCCCCTTCCTGGCCCTATTCGTCGTCTACGCCTGGGTCTTCCTGTTCCTGTTTCGCCTGCTCTCCGGCCGCCTGGCCGGCGCCATCCTGCGCCAGTTCGGCGGACCGCATTTCGTCATGGTGGCCGGCACCGGCGAGCGTGCCTGCAAATTGGGCGAGGAGTTGGAGCGCTCCGCGCCCTATGGCATCCGCCTCAGCGGCTTCCTCGCACCCGACCCCGCCGCCGCGCCTCCCGAGATCCGCCTCGACTCCGTCCACAAGGTCTACCCCATGGCCGACCTGCCCAAGCTGCTACGCAGTCGCGTCATCGACGAGATCATCTTCTCGGTTGGCAGCGAGACTCTCGCTCAACTGGAAGATGTGTTCCTGCTCTGCGACGAGGAAGGCGTGCGCACCCGCGTGGCGGTGGACTTCTTCCCTCACGTCAACAGTGAGGTCTACCTGGAGCGCCTGGGTTTCACCCCGCTCCTCACCTTCTCGGCCGCGCCGCACGATGAGATCCGCCTGCTGCTCAAGCGCGCTACCGACCTGGCCATCGCCGCGGCCGGCCTGGTCGTCTTGCTGCCTCTCATGCTGATCGTCGCGCTGCTCATCCGGCTCACTTCTCCCGGGCCGGCCATCTTCAAACAGGTTCGCTGCGGATTGAACGGCCGCCGGTTCCTGTTCTACAAGTTCCGCTCCATGCGCGCAGACGCCGAAAAGATGAAGGCCGAGGTCATGCACTTGAGCACCCGCCAGACCGCCCTCAAAATCCCCGAGGATCCCCGCCTCACGCGCGTGGGCCGCTATCTGCGCAAGTTCTCCATCGATGAGTGGCCGCAGCTTTGGAACGTGCTGAAGGGCGACATGTCGCTGGTCGGTCCGCGCCCCGCCGTTCCGGACGAGGTGGCGCAGTATCTCACCTGGCAGCGCCGCCGGCTGCGCATGCGTCCCGGCCTCACCTGCCTGTGGGCCGTCTCCGGCCGCGACAATGTGGACTTCGAAACCTGGATGCGTATGGATATGCAGTACATTGATAACTGGTCCCTGGCGCTCGATTGGAAGATCATCCTGCGCACCATTCCCCGGGTCCTGACCGGCCACGGAGCAAACTAAATTAGCGGTTTGGGAGCGAAGCATGCACCTGCTACCGACACAAGACGAAGTCGTCCGCGTCCTGCGCGACACCGGCGCGCTGCGCGACGGCCATTTTGAATACACAAACGGCCTGCACTCCAACGAGTACCTGCAGGTGCCGCTGGCCATGCGCTATTACCAGCACGCCCGCATGCTCAGCGTTGGCCTCAGCCGCCTGCTGCGCGAGAACGCCGAGATCCGCGCCATCATCGACGACCTTTCCATCGTGGCGCCCGCCAACGCCGGCCTGCCCGTGGCCTATGGCGTCTGCGAAGCGCTGCGCGCCCGCCAGGTCTATTGGGCGGAGCGCGAGGATCAGGATCAGCCCATGCGCTTCCGTCAGTTCCTGGAGCAGCATCCCGGCGAACAGGTAGTGCTGGTGGACGATATCCTGCGCTCCGGGCGCAAGCTGAGCGAAATGCAGGAACTGCTGGAATCGCGCGGCGCGCGCGTCGTGGCGATGGCCGTCGTCATTTACCAGCCCAATCCCCGCACCCGCGATTTCGGCAACTTGCCGCTGTATTATCTAGCCCGCCTCAACGCCAGCTACTATGCGGATGCCGCGCATTGCGATCTCTGCAAGCAGGGCGCCCCTCTCCAAAAAGTCTGGGTTTAGTCCATGCGCCGCGCCCTTCCGCTGGCCCTATTGTTGATGGGCCCGGCCTCCGCGCAAACCGGGCCACCGCTGGCCATCGTGGATACCAATGTCGTGGATGTGGTGCGCGGCGCCGTCGACAGCCACCGCAGTGTGCTGGTCGCCGGCGGCCGCATCACCGATGTGCGCCCCGCGGACAGCGTCAAGATACCGCCCAATGCTACCCGCATTCCCGGCCAGGGCATGTACCTGATCCCGGGCCTCTGGGACATGCACATCCATCTGCGCAGTTCCCGCGCCAAGCCGCAAGTGGCGCTCGTCGAAGAAAACGCCGCCTTGCTGGACCTCTTTTTGCCCAACGGCGTGGTGGGCGTCCGCGAGATGGGCGGCGATCTTGCGGACTACGTCCTGCGCTGGCGCGAAGAGATTCGTTCCGGAAAACGTGTGGGCCCGCGCATTATCACCGCGGTGCGGAAGATTGATCAGGAACCGCCGAACTGGCCCGGATCCCTGGGTGTGAAGACTCCCTCGGAAGGCCGCGAAGCGGTGCGCCAGATGAAGCAGGCCGGCGCTGATTTCGTCAAGGTCTACTTCGCCCGCATCTCACCCGAAGTACTCGGCGCCGTGATTGATGAAGCGCACCAACTGGGGCTCCGGGTGACCGGCCACTGGCCGTCTAATATTCCGGTTCAGAGGGCCGCTGAAATCGGCCAGGATGGCATCGAGCACTCCAACTACCTGACTGTCTACCGGCAGCCGGAGTACGAGCAATTCGAGAAGGAGGTGGACGCTAGAAGGGGAACGGCGTGGGCCGTCGAGTCGTCTGAGGCATCCGCCCGGAGACTTTACCTGGAGGACGAGAAGAGTGCCGCGGATGTCTACCGCGGCATGGCCGCGAAGTCCCTTTGGATCACGCCCACACTGGCTGTGGGGAAGCGGGTCTCCCTGGAGTTGGGAACCATCGACTTCAGCCGCGACCCACGCCAGGCCTTCGTCTTTCCCGCGGTGTGGGAGAGTTGGGATCCGAAACTAGGCGCGCGCCGGCCGGTCTCGGAAGGCCGCGCCCACGAGCTGGCGGAATTGACGGACAAGCGGCGCCGGCAAAACATGCTGGCAGCCTGGAAGGCAGGCGTCCCGATGCTGGCGGGAACCGACTGCGGCGTGGACAACGCTTACATGTTTCCGGGCTGGTCGATGCACGAAGAGTTGGAAAGTCTCGTGGCTGCGGGGATTACTCCCGCGGATGCGCTGCGCATGGCCACGGTGAACGCGGCGCGCTGGCGCGGTGAGGCGGATTCCGAAGGCAGTATCGAGAAGGGCAAGGTCGCCGATCTGGTCCTGCTGCGTTCCGATCCGCTGGAGGCTATCCGGCACACCCGCGAAATCGCGGCGGTGGTGCATGCGGGCAATTACTATTCCCGCACGGATCTGGATGCGATCTTGAAAACGGCTTCCCTGCGCGCGGCCGCCCGCCGCTAGGACGCCGGCTAGCCGCTCATCGAGTTGAGGAACTCCGCGTTGCTGCGGGTCTTGCTCAGCTTGTCGAGCAGGAGCTCCATGGTCTCCACGGGTGAGAGTGGATTCAGCACCTTGCGCAGAATCCAGACCCGGTTCAGCTCTTCCTTGGGCAGCAGCAGCTCCTCTTTGCGCGTGCCGCTCTTGTTGATGTCGATGGCCGGGAAGACGCGCTTGTCCACCAGCTTGCGCTCCAGGTGGATTTCCAGGTTGCCGGTGCCCTTGAACTCTTCAAAGATCACGTCATCCATGCGGCTGCCGGTATCGATCAGCGAGGTGGCGATGATGGTGAGCGAGCCGCCTTCCTCGATGTTGCGCGCCGCGCCGAAGAAGCGCTTGGGCCGCTGCAAGGCGTTGGCATCGACGCCGCCGGTCAACACTTTGCCGG
>DATGGM010000188.1:0-64522 GCA_035308525.1 Bryobacteraceae bacterium
CCGGCAGTCTTTCGAGCATCTGCTGCATGTCACCGCCGCGGCCGCCGCGCATTCCGGCGGACCCGGGACCGCCTTGCCCGCCGGTGGGGGAGGCGCCGGCCGGAGCGCCAGCGGGACGTGGCATAGCCTGGGCCGCGCCCGGTGCGCCGGGCGCTCCACCCGTAGCGCCGGGGGCACCCGGGCCGCCGGCTCCGCCGGCCGATGTGCGCATGGCGATCATGCGGGCCACCATTTCCGGAAGCTTGCGAATGGTCGAATCGCCGTTGAGGCGCACCAGCAACGGTTTCTTGTTGGCGAGATCGGTCACTTTCAGAGTGTTGGCGGCGGGATCGACGGCGATTACCGTGGCGGCTACGTTGCGGAACGATCCGGAGACCAATTCCTCCGCGGTGTAACGGGCGCCGTCTTCGCTTTTGGTCCCCAGCGCGCGCACCTGGTCGCCGGGCTTGATTTCCGCGAGCGTGCCCGGCCTGGTATCCGCGAACTTCACCGAATCCGGAGCATAGCGCCTGACCACGGTCTCACCGCTCACGGCGATGACGAGCGGCTTGCTGCCTTCGGCGGTGCGCGACTTGATGGTGATCTCTCCGGCGCCCGCGTCCACGGCCTCAACCAGTCCGCCGACACCGCGCTTCTGCCACTCGGCCTGATCGGCCTGATGCTTTTTGGCGAGATCCGCTTTAGTCATCACCACCAGGGTGCTGGCCGCCAGCGAGGCTTTGTCCTCGGACAATTCGCCGCGGGCCAGCAGACGGTCGCCAAGGTCCAGGTCGGCGGGCGTGATCGGCGTGCCGTTGGCCAGGCTTTTCTCGCCGGGAGGCAGGCGCAGAAAGCGCGCACCGGCATGGGGAGTTATCCTGACAGTCTTGCCGTCGTCGGTGTGCAGGGTGATTTGGCCAGTCGAACGATCAAGAGCTTCGATAACACCCACCAGATTGCTCCGGGCGGGTTGCTGCGCCGCGGCGATCCCGATTGCAAGGCAGGCCACCGCGCAGCAAAGTGAGGAGATTTTCATTAAGGACGGGCTCCAAACTGTAAGGACGTTCGGAGCAGGGGGTAAGGTTATGCCCGCAAAGGGAAAAATGGTGTTATTCCAGGCCGCCGCCGGGTGACTTGCCGTTCAAGCCGCCAGGAAGATGCGCAGGATGCCGTACACGGCGAAGGCGCGCAGGCCGCCGGCCCATAACCAGCCGCGCAGCCGGCCGTTCCAGAACAACGCGAACACCATCGCAAAGGCTAGCGGGCTGAGCGCGTTGAAGCGCAGGGCTTCGCCCAGGCGGCCCTTGGCCAGGGCGAACATGGCGCGCGTCAGGCCGCAAAAGGGACACGGGCGCCCGGTCAGATAGTGGAATCCGCACAGGCGCACGGCGGGCTCGGAGGGAACGGTGAAATACCACAGTACGCCGAACAACAAGAGGGCAGCCGCCGTGCGCGGCCAGTGAGATGCCGTCACAACGTTTCCACGGTCTGCGGATCGAAGCCGACCAGGTCCTTATATGCCACGGTGACGGCCGCTACAGTTACGGGGATCGCGATGAAGAGGCCGAAGACGCAGCACAGCAGGCCCAGAAGATCGACCAGAATCATGAGCACGAAGAACATGGTGAATCCGAAATAGTCGCGTTTCACCACTTCATGGCTGGCTTGCATGGCGGGCCAGAAGTCCAGGCGCTTATCCACGATGAAGAGGTAGGTGAACTTGTACATGGAGGCCACCACCAGTCCGGGGATGATACACAGGAGGGTGCCGGCGGTCACGAAGAGCGCGATCAACAGCGAGGCTACCAGCGTGGGCACGAAGTAATTGAAGCCCAGAAAGAGGTCCCCGAATTCGGCGCGGCGCCCCAGGATTCTCTTGATGATGTAGATGTGCAGGCCGGCGATCATGGCGCCCTGCAAGATGAGCGGCACGGCCGAGCTGATCACGCCGGAGACGAATGCCAGCAGAAAAAACATCCCCATATCGGCTTTGACGATGTCCCATCCCTGGCCGATCCAGTAGCTGGCACGCACGTTGACAGTGGCCGGCGGAGTCCACAGCGCCGGCGTGGCGACAGCGCCGGCGGGAGCGGCGAGCGTCGCGCCGCAAGTGGTGCAGAACTGCGCGCCCGTATTGCCTTGGGCACCGCACTTGGTACAGAACATGGCCGGATCATAACATGTCTTCAGCCAGGCGCACGACCTGTTCGACGGAGATCATTTCGATCGACGGCGCATGGGCCACAGCTACGCGCGGGCCGCGCGGCGACCAGATCGCGGGAGCGGATGGTCCGAACAGCGCAACCACGGGCGTACCCGCAGCCGCGGCCAGGTGAGTGGGCCCGGAATCGTTGCCGATATAGAGGCGCGCGGTGGCCAACCAGCAGGCAAGCTCGTACAGATCGGCGAAGCGGCGGGCTTCGGGCAGTTCATCGTCCGGTCCGGCGCACCATTCGACGGCCATGCGTTCGCCGAGCCTGCGCGCGACTTCGCGGAAACGCTGCATGGGCCAGCGCTTTTTGCGGCTCCCGGCAAACGGATGGATCACCGCATGGCAGCCGCGGCCGGCCGGGCACGGGATGCGCGGAATGCCGTCGGAGGCGCAGGGAGAGATGCCCCGCACCTGGTCCAGATAGAAGTCGGCGGCATGCCGTCCGGAGCCGTCGCCCGGCAGGGCCGTGAAAAAGTGGCACGGCAGCGCCAGCGCGGCCACCGTCTGGCGAAACTCGGGCCGGCCGGCCCCATACCAGGAAACGATGGAATCGAAACCACGCAGGGATTCGAGCAATCGCGGGTCCGGTTCACCCAATTCCAGCAAATCCAGTCCGGTGGAAGCGATGGAACGCGCGCGCGCAGCCACGCGGCGAGCCAGGGGGACGTTGGGCTCCGCCGCCCAGATTTCCGCGGGGCACAGGCATTCGATGGCGGGAAGGGAGACGATGAAATCGCCGACGGCGCCAGGCCGGATGATCAGCCGCTTCAAGAACCCAGCATAGCTTCGATCGTCAGGCTGGGAGAGGGGAAGACCGTGCCCACGCTCTCGTCGAGGGTGATGGTCTGCTCCACCCAGTTGGAGAGCGGCAGATTGCGGAAAAGGATGCGCTCGCGCAACACCAGGGTCTGCTTGCTCATGAAGAACAGGCGGCTTTTGCGCACGTACTGGCGCTGCTCCACTCTGAAATCGTTGAGGAATTCCTCGAACGCCTCGCGGCGGGCCTCGACCTTGGCGTTGTAGATGGCGCTTTCCAGCCTGTCGCGCTGCACCACGAGGGCGCTTTGCAGCTCGGCAAGCGCACCTCGTTCACGGGCAATGGCTTCATCCATGCGGCAGCGCATCATGAAGCTGATCAGCAGCGCGGAACCGGCGGCGGTAAAACCTGGCACGAGAATCCAGAGTAAAGTGGCCATGTAATTCAGGCTTTGTCTGGATTGTAGTTGCCTGCCGGCCGACAAGCAACGCTCTCCATCGTACCTTAACCAGGGTGAACACCCCTGTGTAACCTGCCGTAACATGCTGTAATATCGGCGCGCTATACTGCGAACCTATGCGCGGAATTTCGCGGATTACGGGGCGGGAAGTGTGCCTGGCGGTTTCGGCGGCGGCGGCCGCGGGCTATCTGCTGGTCCAAAGGTGGCAGCCCGTGCCGGGCGGCGCGCTGCTGAAGGGGGTCCCGGTGGGATCGCTGGCGGTGCTGGCGCTGCTGGCGCGCGGGATCCGGCGGGATGCCGCGCTGCTGGCGCTGGGCCTGGCGTTCTCGACGGCGGGCGATGTTCTGCTGGATCTCGATCCCGATTACTTCGTATTCGGCCTGGGTGCGTTCCTGCTGACGCATCTTATTTATGTCGGCTTGTTCGCGCGCAACCGCGCGGCGGGCATCCACCTGGACCCGCCGCACCTGGCCGCCCTGCTGCTGGTGCTGGCCTACAGCGCGACGCTGTCGGCGTGGATCGTTCCGTCGGTGGGCGCCCTGGGCGTGCCGGTGGTATTTTACATCTGCGCCATCACGACCATGGTTTGCACCGCGATCCTGGCGCGCTTCACGCAGCGCTGGGTGGCGGTTGGGGCGGTGCTGTTCCTGGTTTCAGATTCGCTGCTGGCGATCGACAAGTTCAAGATGCCGGTTCCGGCACGCGACTACCTGGTTTGGATCACGTATTATGCCGGGCAGTGCGGCATCGCGCTGGGGTATCTGGAGAGTTCCTAGCAATCAAACAAGGGCAAAGCAGCGCATGGTACCGCGATGGGAAACCCAAATCGCAATTCCGGGTTACCATGATTTGCAGCGGCTGTAATGGCGCGCCGCGTGCGCGGAGGTCCGGTCATGTTTCGAAAGGCATTCTCCGGGTTCGTTCTCCTAAGTGCTGCGTCCGCGATGGCGGCGCAGAACTTCCGGCTGGGCGTCGACTACTCCCAGCCGATCGGGAACGGTTCCCTTCCTGTCACCAGCCTGGCGGCCGCGGCGGATGCGCAGGGCGGCATCTACGGGCTGGTGAGTAACTATATAAGCTCGGAACAAAGCTATCTGGTGAAACTGACCCCGGCAGGGGATGTGATTTACCAGACGACGCTGCCATTCTACGCGCCAGTAATGGCGGTGGATGCGGCCGGAAACGTGTATCTGGCGGGCAATCCGGATGGGTCCGGCGTTTTCGTGGAGAAGTTGGGAACTGACGGCGCAAAGGCCGTTTATCAAACTCCGATTTCCACCGGCGCGCAGATACCAACCGGTATCGCCGTCGATTCGAGCGGGCGTGTATATGTCACCGGCAGAGCCTTTCAGGGCATGCAGACCACCCCTGGCGCCTATCAATCAACAGTGACCAACGCCAATTCCGAAAACGGATTCGTAGTGCGCCTCAAGGCGGATGGCTCCCTCGATTACGCCACCTATTTGGGCGGCGGCATACCCGCCGGGATCGCGGTAGACAATGCCGGGGACGCGTTCGTCACCGGGACTAGTATTCAGGGAGCTTACCCGATCACACCGGGCGCTTACCTTGCGAGCGGCGCTGTGTACCTTACGCGCCTGAATTCCACCGGCACGGGACTCGTATACTCCACATTTACCCAGGGCACCACAGCCTGTTGCATCGCGCTGGACTCCGCGGACAACGCGACGGTAGCTGCCCGGGGTAACAGCGGCGCCGATTTTCTGGTCATGCGGTTCAATGCCCAAGGCTCCGGGCCGATATTCTCGCAAGACCTGCCTGGGTCATCGCTGCCAGCCGGATTGGCACTGGACGGGGCGGGCAATAGCTACGTGGTATTGGCCTCCGGTCCTAATCTTCCGGTGAAGGACAGCGTCACGCCATGCTCCGCCGGCAAAAACTCCGCGCTCGTCGTGCTCGATCCGAGCGGCAGTCTCTTGCAGGCGACCTATATCCCGTCCCCGCAGGCAGGATTCGCCGGGTACCCACCGGCGATGGCAATAGGCGCAAATTCAACGGTAGACGTGCTCGATGTGACGTCGTCGACCGCGAACGCCGAGTCGCCGATTCTGACCCAATTCTCCCCGAACCTGAATGCGCGGAGCGTGCAACTGGCGTGCGTGGGTAATGCCGCCAATTACGACAGCACGGCGATCTCGGGTGGTGAGTTGGTCAGCTTATTCGGACAGGGACTGGGACCGGCCGCCGGCGCGCAGCCAACGGTGAAGATGCAGACCGGATTTCCGGTTGAACTGGCGGGGGTCCAAGTGACTTTTAACGGGACGCCGGGACCGCTGACATACGCGCAGGATGGCCAGATCAATGCCATCGCCCCGTGGTCGCTAACGAGCGGCCAGAAAGTGGACATTTGCGTCACTTACAATGGGGCCACCACAAACTGCATCGCGCGCACGGCCGCGGATGCCCATCCGGGCGTTTTCACGTTCAACGGTTCTACGCTGGTTGTGAATCAGAATGGAACTATCAACTCGGCGTCCAACCCGGCGCACGTCGGAAGCTATGTGACGGTGTATGCCACCGGGCTTGGGCCGATCGCACCGGCGCAGCCCGACGGCTCGATCGTAGCGTCTCCGTTGCCGTCCAATGTGCTGCCGGTGACATTGACGTCGATGATGCCCTGCTGCCCGACCTTCTGGCTGGGCCCAACCTCCGAGCCGGTCACCGTGCAGTATGCCGGGCCGGCGCCCTTCGAGGTTGCCGGAGTCAGTCAGATCAACTTTGTGGTTAACGGGGATGGTTGGCCCATCTCACTGGTTGCCGGGACGGGTCAATGCTGGCTTTCCGTGATAACCGAATATTGACAATCCGCGCGCTCAGGCTTTGCCCTCGAGCACGGAGCGGATGGCCTTGCGCAAGACGGATTCGTCGCGCGAGCCGACGTAGTGCTGGCGGATCACGCCATCCGGGCCGATGATCAGCAGCGTGGGAATGGCGCGCACGCCGTAGCGCCTGTGCACATCGCGCTTGGAGTCGAGCAGCACGGGCATCTGGTAATGCTTGTCATTGATGAATTTCTTCACTGTGGGGGTTTCTTCGTCATTGACGCCATAGAAATGAACGGTGTCGCCAAACTCGGCGCGCAGCTTTTCGACCGAGGGCAGTTCCGCGCGGCAAGGACCGCACCAGGTGGCCCAAAAGTCGAGGACAACGACTTTGCCCTGCAGGGCGGCCAGCGTCACCGGCTCGCCATCCAGGGTCTTCAGGGTGAAGTTGGCGGCGCGCTCGCCGGTCAGCAGGACGCGCTGCTCGCCGGGTAGCACCAGCATCTCGACTTCGCCCCAGTTGGGCCGCGGCTCGAAGGTGAAGAGCGAATCGGCGACCGACTGATCGATATCGAAGCGCTTCATCCTGGTGGTGAGTTCCATCAAACCTTCAGGCGTTTTGCGCTGCTCCTTGCCCCGAACCACCAGGTAGCTCTGCTGGTCGATCAGCAATTCGAAGGTGACTTTATCGTTGCGGGCGCGCAGCAGATAGCAGCGCAGCTTAGTGTGGCCGATCTTGTAATCTTCCTCCTTGACGATCACAGCATCCTGCGCGGTTTTGGCGAGGGTCAGGAAGCGGTACAGCAGAATGCCCTGCAGGACGCTGTGCAGATCCTGAGAAGTGCCGGCGCCTTCTGCCTCATCGCCGGCGTCTTCGAGCGTGGCGGCGGTCACTTTGGTCCATTGCTTTTTGGACGCCAGCGCGCGCCAGATATTGCCCCCGTCGCTGACCACCATGGCTTCCTCATTGCCCAATTTGAATCGCGCGAAATACCGGTTGCCGGGTTTTGCCGCCAGTTCGCACTCGGAAACGGCGCCGTTGGACCGGCCGCCACCAAACGCGGCTTCCTCCCGCTCCGCGACCACGTGTACGGCCTTCAGGGAGGCGTAAGCGGCGCGGGTCTTCCGCAGCACCTGTTCCGCTGTAACGGGCTGCGCGACGGCGGGCGCGGCCAGCATACAAAGACAAAGAAGGCAACGAGTCATTT
Source organism: Bryobacteraceae bacterium (assembly GCA_035308525.1). Classification (GTDB taxonomy): domain Bacteria; phylum Acidobacteriota; class Terriglobia; order Bryobacterales; family Bryobacteraceae; genus Bog-159. The sequence goes on from DATGGM010000188.1 coordinate 7,400, forward strand.
TCCTGCTCCGATTCTTTCAAAACGTAATGCTCCGGCGCGATAGTCGATGGTCATTTTCATCTGCCACAGGACGGGCATGCCGAGTATTCCGGCGAAACTCACGCCCTTGGCGTCGGCCAGGCCCTCCAGGCTGGTGGCCAACAGATCCGAATTATCCTGGCGGAAACCGGCGAATATCAGCGACACTTTAGCGGCGCGGGAGACCTGGTCCAGGCGTCCCTGGAGGCCGGTTAACCCGCTGTTGTAATCCCGGCGGACCTTGGTGGATTCCTGCGCCGCCCCACTGTCGATCAGGTTCGCAGTCCATCCGGAATCGACTACAAAGAGTTGCGGCGGGCGCTGGTTGATGGAAGTTTCCACCGCCAGGATGTGGCCGAAACGAAACATGCGCGCGAAGCCCGCGGGGAGGGGATCCTGCGCATCCAAAGCCTGGTCGCCGGGCTGCCCGTCCGAGTATGGCGACAGTATGAGTCTGGGCTTCTGAAAGTCGACCGTGACTTGAAACTGGCGGAAGACATCCGCGCCGATCAAGCCATCGTAATCGGGATCATCCGCGGCCTTGGAAGCTTCCACCGGGAAGTCGGCGAAGCGGATATCGCCGACGCTTACGGAAGACGCCAGATAAGCGAAGGCTTCTTGCGGTTTCCTGTCGCCGAGGCCCTTGAATTCGGCGCTCTCGCCGCTGAGGGATTCCAGGCCAGCCTTTTCGGCGGCCTTGGTCGAAAGAGAGATGCCCCCCGCGCCGGTATCCAGCATCAGCCGCACCGCGTGCGCATCATTGAATCGTACGCGCAAGCCAACCGCGTAGACATGCCGGCCGACTCCGATCGGGACCAACTGGACGTCGTAGCTCCGATAGGGACTCACCAGCCGGCGCAGCTTGCGGCCGCCGGCCGCCTTATCCGACGCGATGTGAGCGCGCAGGGATACGGCTTCGCGGCTGGAGGGGTCGTACAGAGCCAGGGCGCGCTCCAGGGCGGCGATGTGTTCCGCGCCTTGCAAAGAGCTAGCCCACTCGACCATCAGGCGCGGATCGGATGGGGCGGCGCGCCAGGCCTGGGCGGCAAGAGCCTGGCCGGTTTTGAATTTCGAAACAGCGTTGTAGATGGAGGCCAGGCCGCTGGGTGCATAGGCGTAGTGCGCATCGATCTCGCGGGCCTTGCGAAAATACGCTTCGGCATGCGGCAAGTCGCCCCGCCGGTACGCCGCCAAGCCGGCAGCCGTTTGCCCTTCGGCGGAGTCCGGAGCATGCCTCAGGCCATCCTCGGCGGCGGCATAAGCTTCGGGTGCGCGGCGAGCGCCGATCAACGCGCGCACGCTTCCGTAATAGCCGGCTCCCCAGGCGGGATCACTGTGCAGCAATGCGGAGTAGAGCTCGGCCGCCCGATCGTATCGCGCCGCGAAGAGTTCCCCGGCAGCGTCTTTCGCGGCGGATCCGGAGGAGGCATCCTCCGCATGGAGAGCGAACGGCGCGAGTATCAGAAGCGCGAAGTGGCGCGGCTGCATGCTCGAACTCAGTATCTCGCCATCGCCGGAGCGAGTCAATCAAGCGGCACAAGCCGGACGAAGACTATCGTGATTCAGCTCGCGGCCCATCTGCGCTCCAGCCAACCCAGCGCGCCATCCGCGGCCAGCGCGATGCACGCGGCGGGGACGGCGCCCGCCAGGATCTGCGCGGAATCCACCGAAGCGATGCCGCGAAAGATGAAGACGCCCAGGCCTCCGCCGCCGATAGCGGCCGCGATAGTCGCGGTGCCGATGGTAGTGACGGTGGCCACGCGGATGCCGGCCAGAATGGTGCGGGCGGACAGGGGCATCTCCACGCGCCACAGAATCTGGGGCCCGGTCATCCCCATGGCCACGGCCGATTCGCGCACGGCCGCATCCACACCCAGGATGCCCGCCAGCGTATTACGCAGGATGGGCAGCAGCGCGTACAGCACCAGAGCCACGATGGCGGTGCGTTTCCCGATGCCGCCGATCAGCGGCACGGGGATCAGGAAGCCGAACAGCGCCAGGCTGGGGATGGTCTGCATGATGTTGGCGAATCCGACCATCCAAGGGCGCCAGGCGGGGCGGCGCGTAATCAGAATCCCGGCGGGGACCGCGATGGCGGTGGCGATGGCCATGGCGACCAGCACCAGCGTGAGATGCTCGACGGTCAGTTGCCCGATCTCGCCGGCCAGGCCGGAATTCATGGCGCGTCCGCCCGCCAATCGAGGCAATCGAGGAAAGCCCGCGCCTCCTTGCCGAGGGATTCCTGGAACTCTTGCGGCGTGGCCACCAATTCGAGCATGCCGTCGCGCAGCAGGGCGATACGGGTGGCCAGCATCAAGGCCTCGCGCACATCGTGCGTGACGAAGATGGCGGTCTTGCCGAGGTCGCGCCGTAAAGCCAGAAACTGCTTTTGCAGATCGAGGCGGGTGACCGGGTCCACCGCGCCGAAGGGCTCGTCGAAGAGCAGCACGGTGGGATCGGCGGCCAGGGCGCGCGCCACGCCGACGCGCTGGCGCTGACCTCCGGATAGCTGCCGCGGATAGCGCGCGGCGAACACCGCCGGGTCGAGGCCGACTTCGCGGAGCAGCGTGTCCACGCGCGCGCGGATGCGCGGGCCGTCCCAATTCTCCAGGCGCGGCACCAGGCCTACATTCTGCGCGACGGTGTAATGCGGGAACAATCCGATTTCCTGAATAACGTAGCCGATGCGGCGCTTCAGGCGCACGGGGTCCCACGCAGTGGTGGAGCGGCCATCCACCAGCACCTCGCCGGCGCTGGGAGAAAGGAGACCGTTGACCATTTTGAGGGCGGTGGTTTTGCCCGATCCGCTGCGGCCCAGCAGCACGAGCGTCTCGCCCGCCTCCACCGGCAGGGTCAGGCTCTTCAGGATTTCGCGCGGGCCGATGCGGTACGAGGCGGCGCGAAACTCGACGACGGCGCTCACGCGATCAGCAGGCTTTCGGCGAACGGCCAGTCTTCATCGGTCCACTGCGCGGCGCACTCGAAGCCCGCCGCGGCGGCCATCTCGCCGATCTCGCCGGCCTGGAACTTGTGGCAGGACTCGGTCCAGATAGTCTCATCCTCCAGGAACTCGCATTCCAAACCGGCGGCGCGAATGAAGGCGGTCTGGGGCGCCAGCGAGCGCAGGTGCATTTCGACGCGGCGCTGGTAGGGGTTCCAGCGGGCTTCGTGGGCGAAGCGCTTGAGCACGAAGTCGGCATCCAGCTCGCGGTTGATGCGCGCCAGCAGATTCAGATTGAAGGCGGCGGTTACGCCGGCCGGGTCGTCGTAAGCCAGGAGCATGCCGGGCAAAGGCTTGATCAGGTCCGCGCCCAGCAGCAAGGCGTCGCCGGGCATGAGGCAGGCGCGGATGTCGCGTAAAAAATCCTGCGCGGCGGCGCGTTCGAAATTGCCGATGGTGCTGCCCAGGAACAGGACCAGCATGGCCTGGCCGGACCGCCGCCGGCACACCGCCTGGCGCAGGCCATTCAAGTACGTTTCTTCGATGGGATGCACTTCGGCGAAGGCCGCCAGCTCCCGCGCGCAATGGGCCAGCGCCGACCGCGACAGATCGATCGGATAGTAAGCAATCGGGCCGCCGGCGGCCAGCGCTTCCAGGACGAAGCGGGTCTTCGTGCCGGTCCCGCTGCCCAGCTCCGCGACCACGGCGGGCGCATGCAGATAGCCGCCGAGCTCAGTCGCGAGACGTCGGACCAGGCGCGCATCGGCGCGCGTCAGGCCATATTCGGGCAGGAGCGTGATGACTTCGAACAAGGCGCTGCCCACCTCATCGTAGAAATACTCGCAGGATAGGTACTTTTGCCCGGACTGTCCTAGACCTGCGCGTACGTCGCGAGCGAAGGGGAGCATAGGCGGGTTAGTTTTCAACCAGGCGGAAAGTGGCGTAGACGTACGGATACGCCGGACGGAACCAGTTACGGAAGCTGTCGCGCAACAGACGCCGGGCGGTAAGGGGCGAGCCGCCTTTCAGGACATAGTGCTGGCGGTCGAAGAAGTTGGCGGAATAACCCGGATAAAAAGAGAATGGCTGGAAACCCGCGAATGGCTCGAAAAGCGTCGAGGTCCACTCCCATCCGTTGCCGACCATTTGCGCGACGCCCCAGCGGTTGGGCGACGATGCGGTGACGGGGACTGGGTCCCAGCCTTGAAAGTCGACATTCTCGCCGGCGAAGTGGTCGTGAGCGCCATGGTAAGCCGCGCGATGAAACTGCGCTTCCGTGGGCAGCGACGCACCCTTCCAGCGCGCGTAGGTTTGGGCCTGCTCCTGCGTGACATACACGGGCCAATCGAGCGGCAGGCGAATGTCGGCGAACATTCCGTGGTAGAACCATTCGCCGGCGCGGCAGGTCCAGAAATGCGGCGCGGAGGCGCCCTGATTCACGAATTCCAGATACTCGCCGTTGGTCACCTTGTGTTGGCTGATGGCGAAGGCGGGAACATCCACCTGGTGCTGATCGAATTCGTTGTCCCAGCCGAAGCCATCGTTCCGCCGGCGGCCCAGAGTCACGGAGCCGGCGGCGATCTCCACCATGCGGCTCTGCGGCGGAGCGCCGGACTTCGTCACGAAGTGTTCATGCGCCTTGCGATCGAAAGGCAGATGATGCAGCATGTAGGCGAAAGTTTCGGCGTGCATCAAGCGATGCTCGACGGCCACGTGCATCAGTTGTGCGGGGGCGTGGGCGATGGCCTTATCGAGCTGGCGGCGAACCTCCGCGTTGTAATCGCGCACTTCGGCTTCGGCGGGCCAATCGGCCGGCTGATCGGTTGGCAGATCGGTCGAATCCGGGTCGATGCCGAACGAAAACAGCCGGTCGAAGCCGGGGTGAAATGCGGGCTTGTCGAGAACCGGGGCCAGCAGGTTCCAATCGAACGCTTCCAGATGTCCGAGATAGAAGATGATGCGATTGCGCTCCGGGATGGGCCGGTCGTAAAGCGCATCCGGCTTGACCAGGTCAAAAAGGCTGTCGGTCCGCGCGCGCGCTTGTGAGAGAGCTTGAGACAGTTCCGTGGTCGGCGCCATACTGGCTACTTTAGCAAAACCGGGAGAAAGGGCCGGATAGGCGGAAGAGCGGAAAATCACACTCGCGGAGCGCGCTGCTTCAGGCTTCCTGTTCCAGAGTTTCGAGCCAGCCGTCCAGCTCGCCGCTGCCTTCGGCGCGGGCATGCAGCAGCATGGCGCCGTGCTCGTATCCTTTATCAAAGGCGCGCAAGTTCAGGTCACGGAAGCTCTCCGGAACGGAGCTGGCCACGGCCTGGCGCAGCGCATCCGGATCGAGCAGCGCGGTGACGGCCCCAAAGAATCCGACCACCACGATATTCAGCACCATTTTGCGGCCCAGTTCCTCGGCCAGGCGGGTGGCCGGCACGCTATACACGCGGATGCCGCTGGGAACTCCGTTGACGCGCACCAGGTCGCGCTCGACGATCAACGTGCCGCCGGGCTTCAGCTCCGGCACGAAGCGGGTGTAAGCTTCCTGTGAGAGGACTACCAGCACTTCCGGCTGGGTCACGTACGGATAAGAGATGGGTTCGGGGGACAGCACCACCGCGGCGCTGGACGATCCGCCGCGCGCCTCCGGGCCGAAGTTCTGGGTCATGGTGGCGAATGCGCCCTGATAGATGGACGCGGCTTTACCAATCACCGTGGCCGCCAGGATTACGCCCTGGCCGCCGAAACCCGCGATACGGACTTCGGTCAAACGCATACCGGCTCCTGATAACGATCGCCCAACTGCCCGGTGAATTGCTGGCGCATCAGCTCCATATAATCGGGCCGGTCGCGATCCACGAACTTACCGACCACGATGTCGCCCTGCATGGAGAGCCCCGTTTCGCTGGTCGGCGCGCCGTGCCGGATCTTGCTGGCCGCCTTGTAATACTTCATGGTTTCCAGAGCATCGCCCAGCTTGTTGCGCCGCTGATATAGCGTGGGGCAAGGCGAAAGCACTTCGATGAAGCAGAAGCCTTTCTTGTTTAGGACCTCGACCATGGAGCGGGTGAGCTGCTTGACGTGATAGGCGGTCCAGCGCGCCACGTAGGAAGCTCCAGCCGATTCGGCGAGCTGCGCCAGGTTGAAAGACGGTTCAAAAACGCCATAGGGCGCGGTGGAAGTGATGGCGTGGCTGGGAGTAGTCGGCGCGGACTGTCCGCCGGTCATGGCGTAGATCATGTTATTGACGCAGATTACCTTCAGATCGATGTTGCGGCGCGCGGCGTGGATCAGGTGATTGCCGCCGATGGCCGACAGGTCGCCATCGCCCGCGTACACCACCACCTGCATACCCGGATTGGCCAGCTTCAGGCCGGTCGCAAACGGAATCGCGCGGCCGTGCGTGGTATGAAACGAATCGAGGCGCGTGTATCCGGCCACGCGGCCGGTGCATCCGATCCCCGACACCACCGCGACCTTGTCGAGGTCCGCCTTGGATTCGAGCAGCGCGCGCGTGAAGCAGTTGACGGTGGTGCCGATCCCGCAGCCCGGACACCAGATGTGCGGCATGCGGTCCATGCGCAGGAACGGCTCGACGGGGTTTTGAATGGTGACGGTGTTCATCGGGCGGCCTCCAGGATGGCGGCTAAGATTTGCTCGGGTTGATGCACGCTGCCGCCCGCATGAGACACGGGGATCACGCGGCGGGCATGGCCGATGACACGCTCTACTTCGTGAACCATCTGGCCCAAATTCAACTCCGGCACCACGAAGGCCCGTGCGGCGCGGGTGCGCTCCACCAGCGGACCGGCCGGGAAAGGCCAAGCGGTAACCAGGCGGAACTTTCCCGCGCGCACGCCTTGTTCGCGCGCCAGCCGCAGCGCCTTCTCCGCCACGCGCGACGTGATCCCGTACGACACCACCACCACTTCGGCGTCCTCCAATCCTTCGGCTTCGAACAAGGCTTCCTCGGCGGCTACCTTCTCAGTCTTTGAAACCAGGCGGCGCACCAGGCGATCCTGAACTTCCACCGTCATGGCCGGATATCCGCGCTGGTCGTGCGTCAAACCGGTTATATGGAAACGATAGCCTTCCCCGGCATGCGCCATCTCGGGGACCTGGTCCGCCATCGGCTCGTAAGGCTTGTAATCCTCGGGGGCGCGGCTGGTGTGGCGGCGCGGATAGATCTCGATATCGGCTGCGTCGGGGATCACTACCTTTTCGGTCATGTGTCCCACGCACTCATCCATCATGACGAACACCGGCTGGCGGTACTGCTCGGCGAGGTTGAAAGCCTTAATGGTGAGATCGAAGCATTCCTGCGGCGAGTTGGGGCACAGCGCCAGCACGCCGTAATCGCCATGCGAACCCCAGCGCGCCTGCATCATGTCGGCCTGCGCGGGCAGCGTGGGCAGGCCGGTCGAAGGTCCGCCGCGCTGCACATTCACGAACACGCAAGGAGTTTCGGTCATGGCGGCGTAGCCGATGTGCTCCATCATGAGCGAGAAGCCCGGACCGGAGGTGACCGTGAAAGCCTTGGCCCCGCCCCACACCGCGCCTTGAATGGCGATCGACGCAGCCAGTTCGTCCTCCATCTGGATGAAGGTGCCCCCTACCGTCGGGATGCGGGCCGCAAAGCGTTCCACCACTTCGGTAGAGGGTGTTATGGGATAACCTGCGGCAAATCGCGCACCGGCCGCCAGAGCACCCTCGCAACAGGCGTGGTCCCCATCCAGAAAGTGGGTGCCCGTAAGTACCCCCTTTGGATCAGGATGCATGGCGAGACCCGTAGATTGCGAAATCCGGACAATAGAGCCCGCAAAGGTCGCAACCGCTACATTTTTCAGCAGCTACGACGTGAGGTGGGTGATATCCCTTAGAATTAAACGCCGAAGAGAGCGATAGTACGTGAGTGGGGCAAAACTCGACACAGAAACCGCAGCCCTTACAGCGCTCGATGGTGATGAAGACTGAGCCTTTGGCCATTCGGGCGTAAGGCGGAGCACGCCAAGGGCCACGCAGGATCTACGCTCGAGTGAGCCACCGGTCAACTTCCGCCCGCGTGGGCGCAGAAGCTTGCGCCCCCAACCGGGTGACCGAAATCGCGGCGGCGGCGTTGGCAAATCGGAGCGCATTATCCATGGCGCGGCCTTCCGCCAGGGCCACCGCCAGCGCCGCGTTAAACGTATCGCCGGCGGCCGTGGTGTCGCGCACCTGGACCGGAAACGCGGGCGTGTGGAAGGCGCCGGCCTCGCCGGAATAGCAGGAGCCCTGGTCGCCGAGCTTCAAGACCACGCTGCGCGGTCCCAACTTTCGCAAGGCTGCAGCCAGCTCCGGGGCCTCGTCGCGCGAAACGCGCGCGGGCGCGCGGCCCAGCAGCATCAGCGCTTCGCTTTCGTTGGGTGTCAGGATATCCACGCGCGCCAGCAGTTCCGGCGGCAAGGGCTGAGCGGGCGCCGGGTCCAGAACGGTGCGCGCGCCTTCCTCGCGGGCCAGGGCCAGCGCCACGGCTACGGTGTCGAGCGGCGTCTCCAACTGGAACAACACCAGGCTCGCGCCATGGACAACCCTGCGCATGGCTTCCACATCCGCCGCGGCCAGTGCATGGTTGGCGCCGGAGGCCACCACGATGGAATTCTGCCCCTGCCGGTCCACCCATATCAGGGCCACGCCCGTGGGTTGCGATTTGGAAGCATGTACCGCGCTGACGTCCACACCGGCGGCCGCCAGGCTGGCCTTCAGATGATCGGCGAAGACGTCGCATCCCACGCGCCCGATCATGCGCACCGCCACCGTCCCTGCTCCCAGCTTGCCCGCCGCGCAAGCCTGGTTAGCGCCCTTGCCGCCGGGAATCATCTGAAAGTCCCGGCCCAACACGGTCTCGCCCGGCACGGGCAGCCGGTCCACGGTCACCACGAAATCCATGTTGAGGCTGCCGACGACAACCAGCGCGGAGGTCATTTGGCGAATCTACTTGGCAAAATCGATGCCCAGCTTCTTCAGCTCATCGGCGTAGTAGCGGCGGTGCAGCAGGTCCCACTCCTCACTGCCTTCGGGGATCTCGCGCTTCTGCGACCGGATCTTCAGCCGGGAAACCCGGTCCGCCTTCTCCTCGACGGTCAGGATCTCGGTAATATCGCGCACGATTTCGAGGCGCACCTCATTGAGATCCTTCTTCATGCGGAGTTCGCGGGTCTTGCGCAGCGCCACCACGATCTTGTGCGACATGTCGGTGATCTTGTCGCGCGACAGCTTCATCTGGTCGTGCGTATCGCGGCCGGAAGCCCGGATCACCTTGCGCTCCGCGATCATGGTGTTCTTCACCTTGCGGAACATTTCCTGGTAGCTGACCCCTTCCCGGCGCATGTAATCGCTATACTGCTGGAGGATTTCGCGCACTTCGTCGTTGAGGCGGTCTTCGACCGTCAGTTCCTCGGTTATGATTCCGGCAATGATCTCGGCGACCGCCTGCGCATTGTTCGTCTCAATCGCAGCAGGCGTCAGCTTCTTGACCATTTGACGGGAGAGATAGGCGATGAATTCCCTGGGAAGCAACATCCTGTATGTTTTGTGGCTGAATCATGTAGTTTACCAAATCTGGCGGCGCGGGCAGACATGCGCGGTTCGACCAGCGAGTCAGGTCACCCGGAAGCGCACGTTGCTGGTCAGTGTGCCACCGGGTGTCACCACCTGAACATTCCCGGTACTGGCGCCGGCCGGTACCGTGGCGGTGATTTCGGAACTCGAGACCACCGTGAACGAAGCCGCGGCGCCGTTAAAGGTCACGCTGGTTGCGCCGGTCAGATCCGTGCCGAGAATCTCGACCGTGGCGCCCACTTTGCCGGACGTGGTCACCGTTTTCACAAACGGGCCCAGGCCCACGGAAAGGCTGAACAGCGTGCCGTCATTGTCGCCGTGGGCCCCGCCGCTCACGGTGGTCCCATAGAAGTTCCCGTTGGTGGCCTGGAACAATCCGGCGAGTGGAGTTGCACCGTCGGCGCAACCGCTTTGGGCGCAGAAGCTGTATTGCGTCGCGAGCGTGCCGCCGGCGCTGATTTTGAAGACCGTACCGCTGCCGTTGGGGCCGCCGCTGGCAGCGGCTCCATAAAAGTCCCCATCCGTAGCCTGCAACAGCCCGCCATCCAGGACCATGCCGTCCGGGCACCCGCTCTGAGCGCAGAAGCTGTATAGCGTCTCGAGCGCGCCGCCTGGGGTGATCTTAAAGACCGTGCCGTAGTTGCCGTTGCCGCCGCCCCCTTGGGTGGTCCCGTAGAAGTCCCCGTTGGTGGCCTGCACCAGCCCCGCGTGCGCGTATTCGCCGTCCGCGCATCCGGTTTGGGCGCAGAAGCTGTACAGCGTCTCGAGCGCGCCGCTCGCGGTGATTTTGAAGACCGTGCCGTAGCCGTAGGCGCCGCCTTGGTAGGTTGTCCCGTAGAAGTTCCCGTCGGTGGCCTGGATCAGTCCCGCGAACGTGTATTCGCCGTCCGCGCACCCGCTTTGCGCGCAGAAGCTGTATAGCGTTGCGAGCGCGCCCGTCGGGCTGATTTTGAAGACCGTGCCATAGCCGTAGGCGCCGCCACCGTAGGTCGTCCCGTAGAAGTTCCCGTTGGTGGCCTGGACCAGCCCCGCTTGGGGGAAGCTGCCGTCCGTGCATCCGCTTTGCACGCAAAAGCTGTAGAGCGTGGTGAGCCTGCCGCTCGGAGTGATTTTGAAGACCGTGCCATGGCTGTGAGCGCCGCCGTTCACGGTAGTCCCATAGAAGTTCCCGTTAGTGGCCTGGATCAGTCCGAGGGGGTATTCGCCGTCCGTGCACCCGCTTCGCGCGCAGAAGCTGTAGAGCGTCGTCAGCGTGCCGCCCGAGGTGATTTTGAAAACCGTGCCATAGCCGTGGGCGCCGCCCTGTTGAGCTGTTCCGTAGAAATCCCCATCCGTGGCCTGCTTCAGCACCGACTGCGGGAATTTGCCGTTCGCGCCATCAAAGCCGAACAGGGCAGTGAAAGTTTGCGCCGACAGGGACGTCGCCGCCATTGCGCATAGCACCAGCGCCCTCTTGGACATCTTGTAAACCGCCCGCATCAGTATAACAGCAGAGTTGGATTAGCGCCGGAATATTCTCAACGCGATTTCGGCCACCGGAGCGCCCGATCGCTTGCCTCCCAAATCGTGCCCCGCGCCATCGATGGCCGCCAGCTCATGCGGCGCTCGGATCAACTCGAGAGCGGCGCGCATCTCCTCGATGGAACCGAACGGATCGCGCGTGCCGTGCACAAACAGTGCGGGCGTGGCAAGCTGCGGGAAATGCGCGGTGCGCAGGTCCGCGGGTCTGCGCGGAGGATGCAGCGGGTAAGAGAGCAGCAGCAGGCCGGCCGCCCGCTCCGGTTGTTCCGCGGCCAGCATGCTGGCCTGCCGCCCGCCGTAAGAATGGCCTCCCAGGAACACCCTCGCGGACACCCGGCTACGAAGCAGCAACACCGCCCGCGCCAGGCCGGCGCGATCCTGCGGCGCCATCGCGGGGAATGGAGGCCCGTGAGGACGCGCCTGCCGGAAAGGCAGATCGCAGCGCAGAACGGTGATTCCGGAGGCCGCCAGTGCATCCGCGACCGCCACGAGCAAGGGCGCGCCGGCATTGGATCCGGCGCCGTGCGTCAGAACCAGGCCATCACCGGAGGGCGCGGCGGGAGTATGCAGGAATCCACGCACGGCTGGGGTGTCGCGGGAGTCTTCGAAGGGCGTGACGGACGGCATAAAACTCCGAAGACCTCAAACTCCACCGGTCACGGGATTCCAATCCCACCAATCAACTGAAAACAAGCCCCAACCACGCCCGAGCGCTTACTTCTGCTCGCTCTTGCGGGCCCCGCCGAGGATGTCGGTCAGCGCGTAGTTGCCTTCGTGGCACGCGTATTCGTAGATGGGCCCCTTGGTGGCGGCAAACGGATACTCCAGCGTCCACATCTTAGTGAAGACCGGGTCATCGATCGTAGCGCGGTACAGAATCGTATCGCCGCTGACGCGGGTGAACCGTTCGATCACATGCAGGTTCTCGGAAGATCCGCGGAACCGGGTGCGGCTTGTGAAATTCGTAGTGTCGACCACCAGAGTGTCGCCGTCCCAATGGCCGATCGAATCACCCAGCCACTGGCGAACCTCCGGCGGCGGATGCGTCCCGTTCATGCGGATGATGCGCGCGTCGTGAACCATCTCCACCAGGATCATGACGTGATCGGGAGTCTGCACGATCTCGTAATTGTTGTTGTACAGCACCGGCAGCATGGGCGGGCCGGAAGTGGAGCCGAAGCCGAGCAGGCAGCGCTCGGAGAGCGGCCGGTCTTTCACGCTGTCGAAACGGCCGTAGCCTTCAAAAGTAGGCTTCTTGCCAGGTTTGAAGGGCGGCACTTTGCCGTCCGGCGGATCGATGATCAGCGATGTGCGCTTGACGCCGTCGACTCTGGCAAACTCGGATCCCCGGTCGATAAAAAGGATGTTATATCCGCCAGTACCGTTGGACCCCGCCGCGGCCAACAAAGGATGTTCCGATTTCCCGTCGACGCTGGCCAGATCCTCCGCGGCCTTCTTCTCCGCCTGGGCAGCTTCCGCGTCGGTGAGAGTGGGCTTGCCGGCGAGTTCCGCGGGGCGCTCCAGCGGGGTGATGGTAGCGTTGGTCCAGATGCCCTGCAGGTCGGGATGCCCGTCCGGCGTGCGCGGTATCGACTGGCTGGACAAGGGCGCGGTCAGCAGCATGACCAGCGCGACGATGATTACTGAAGATCGACAGCTCATTGGATGTCCCTCCTTTGGCCGGTAGCCGCCGGCCTATTTCTTCTGATCGTAGGGCGCGCCGGTCCCGGACGAGCCCAGGAAGAGCTTACGGCCGTCCGGCAACGTGATATCGCGGCCATTGGCCCGCAGCGAGCCATCCTTGGATTGGTAGCCTTCCACCACCACGCGCGTTCCGGGAGCCACCGCTGTTTTGGTGAAACCGCGGCGCAGCAGGACGTTGGGGCTGCCGGCCTCCACCATCCAGCTAGTCACCTTGCCGTCCGGGCCGACCACGTCGACGTGGATCCAGGCATGCGGATTGATCAATTCCACCTTGGACACGGTGCCTTCCAGATGTACCGGCCGCTTGGCGTCAAACTCGGCCGCGAACGCGTGGTGCGCCCACACGGGCGCGGCCGCGACCAGGACAGCGCCGGTAATCGCGACAATGCATTTCATGTTCATGATGGGTTTCCGTCCTTCACGTTGATTCATTTACTAGGCTTCCTGGAGAACTGGCCGTACATCAGCTCTTCCGCGAACTCGACGCACTTGAATTCCATGAGCCGGGCGTCTTTTTCGACGTGCCGGTAGAGAGGCATCCGGATCTTCCAGGGGCGCGAAAACACCTTGGGATCTTCGATGGTGGCCTCGTAGGAGAGCGTGTCGGGACCAAGCGGGGTATAGCGTTCGATTACGTGCAGCGCATCGCTATGGTAATCGCCCGCGCGGTCGAACCAGGTGCGCTCATCCAGACCCTTCACATCGACTACCAGGGTATCACCTTCCCAATGCCCGAAGGACTGTCCCATCCAGGAGTCGGCGGGCGGCGGGCCCGGATCCTGAAGATAAATATTGCGCACGGCCCCGTCATACTCGTAAGCGAAAAAGATGGCTTTATCGCTATGGAAGATCTGAAACGGATACGGCAGGTAGGTGGCCCGCGGCACGCCCGGGAGGAAGCACTTGATCTCGGGGTCGAGGGTCAGACGGTGCTCGAAATTGGCTTTCTTCTGCTGGCGGGCGGCGGGCAAATAGGGAATCTCGCCGCCTTCGATCACTCCGGGGCCTCCGGGCTCCGCGCCCGCGGCGCCCAGCGCAACCACCAGACCCGGGCGCGCCGCATGTTCCTGCAGGTCCCAATTGGCGGTGTTCATGGCCTGCCAGATGCCGTTCAAGTTGGGCTTGCCATCGGGCATGCGCGGCACTCCCTGGGCAGGCTGCGCGGCGAGCGGCAAAATGGGAAGGAAGAGTAAACCGGCGACGGCGGCGGTCAAATGTATTTTCGGCAAGAGGAACCCCGGGGACGCCGCGTCAGCGGCAATCTAGACAGTGTTAGCAGAACGCCGGGCGCTCCGTCAAGCCGCGGCCCTTCGGGATCAGAATTCCTTGCGGGCCTGGGACCAGCGGAAGCCGGCCGCCACGGTCGGCTGATAATACTCACGCTGGATCATGTACTGCGGGGCGCCCTGATAGAAGCCGAATACGGCGTTGTTCAGATCCAGCCCGTACATGACGAAGGTGAACCCACGGCCCAGCCAAACGCTGCCCTGCGCATCCACCTGGAAGTGCGAATAAAAATAGATGTCGCTCAAGGGGCCGTTGACCCCGCCGGGCGTGCCGTCCGTGTATTGGTACCCATAGATGCTCGCCTGGTTGTAGGACATTCCCACACGGATGGAGAGGCGGCCCCGGTCGTAGGTGGGGCTGATGTTGAAGGCATTTGGAGATGTCCGGAGCAGCCGCGGATGGTCGGACCGGCCCGGAATACCGTTCGCGCGGGACGCCGAGAATCCGTAGTTCGCCGACAGCCCCAGCCCGCCGAATTTCCCGGGCAGAGACGTAAAGTGCTGAAGGTATGCGGCCTCGAATCCCGAAATCCAGGCGCTGCCGGCATTCACGGGTTGGGTTGCCAGGTAATTGCCCTGCGGCCCGCCGGGCGGCTGATAATTGACCAGTTGGAAGGTGCTCGTAATGATCGGGTTCTGCAACGACTTGTAGAAATATCCCGCCGAAATCAAGCCGAAGGGATTCAGGTAGTGTTCAAACAGAACGTCTACGTCGTCGCCGGTTTCGGCCTTGAGATTCGCATTGCCGAAACTGACCGAGTAGCGGTTTGCCCCGTTGCCGGAAACGCTCCAGTTCAGAGCCTGGGCGATGTCCTGCGGATCGGGCCGCGAGAGTCCGCGCGCAAACACGAAGCGAAGATAACTGTTGGTGGTGACGGCATAGCGGAGGGAGGCGCTGGGGAGCACCGTGAGATAGGAACCTGAGAATGCATTCGGATTGATGCTCGAACACGTTCCGGTTTGCGGCGGTGGACAGTCGAAGCTGCCGACCGAAAAGTTGTTCACCCGGTCGCTGGTGGTCTCGAATCGCACTCCCGCGATAAACCGCAGGCGGCTGGAGAGATCCACGGTGTTCATCACGAAGCCGGCGCCGACTTTTTCGACCAGGCCGAACTGGGAGGGATCCTGGCCGAACGTGCTGCTGGAGGTGAATTCACCGGAATGCTGATTGGCATATGCAATGGCGTCTTCATAGGTCGCGTTGTAGCCCAGTTTGTAGTCGCCGCCATTGTAGTAGTTATTGTTGATCAGGCGGTTCGGGAAGGTCGAGAGAGGGATGGTCCCATTGGGAGTCAGGGTGAGAGTGTATGTATCGGCGAATTTGTGCTCGTTCCGGAACTTTCCGCCGATTTCGATGATCGCCGAACGCGAGCCGATGTGATACCGCTTGGCCGCCGCCCCGGCCGCCTGTAGATTCACTTGCGCGGAATGCCCGAGGCTGCGGTTGATGTTATTCAGAACCAGATTGGAAGGGTTGTATGCTTCCGTGTAGCACTCCGCATTCCATTGCGGCAGGTACATGTTCTTGGTATTGGCGGGATCATACTGGCACCCGCTGGAACTGAGGGCGGAACTGTACACCGCGGTGGAGTAGGACGAGTTACCGTAGAATGAGCGCGAAGCCGACAGATCCCATGAGTACCAGGAAGTTGTGAGAACATGCGTGCCTCCGAGCATCATGCTTCCGACTCCAATGTCGGGATTGCGAAGCTGCGCGTTGAAGACCGGCGCGGCCGTGCACGGTGCGACGGTGGTGCCCGTACTGTCGGTCCCGCAGCCCACGTTGGCAGGGTTGAGCAATTGAATTCCGGGGGTATTGTCTGTCAGCGAATACGCCCACCGGTCGCCATAATTCTTGAAATCCGAATAGAGCCAGCGGAAGTAAACATCCGAGCCTTGCCCCACTTTATAATCGACAGTGCCCGCCACACCCCAGCGCGACCGGAAATATTGATATTCGCGAATGTCCATGGCATCTTTCCACGGCATGGTAGTGCCATTGGAGAGTGTAGCTATGTCTGGAACAGGCTCGATGTCGTCGATGCCCCGGCCGTTCCAGTCATACGAGCCGCCGATCAGTATTCCGAGCTTCTGATCCTTGCCGAAGCGCTTGCCGATTGTTCCGGTTTCTTCCGTGAGGCCGCGCCCGTTGATGATGGGCGTATAGCCGCCCATGCCGCTGAACGAGATAGTGGGCTGATTGGTGGCCATCTTGGTGACCAGATTCACCGAACCGCCGATGCCATCGCCGTCCATGCTGGCTTCCAGCGTCTTACTGACCTGCACCGACTCCACGATATCCGCCGGGATGGCATCAAACTTGATCTGCCGGACCCCCGGCTCGGGTGAGGGCAGATTGACCCCGTTGATGGTGGTGTTGGTGAGGCGCGGTTCGGTTCCCCGCACCTGCACGTATTTGCCCTCGCCCTCATCGCGCTCAAGAGTGACGCTGGGCATACGGCCTAGGGCGTCGGCCATATTCGCATTCGGCAGGCTCCGGATGACCTCCGCCGGCAGCACCTGCACAATATTGTCCGCGGTGCGCTCGATGTTAATGGCCTCCAATTCGGCCGTCGCGCGGGGCGCGGTCACCAGAACCTCCTGATTGGCGGCCTGCACGCGGAGTTTGGCCTCGAGGTTGAGCGTCTGCCCGGCGGCGATATTGACGGTCTTATCGAGGGGAGCAAACCCCACATAAGTGACGGTCAGCTGGTAGTTCCCCGGCGCGAGGCCTTTGATCACGAACGAGCCTTGCTCATCGGAAACCACGCTCCGGTCCTGCGACTCGATCGAGATTTGGGCGCCCTTCAGAACGGCGCCGCTTTCGTCCGTCACGATGCCGGCAATCACGCCGGTTTTTTCCTGCGCCTTGCCCTGCGTGGTGTGTCCGATTAGCAGAAGCGACGCCACCAGGATGCTCATCCATCTGGACAAATAGGTTGCTTGGTGATTCATGCGGGAACAATTCTAAAACGCTGAATGTTACAAGAACGTGAAGTCCCTGTTAAGGCCGCGTGAAGCCCGGGGAATACCTGGGTCAGTGTGCTCTTTCGCCCTTTCGCGAAGAAAGCAGGCTAGGAACGGATATTCACGTCCAGCAGCGCCACCCAGTATTGGATGGATTGCAGCGCGAAGCCGATCAGGATCAGACCCACGCCGAAAACGCCCAGGCTTTTCTCAGGCACATGATCCGCGCTCCATTCTATGAAGGACGTGGACGCGGTTCCTATCATGGTGACCAGGCCGATTGCCAACCCGGTCTTTACACCGATCGCCAGCGCGGCGGCCCCCTGGTGCGCGATCGAAGCGCTGATGTATCCGGCCACGGCGTAGCCGGCCGTGCGATTCACAGCCGCCAGAAACTGAATCCTGGTCAGACGCGGGCGGGCGACGGGGTGATAGTCGACGGTCGGGCGAATGCCGGCGCGGTATCCGAGGAGCTGGCCGACGGTGCTGAACGCTCCGAAGGCCGCGCCAAACGCGGCGCCATACAAATAAGCCGTACCCAGGGCGAAGCCCACTCCCCGCATGGCGCTCATGGCCGCGTCATACCAGAATCCCGGCTTTGGTCTGCCCCTGGCGGCGCGCGAGAACTCCGACGCGAGCGTGAGGCCATGCGTGGCGCCGGTCGCCAGCCCGAATACCGGCCCCAACGCCAGGGCGTATCCACCGCCGAACAGCAGGCTGTAAGTGACTAATCTGGTCAGGGTCCGCAGTGGCCCGTGCTCCCCGCCCAACAGATCGTAGGCCAGGTACAGCGCGCCCAGCACGTCGAGCGAACTGCCCACGATGCTGATCAGGGCCAGCGTGTGCTTGTCGATGGTCATGGGATTTCGGCGTATTGGCCGTTCGCGAGCGTCAGAAACGGATTTTGCGGCGCGCAGGCATTGAGCAGTTTCGCGGCAGCGTCGATGCCCTCGTCTGCCAGTTGGAAAGTTCCATGATGGATCGCGATGCTGGTCCGGGCCGCCAGGACCTCATGCGCTCGCACCGCCTGGTCCGGGCCCATATGCACCGGAGACATGAACCAGCGAGGTTCATACGCACCGATGGGCAACAGCGCCAGGTGCGGCGATCCGAACCTTTCCCGAATCTGGGCGAAGTGACTTCCGAAGGCCGTGTCTCCCGCAAAATACACCAGGCGTTCAGGCGTTTCGATGATATACCCGCACCAGAGGGTTGCGTTGCGATCGAAGATCCCCCGGCCCGAGAAATGTAGCGCCGGCACGCAGTGTATGGTGGAGCCGGGGAGTGACAGTGACTGGCCCCAATCCAGAACGTGGGCGGGACCTATATTTTGAGCGCGAAGCAACTGGCCGACGCCCGCGGGAACGATGAAGGTGGAGTCTCCGCGAGCCGCCAGGCGGCGCAGCGTGGGCAGATCCAGGTGGTCGTAGTGATTGTGGCTGAGGAGCACCGCATCGATCGGCGGCAGGTGTTCCCACGATATGCCGGGGATCCTGCGGCGCCGCGGCCCCGCCCACGACACGGGACTAGTTCGTTCGGACCAGATCGGGTCCGTCAAAAAATTGCAGCCGGGTTGTTGCAGAAGGACGGTGGAATGGTTGACCAGGGTGACACGAACGCGGCTTTCCACGCGGCGCGGCGGAATGCATGGCTGGACATCGGCAATGAAACGAGGCGACGGATCCGGGCGGCTGGTCAGCTTCCAACGCAGCACATCACGCAGTCCGCGCGCCTGCGGGGCATCGGGATTGTAGTAGTGCTTTCCGTCAAAGTGCTTGGGAAACGCAGCCGTATCACCTTGTGCACCCGGCATGAATCATCGTTTATTCTCACATAATCGTGGCGTGGGCCGGTCGTCAGCCTGTCGTTATTCATTGCGGAGGGCGTCGGTAGGGGCGATACGGCTGGCGCGCAGCGCGGGCGCCGCGGATGCCAGCAGGGCGACGGTGGCCAGCACCAGGGAGACCGCCACGAAGGTGAGCGGATCGGCGGGCCGCACGCCGAAGAGCAGCGTTCCGAGCAAGCGAGTGAGCGCGGCCGCGCCGGCCAGGCCGATTACGATACCGGAAGCGGCGATCTTCAGGCCGCTGGCGGCCACCATTCCGAGCACGTCTTCCGCGCGCGCGCCGAGCGCCATGCGGATACCGAATTCGCGCGTGCGCTGGCTTACCGAGAACGCCAGCACGCCGAAGACGCCGACCGCCGCCAGCAACAGGGCCAGCGCTCCGAAGGCCCCCACAAGCTGCGCACGGAAGCGCGGCTGGCGCATGGATTGGGCGGCCACCTCGTCCATGGAGCGAACGCGGGTTACGGCCTGGTCCTTGTCGACGCGCGCGATGGCGGCCTTCACGGCCGGCGCCATGGCCAGCGGATCGCCCGCGGTGCGGACGGCGATGGAGGCGGCAAACCAGGGGTTCTGCGCGATGGGGACGTAGATCTCCGGCTCGTCAGGTTCGGCGGGGCCGGAGATCTTGACCTGGCGGCTGACTCCCACCACTTCGCGCTCGACCATCTTGGGGCCGGCCGGGTCCATGGCGGCCACCGAAATATGCGCGCCGACCGGATTGCCCTTCAGATATCGCCGGGCCAGTTGCTGGTTGACGATGCATACCGGCATGGAGGCGGAATCATCGTGCTCCGTGAACGGGCGGCCGCGAAGCAGGCGGATACCCAGCGTTTCAAAGTATTTCGTATTGACAATCTGATAATGCGCGGCGGGCTGCTGGGACTCGCCCACGGGCGGCGCGCCCACTATCGTGAAGCCCTGGCCGATCTCCCAGCCATCCAGCGGCAGGCTGAACCCCAGGCCGACGGAACGTACCCCCGGCAGGCTGCCGATTTCGCGCTCGGTGGCCCGATAGAAGGTGAGCGCGCGCTCGGGGGTCGCATAGCTTTTCAACGGCAGCGCGACGTACATGGTGAGAACGCCATCGGCGTGGTAACCGGGATCGACATGATCGAGCGCCAGCACCGTGCGCAGCAGCAAGCCCGCGCCGGTGGCCAGCATCACCGCGAGGGCGATTTCGGCGACGGCCAGCGCGGAGCGGAAGCCGGTGCCCGCGCCGGTAAGGCCGCGGCCGGCGGAGCGCAGTGCATCGGTAAGCGGGATACGGCTGGCTTGCCAGGCGGGCGCGAGGCCGAAAAGCAATCCCGTGAGCAGCGTGGCAAGGACGGCGAATGCCGCGACGCGCGCATCGAACGCCAGCCTCAGAGTTACCGGGAGCGTATCTTCCGGGAGCCACGCGGGCGCCGCGTCGAGAATGGCGCGCGCCAGCAGAACGCCGGTGGCGCCGCCGATGGCCGCCAGCAGCGCGCTCTCAGTCAGCAACTGCCGGAGAATGCGCGCGGGACTGCCACCCAGTGACGCGCGTACGGCCATCTCGCGGGTCCGTCCCACGGCGCGCGCCAGCAGCAGATTCGCTATATTGGCGCAAGCCATCAGCAGGACCAAACCGGCTACAGCCGCCAACATCAGGGCGGAGAGGCGTAGTTCGGGGCCGACCAGGGCATGCTGTAGCGGCTCGACCGTGACACCCCAGCCTTTATTGGTATCCGGCGCAATGCGGGCGATGTTTTCAGCAATGGGCGCCATGGCGGCGCGGGCTTGATCGTATGTCACACCCGGCTTGAGCCGGCCGAATACCTGGAGGTAATGCATGCGCCGCTGTTCCGGGCTGCGGCGGGGAACGAAAGGCGTCCACAGCTGGGCGTTATACAGCATCTGGAAGTTGGCCGGCACGATTCCGATCACAGTGAAGGGCTCGCCGTCGAGCGGGAGAGTGCCGCCGACCAACTTGGGGTCGGCGCCGAAGCGGCTCCGCCAGAGGGACTCGCTCAATACTACGACGTGGGCCCGCTCGCGGCTGTCATCGGCTGTGAAGGTGCGTCCGGCGACTGGACGTATGCCAAAGAGATCGAAGAACGATGGTGAGACGGACTGGCCCGGGATGCGCTCGGCTGATCCATTGGCGACGCGCAGCGTGCGCGATCCGCCGGATACCGCGGCCAGGGAGGCGAACACTGTGTTCTGCTCGCTCCAATCCAGGAAGTTGAGCGGCGAGACGGCATTGTGCTCATAACCGGGAGGATGCTCATAGAGCCTCACCAGTTGTTCGGGGTGTTGGAAGGGCAGCGGACGCAGGACCAGGACATCGAACAGGCCGAAGATGGCGCTATTGGCGCCTATGCCGACGGCCAGCACGACGATCGCGGCGAAGGCAAACGTGGGAGATTGGCGCAGCAAACGCGCTGCGTAGCGCAGATCCTGCCAGAGAGTCAGCATGACGCTTGGACGTCACTGACTATGGCAAGTTAGGCTTCGGCTTCGGGTGGCCGGCTTTGCCGGGGCGTTTGACCCCGTCGCTGCAGTTCCCAGGAAGAAAGCTCGTAACTTTCTTCGTCATCATCATCGCATAGGGGCCAAAATCTGTTGGGGGGAGGCATGGCGCTTGATCCAGAAAGGGTACAAATCTATTATAGCGGGCTGGCACGGCATATTTTGAGTCACCCAAAACAGCTTGAATTATCAATAAGTTACGGGGGCGGTTTTATTCCGCGCGCAGCGCTTTAGCGGGATCCGCGGCGGTCGCGCGGCGGGCGGGCACGTAGCAGGCCAGGGCGGCAATCGCCAGAGCCGCCAGCGAAACGGACGTGAACGTGGTGGGATCGGCGGCGCTCACTTCATAGAGCAGGCTCCGCAACACGCGGCCCAGGGCCAGGGCGCCGGCGAGGCCCAGCAGGACGCCGAACAGCGCCAGGCGCACGCCCTGACGGAGCACCAGGCGAAGCACGTCAGCGGGTTTCGCGCCGAGCGCCATGCGCAGTCCGAATTCGTGCATGCGCTGGCTCACCGAGTAGGCAATCACCCCGTAGATGCCGATGGCGGCCAGAGTCAGCGCCAGGGCCGCGAAGAGCGCCACCAGAAACAGGGCGAAGCGCGGTGTGGATACGTTGGCGTCGGCGATATCGGCCATGGGCCGGATGTTGGCCACCGCCAGGCGCGGATCCAGCTGGCGGACCGCGCGGCGCAAATCGTTGGCCAGCAGCGCGGGGTCGGAGGTGCCGCGCAAGACGATCGACATATCGTTCACGCTGACCGGCGCCTGCCGCAGCGGCCACCAGAGAGCCATTTGAGCCGAGAGGCTATCGGGTTTGTCTTTGACATCCCCCACGATACCCACAATGGTCATCCAGTCTTTCTCTTTGGGCTGATCGTCGAAGGTCATGCGCTTGCCGAGGGCATCCTCGTTGGGCCAGTAGCGGCGCGCCATGCTCTGGTTGATAATCAGCGCGAGCGGCGCCTGCATGTTGTCGCCGTCGGTGAAGTAGCGGCCCCGGACCAGCGGGATGCCCAGCGCACGAAAATAATCGGGGCTGGCCACGTGATACCGCGCGTGGAACTCCTGGTTGACCGGGGGCTTCTTGCCTTCTATGGTGAAGCCGCCCAGGTTGTCGTCATAGCCTGTCCAGGGCAGGTCGGTGCCGACGCCGGCGGCGCGTATGCCCGCGGTGGAACTCAGGCTCGCGAGCAGGCGGCTCCAGGCGGGCGGCGCATCCTTCGGTTTATACGCGGCGTCCGGCAGCGAGATGGAGGCGGTGAGCAGATGCTCCGGACGAAAGCCCGGATCGGTGCGCAGCAGGCGCACGAAACTGTGAAGCATCAGCC
The DNA here is from genome assembly GCA_035308525.1 of Bryobacteraceae bacterium. Lineage (GTDB taxonomy): Bacteria > Acidobacteriota > Terriglobia > Bryobacterales > Bryobacteraceae > Bog-159. Next base: position 30,087 of record DATGGM010000188.1, read on the forward strand.
CGGCGCCAATCAGCAGGACGCATGCGAGGGCTGTTTCGCCGACCACCAGGACGCTGCGCAGGCGCACATGGCGCGCGTTGCTGGTGGCGCCTCGGCTGCCCTCGCGCAGGCTCTGCTGCAGGTCGGGGCGGGCGGCTTGTAGAGCGGGGGCCAGTCCGAAAATGATGCCGGTGGCCAGGGTAATCAACAGCGTGTAAGCCAACACACCGGCATTCAGGTGGATGGCATCGGCACGAGGGAAGCCGGCGGGGAGCAGGGAAACCAGAATCTTGACTCCGGCGGCGGCCGTGGCGGCACCCAATGCGCCGCCGAGGACGGTGAGCAGCAGGCTTTCCGTCAGCATCTGGCGGACGAGACGCCAGCGGCCCGCGCCCAGGGCCGCCCGCACGGCGATTTCCCGCTGACGGGACGTAGCCCGCGCCAGCAATAGATTCGCGGCGTTGGCGCAGGCAATCAGGAGCACCAGGCCGACCGCGCCCAGCAAAACCCATAGGAGGCGCTGGCTGGGTCCAACGATCTCCTGGTATAGCGGGATCACTAAGGCTTGCCAGCCGGCTAGCGCGCCGGGGTGCTCACGGGCAAGCTGCGCAATGAGCGCGTTCATTTCCGCCTGCCCCTGGACCGGCGAAACAGCCCGGCGCAATCGCCCGATTACTTCAAGATAATGAGAGCCGCGCTGCGCGGGATTTCCCTCAAAGGTAAACGGCCACCAAAGATCGACGGTCTGGCCGTGCGCCACGGCGCGATACTCGTTACCGGGGTGATCCGCGCCCGGAGGCATGACCCCGACCACCGTGAATGGTTCGGCATCCAGCACGATCTTGCGGCCGAGAATGTGGGGGTCGGCGGCCAGCCGGCTGCGCCAGAGGCGATCGCTCACAATGACGAGGCGCCCGTTGCCGGGGATCTCGTCGTTGGTCTCAAACTCGCGGCCGAACGCGGGACGGAGGCCCAGCGTGTGGAAGTATCCCGCCGTGATCCGGAAGCCGGCGTACCGTTCCGGCTGCCCGGTTCCGGAAAGCTGCAGGTCGCCGCGGGTATAGCCCGCCAGGCTTTCAAAGGAACGGTTGCGCGCGCGGAAATCGCGGAAATCGAAAGGGTTCAGCGGAAACGTTGGGTAGTTCGCGCTGTGGAAGAAGATACGCGCGAGACGGTCCGCTTGCGGGTAAGGGAGGGGTTTCAGCAGCACACCGTCGATTACGCTGAATATGGCGCTGTTGGCGCCGATACTCAGCGCCAGCGTGAGCACCATCACCAACGTGAAGCCCGGACTGGCGGCCAGGATGCGCAGAGCATAGCGCAGGTCACGCCAGAAGTTCTCGATGTAATCGGTACGGCGCATATCGCGGCACTCCTCCTCAATTTGTGCGACGCCGCCTATCCTGCGAAGGGCGGCGCGGCGCGCCTCGGCAGGCGGCATTCCCGCGGCGAGATTCTCCTCGATCTGCTGCGCCAGATGGAAGCTCAACTCGCGTTCCAGATCGTCTTCCACGCGCCCGCGCCGCGCGAGGGTGCGCAGCCGCAAGCGGAGGATGTCCCACTGGCGCATCTAATCCTCCACCACGCGGATCACCAGCCCGATGGCATTCGACAAGCGCGCCCATTGCGCCAGTTCTTTTTGGAGCTGCGCGCGGCCGGCCTTGGTGAGCTCGTAGAACTTGGCCTCGCGGCCCGTTTCGGTTTTGCGCCAGGAGGACCGGATCCAGCCCTGCTGCTCCAGCCGGTGTAGCGCCGGATAGAGCGCGCCCTGGGTAACCTGCAAGACGTCCTGGCTGACCTGCTCGATGCGCTTGGCGATGGCCCAGCCGTGCATCGGTTCGAGCGAGATGGTGCGCAGGATCAGCAGGTCGAGGGTCCCCTGAATGAGGTCGGAGGGCTTGCTCATGGATGCCTAAGTTAATTGCAATTGACGCCTAAGTTATTTACAATACTCCGCCGGGAAGGCGGGCGTCAAGGGAGGGCGTTCGAGTCAGTCCGCTTCGGCGTGCAGTTCGCAGCCGTGCGCGGCGATGTGGGTGAGCAGGATCTCGGCGGAGTGCCCGTGCAGATGGAGGATTTGCCGCACCAGGTCGCAAACCGATTCGTAGCCGCGCTCATAAAAAACCAGGATGGAGGGACCCGCGCCGCTCAACGCGCAACCCAGCAGGCCGGGCGCGCGCAACTTCAGGATGTCCGCCAGGCCCGGAACCAGCGGCACGCGGTACGGTTGGTGGAAACGGTCTTCCAGGGCGGCGGGAAAAGCCGAGGTCGAACCGGCAGCCAGCGCGGCGACCAGGAGCGCGGCGCGCTGCACGTTGAATACGGCGTCTTCCTTGGTGTAGCAGTCCGGCAGAACGGCTCGCGCTTCGGAAGTAGGCAGCACGAAATCCGGGACCACCAGGGCGATTCCGAAGCGCGGCGGCAGTTCCAGCCTTACGGCGCGCACGGTGCCGCCGGAATCGATGGCGCTGGCCACGATCGATCCGAGCACGCAGGCGGCGACGTTGTCGGGATGGCCCTCCAGGCGCGCGGCTTCATCCAGAATGCGCGGCGGGCGCCAGCCGAGACCCAGAATATGGTTCGCGATCACCACGCCGGCGGTCAAGGCGGCGGCGCTCGATCCCATGCCTTTGCCGAGGGGAATCTGGTTGTGAACGGCCAGTTCGATGGGCGGCATGGGCATGCGCACGTCGGCCGCTACGGACAGCGCGGTCTGCCAGATCAGGTTGCGGTCGTCGGTAGGGATAGCCGCGGCATCGCGTCCCGTGGCAACGATGCGGAGACACTGGCTGGCCCGGAAGCGGCAGTCCAGGTACACGGCGAGCGCCAGGCCGAGGGCATCGAAGCACGGCCCCAGGTTCGCACTGGAAGCCGGGACGCGCACGGTGAACCAGGACATAGGAGAATATTGTAACTTTGCGCCACTGGGGTTTTAGCGGAAAGGCTCGTCGAACCGCCGGCGGCGGCACTGGTAAAACGGCGGATCGGGTTCGTGATGCGCGCAAAGCAGAGTGCGCGGCCGGCATGGCTCGCGGCGCGCTACATTCAAGCAGTGTCCCCCGCGCGGCTGTTGGCGTTCGAGATACTCGCGGCAGTCGAGCGAGGCGGCTATGCCTCCGATCTGCTGGCTTCCCGTAGCGTGCCGCTCGACACCCGCGATGCCGGACTGGCGTCGGAAATCGTGCTCGGCGTGCTGCGCTACCAGGCGCAGCTCGATTACCTCGTCGAGCACTATTCCGGCAAACCGGCCGCGCGGCTGGACGTGGCCGTGCGGCTGGCATTGCGGATGGGAATCTACCAGCTTCGATACCTGGAGCGCATCCCCGCGCACGCGGCGGTCTCGGAAAGCGTGGAACTGATCAAGCGCGCCCGCAAGCGGTCGGCAGCGGGCTTTGCTAATGCCATCCTACGCAAGGTGGATCGTAACCCGGTAAGCTGGCCCAGCCGCGGAGTGGAGCTTTCCCATCCGGAGTGGCTGTTGGAGCGCTGGGAGCGCCAATACGGCGGAGAGACCGCCATAGCCATTGCGCGCGCCAATCTGCGCGTGCCGGAGACTTACATCAACCCGGATACGACACGAATACAGGATGTAGGGGCGCAGTCCATCGTGCCGCTGCTGCGGCTGGAGCCGGGACAGAGCTACCTGGATCTGTGCGCCGCGCCCGGCAACAAGACCGCCCAGGCGGTGGCGGCAGGGGTTCACGCGGTGGCCTGCGACATTCATCTCCACCGGCTGACGGGGCTCGCGGATCTGAGAATAGATCTGGTGGTGCTAGACGGCCGGCAGCCTTTGCCGTTCCGGCGCAGGTTCGACCGTATTCTAATCGACGCGCCGTGCTCCGGCACAGGCACGTTGGGGCGCAATCCGGAGATCAAGTGGCGGCTACGGGCCGCCGACCTGCAGGATCTGCATGCGCGCCAGACGGCGCTTCTCGAACAAGGCCGCCGTGCGCTGGCGCCGGGCGGGCTGCTGGTTTATTCCACCTGCTCGCTCGAACGCGAGGAGAATGAAGATGTGGTGGCGGCGGCTGGCGGCGCGGGGGTGATCGAAGCCCTACAGCGCATTCCCGGCCGCGAACCCGGGGATGGTTTCTACGCCGCTGTGATAAAATCGCCCTAGCCGCCTAAATGATTGAAATCCTTCCGTCCATTCTGGCCGCGGATTTTGCCCGCCTGGGCGAGCAGATTGCAGCCGTGGAGCGCGGTGGCGCCCACATGCTGCATGTGGACGTGATGGACGGCCACTTCGTGCCCAATATCACGCTTGGGCCACCAGTTGTGGCTTCCATCCGCAAGGTCACGCGGCTAACCCTGGACGTGCACCTCATGATCACGGACCCGGACAAGTATGCGCCCATTTTCATAGAAGCGGGCGCCGATCAGGTGATCGTGCACCAGGAAGCCTGCCTGCATTTGGACGGCACCTTACGCGAGATCCATCGGCTGGGCGCGCGCGCCGGCGTGGTGATCAATCCGGCGACCCCGGTAGCCGCCATCGAGGAAGTGCTGGGCCTGGCGGATTATGTGCTGTTGATGAGCGTCAATCCGGGATTCGGCGGGCAGAAGTTCATCCCGTATACGCTCGATAAGGTCCGCCGCCTGGACGCTATCCGGAGAGACCGGCAGCTTGCATTTGCCATCGAAATCGACGGCGGCATTACCAGGGATAATGTAGCCGACGCGGTGCGGGCGGGCTGTGACTGGATCGTCACAGGGTCGTCGGTATTTCACACTCCGGACCCCGCAGCCGCATTCTCCGAACTGCGCGAAGCCGCCGGACAGGCGTATACGGTGCGATGTTGAGGGCAGGCCCGGGACTCGGCCGGCGAAGCCGGCCTCGCTTCCAGCGTGGTGAGGTAATTGCTATCCTGGTCAGAGCCCAACAGAAAGAGCTGTAAGCGCACAATGACGTATCGACGTATTTTTCATCACCTGGTGGTCCTGACGAGCGTGGCGGTTCTGCTCAGCGGCTGCGGGATTCGCCGCCACAAGTACGCGGACCCTATCACCAAGAATACCGAGCAGCCCGATAAAGTACTATTCGACCGGGCCATCAACGATATCGAGCACAGCCGCTATGAAATCGCGCGGCTGACTCTGCAAACCCTTATCAATACATACGACAGCAGCGAGTTCCTGGCCAAGGCGAAACTGGCCATTGCGGACAGCTGGTTCCGCGAGGGCGGCGCGCATGGCCTGGCGCAGGCGGAAGCGGAATACAAAGACTTCGAGCTCTTTTATCCGCAAATGGAAGAAGCCGCCGAGGCGCAGGAACGCGTCTGCGACATCCATTACAAACAGATGGACAAGGCGGACCGCGACCCCATACACGCCATACGCGCCGAAGACGAGTGCCGCCAGTTGCTGATGCAATATCCCAACAGCAAGTTCGCTCCGGAAACCCAACAGAAGCTCAGAAACGTGCAAGAGGTGCTGGCGGCTCACGAGTACGCCACCGCCACGTTCTACCACCACAAGGGCAGTTTTCCGGCTTCAGCCAATCGCCTGACCGGCATGGTGGATCAGTATCCGCTGTTCAGCCAGGCTGATGAGGCCCTGTGGATGATGGCCGATTCCTACAATCACATGGGCGACCGTTTTGAGGATAAGGAGGCGGCAGCCTACGCGCGCATCGTGAAGGATTATCCGTTAAGCCCGCACGCTCCGGCCGCCAAGGAAAAACTGGAGGCGATGAAGCGCCCGGTACCGGAAGCCGATCCGGTGGCCTACGCCCACATGAAGTATGAGCTGGAGAACCGGAGCAATACAAAGTTATACAATCACGTGCTGGATGCTTTCCGCGGCCGTCCGGATACGGCGCACGCCGCCAAGGCCGGCTCGCCGGCCATGACGAGCCTGCGCCCGACGATTCCGGCGAGCGTTCCCCAGGTCCCGGGAACGGCCGCTCCAGGCGCGACTAGCGGCGTGGGATCCGACGTTACAGCCTCCACGGTAAGCGACACCAAAGAAATCGACAGCCGGCCCGATGCGCGGGCAATTCTGCCTGCCGGAAACGTGTCCGCGACGGCCAAGGCCGCCAGCCCGGACGCCAAACCCGAGCAGGAGGCCGCCACTCCCCAGCAGCCCTTCGCGACGAACCATCCGATGACGGAGAAGGAAAAGAAGAAGGCGATCAAGCAGGCGCAGCAAAAGGCCAAGAAACAGCAAGCCGCCATCAAAGCGGCGAAAGGCTCGTCTTCCCCGCCCCCCCAGGCTCAGGCGCCCGCCTCTCCGCCCGCGCAAACGCCGCCGCCGCAGGACAAATGACGCGCATTCTGCTGGCCGACGATAGCCCCCACGCGCAGCGCATGGGCGAGCAGATTCTCACCGAGGAGGGCTATGAGGTAGTCACCGTCAGCGACGGCGACTCCGCATTGCTGCGCCTGGAAGACGTAGATCCCGACCTGGTGCTGGCCGACGTGGTGATGCCGCATCGCTCGGGCTACGAAATCTGCCAGTACGTAAAGGTGAGCCCGCGCCACAGGCATGCGCGCGTAGTGCTGATTGGCAGCGTGAAAGACGTGCTCGATGACGAGGAAGCCCGCCGGGTACACGCCGATGGCACTGTGCAGAAGCCCTTTGAAGCTTCGGTGCTGCTGGGTATCGTAAAACCCCTGGCGGAACAGGCCGCCAAAGCGCGCGGAACCAGCGCCGCCCCGCCGGCGCCTCCCGCCGGCAAGCGGGCCGCACCCAAGACGCCGGTGGTGGCGCTCATTGATGCCGAGCGGGTGCGCGCGGCGGTGACGGTGGCCTTGGATGCCGCTTTACCGGCCCTGATCGAAGAAATCACCGATAAGGTGCTGGTGGCGCTCAGTACCCGCTAGATATTATAGGTATCTATGCCCGATAACAGCTTCGATGTGGTGTCCAAGATCGACCTGCCGGAGGTGAATAACGCCATCCAGCAGGCAATGAAGGAGATCCTCACCCGCTACGATCTGAAGGAGTCCAAGTCCTCTATCGAGTTGAACGAGAAGGACCACAAGATCCTGCTGGCGAGCCAGGACGAGTACAAGTTGAAGGCCGTTAACGAAGTGCTGGAAGGCAAGCTGGTAAAGCGAAAGGTGCCGCTAAAGGGGCTCACCTACGGGACGATCATCCCCTCGGCGGGATCCAGCGTCAAGCAGGAGATCACGTTGCAGCAAGGCATTCCCATCGAGAAGGCGCGCGAGATCGTGCGCAAGATCAAGGACAGCAAGCTGAAGGTCCAGGCTGCCATTCAAGGGGACCTGGTGCGCGTCAGCGGGCGGGACCGGGACACGTTGCAGAGCGTGATTAAGCTGCTGCGCGATCAGGACTTCGGGATCGACATGCAGATCACCAATTACCGTACGTTTTAGTGCCGCGCAAAATTGAAGCCCACCTGTTGAATGGCCCCGCGGGCAAGCTGGAAGTCCTGCTGGAAGCGCCGGAGGATGCCGACCCCCGCGCGGTCGCGGTCGTTTCCCATCCGCACCCCCTGTTCGGGGGCACCATGCACAACAAGGTGGTCTACCGGACGGCGCGGGCGCTGCGGAATTCGGGTTACGTGGTGTTGCGCTTCAACTTCCGCGGCGTGGGAAAGAGCGAAGGCCGGCACGACCTGGGGGTCGGAGAAATCGACGATGCGCGCGCCGCGCTCGACTGGCTGCGTGTGCGTTATCCGGAGCTGCCCTTTACACTAGCGGGATTCTCGTTCGGCTCCCGCGTGGCGCTCGGCTTGGGCTGCGAACTGAAGAATGTGGAACGTGTGATCGCCCTGGGCTTTCCGGCCGCGCGCGATCCGGTGGGCGTGCTGGCGCAATGCACAGTCCCCAAGATCTTCATCCAGAGCACCCATGACGAATACGGCCCGCCGCCCGCGATGCAGGCGTTCTACCAGCAGGTGGCCCAGCCGAAACGGCTGATCTGGGTGGAGGCGCAAGATCACTTCTTTGCCGGAGGCTTGGACGAGCTGGAACGGCAGATAGCCGGGCTGGGTTAGAGTGACTGGGCGAGGCGGAGGGCGCGGCGCTGGGCGCGCATGCCGATCAGGTCGGCCACCCGCCCGAGCAACGCGGAAACGTTCTCGGCGTTGACCGAAACCTGCTGCTCGTCGCCCACCGGATGGCGCGAGGCCTTTGCTTCCTTATAGGCCGTCACGAGTGCCGTGGCGGGTTTGTATGACTTCACGCGGGCATAGGAGAGCACGCGCAGGCCGGCCCGCGGAGACTCCATTTCGGCCTCGCTCAGCACCAGTTCATACTGGCCGTGATCCAGCTTGGAAAAGGCTTCCGCCGCCGATCCGGCCACATCCACGCTGTAGCCGCCGGCCTGGAGGAGGGTTTGCAGGGTCAGCCGGGACGACAATTCGTCGTCCACAACCAACACCCGCGCCAGTTCCAGCCTTTTGCGCACGCCCACAGCTCTACTTTACCCGAAAAGCCAAAACATTTCGAGCAAAAAATGGAAGTGCCGGCGGATCAGGGGTGTCCCGTGCTAACTATTTGAAAACACGGTAGAAAATCGCGTCCACATTGCGCAATTGACGCTCCAGCGAGAAGGCTTGGGCGACCTGATCTGGGGTGAGGACGGCGCGGATCTCGGGATCTGCCTCGATAGCGGCGCGAAAGTCCGATTCCTGCTCCCAGGCGCGCATGGCATGCGTTTGCACGATCCGGTAAGCCTGTTCGCGCAGCATTCCGGCGGCTGCCAGATCCAGGAGCAACTGCCCGGAGAATACCAGCCCGCGGGTCAGTTCAAGGTTGCGGCGCATGCGTTCCGGATAAACGAGGAGCTGATCCACCAGTTTGGTGGTCTTTTCCAGCAAATAATCGGCCAGGATGGTGGAGTCGGGCAGGATGACACGCTCGACCGAAGAATGCGAGATATCCCGCTCGTGCCAAAGGGCTACATCCTCAAAGGCGGCCTGCACGTTGGACCGTACGACGCGCGCCAGGCCGCAGATCTGCTCGCAGGTGACCGGGTTGCGTTTGTGGGGCATGGCCGAACTGCCCTTCTGTCCGCGGGCGAAGTACTCCTCGGCTTCGCGCACCTCGGTGCGCTGCAGGTGGCGCACCTCCAGGGCGATTTTCTCGCATAAAGCCGTGACCAGGGCCAGTGCGGCTACCAGGGCGGCGTGCCGGTCGCGCTGAATCACCTGCGAAGCGGCCGGGGCCGGCTTCAGCTCGAGCCGCGCGCAAATGCGCTCCTCGGCCTCCGGCCCGATGTGCGCAAAAGTGCCGACCGCGCCTGAGATCTTGCCTACCCGGAGGTCTTCGGCGGCCGCCCGCAGGCGCTCCAGGTTGCGGCCTGCCTCGCCGTACCAGATAGCCAGCTTCAGCCCAAAGGTGATCGGCTCGGCGTGCACACCGTGAGTGCGGCCGATCTGCACAGTGTCCTTGAACTCGAAGGCGCGGCGCTTGAGCACCGCCCGCAGGCCTTCCAGTCCGTCCAGCAGGATGCGGCACGCCTGCCGGATCTGCAAGGCCTGCGCGGTGTCCACTACGTCGTTGGAGGTCAGGCCATAGTGCAGCCAGCGGGACTCCTCGGCATGTCCGGCGGCCGCCATGCGCTCGGCCACCGCGGTGGTGAAAGCGATCACATCGTGTTTGACTTCGCGCTCGATCTGCAGAATGCGCGCGGTATCGAATGCGGCATGCGCCCGCAGCGCGCGCGCCGCTTCGGGCGGCACGACCCCCATCTCGGCCAGCGCCTCCGAAGCCGCCAGCTCCACTTCCAGCCACTGCTGGAATTTGTTTTCGTCCGTCCAGATACGGCCCATTTCCGGCCGCGTGTACCGTGCGATCAAAGCCGGTAAACCTCCGTGGGCCGCGTCTGGCTGGCGATTTCCAGCGGCGTGGCGAGGCCCCGCTGCGCGAGCGCCTGGGTAGCCACCAGCCGCACGATCTCCGGATGATTGTTGTGCTCGCTGAGATGGCCCAGCACCAGGCGCGCCGTTGAGCCGTCAAAATCACGCAGCAGAAAGTCGCTCATCATGTCGTTGGAAAGGTGCCCGACGCGGCTCATCACGCGCTGCTTGACGGACCAGGGATACGGGCCGACTTTCAACATCTCGATATCGTGGTTGGATTCGAGCAGCATCAGATTCGAGCGCCGCAGGTGGAACTTCACCGACTCGGTGAGGTAGCCGAGATCGGTGGCTACCGCGATCTTGATGCCGGCGGCGTAAAAGCAGAAGCCCACCGGATCGATGGCGTCGTGCGGGATGCCGAAGCTCTCGACCTCGATATCGCCCACCACGAAGCTGGCGCCGGCCTGAAAGCATTCCAGCCGTGGCCGGATTTCGCCCCAATCGACCGCCGGCGAGGTGAGCTTGCTGATGTACACCGGGATGCCCAGCTTGCGGGCCAGGCGCGCCAGTCCGGAGATGTGGTCGGAATGTTCGTGGGTGACCAGGATGGCGTTGAGCGCATCGGCCTGTTCGCCGATGGACTCCAGACGGCGCCCCAGCGCTTTCATGCTCAGGCCGGCATCCACCAGAATTCTTGTGCGATCGGTGGCCAGCAGCGCGCAATTGCCGGAGCTGCCGCTCGCCAGCACGCAGAATTTGACTATCGCTCGCCTCCCAAAGAACCTTCAGGATACCAGCATTGCCAGCCACGCGCGCCGGCAAACGCTCTGTTAGCCTGAATTACATGAAGGCAGCACGCATTCATCAACACGGCGGACCGGAAGTGCTGGTCTACGAAGACGCGCCCGAGCCGCGCATCAAGGCAAACGAAATTCTGCTGCGCGTCCGCGCCTGCGCGCTGAATCACCTGGACCTTTTCGTACGCGCCGGCATTCCCGGCATGAAGTTCGATATGCCGCATATTCTGGGCAGCGACATCGCGGGCGAGGTGGTGGCGGTGGGCGAGTTGTGCGAGCGCGTCCAGCCGGGTTGGCGGGTGCTGCTCTCGCCGGGCTTGAGCTGCCGGCAATGCGCGCAGTGCGTTTCCGGCCACGACAGTTTTTGCCGCCGCTATACGATGTTCGGGTATCGTGTGGATGGCGGCAATGCCGAATTCATCGCCGCGCCGGAATACAGCGCCATCCAGATTCCGGATTCCATGCCCTTCGAATCGGCGGCGGCCGTTCCGCTGGTATTTCTGACCGCGTGGCACATGCTGATGGGGCGCGCCCATCTGCAACCCGGAGAGGACGTGCTGGTGCTGGCCGCATCCAGCGGGGTGGGGTCGGCGGCCATCCAGATCGCCAAGCTGTTTCACTGCCGGGTGATCGCCACGGCCGGTGGAGAAGCCAAGCTGGCTAAGGCGCGCGAATTGGGCGCCGATCATGTGATCGATCACTACCAGCAGGATATTTCAGCCGAGGTGCGCAAGATCACCGCCAAGCGCGGCGTGGACGTGGTGATCGAACATGTCGGCACAGCCACCTGGCAGAAGAGCCTGGAGTCGCTGGCGCCCGCCGGCCGCGTGGTGACTTGCGGGGCTACCACGGGCTACGACGCCAAGGTGGACCTGCGCTTCCTGTTCAGCCGGCAGCTTTCGCTATTAGGATCGTTTATGGGCACCATGGGGGAGTTGCACCGCGTGCTGCAGTTCGTCTTTCGCGGGCAGTTGAAACCGGTGATCGACCGGGTATATCCGCTGGCGGAGATTCGCGCGGCGCATGAGCGGCTGGAGGGTAAGGAACAGTTCGGGAAAGTGGTGGTGGTGCCGTAGCGCCACTCGCCGCCGAGCCACGGGGCGGCATCCCGCCGCCTCCTATAATGGTGATGAAAACCGATGTCCGGCCCTTCCATCTTCGTCAGCGCCACCTTCACAGCGGACGCCATCGAGCAGACGCTGGCCTTCTGGATGCGCGAGTTGGGTTTCGGCTACGGCGTGGGAATGGCGCCTTACAACCAGGTGTTTCAGCTCTTGCTCGACCCCGCCGGCGCGCTGGCGGCGAACCACGATGGAATCAACGCCCTGCTGGTGCGGTTCGAGGATTGGGCGCGCACGCCGGACCGCGCCGCAGAGGACCTGGCCCGCCTGCAAGAGGACGTCCGGCATTTCATCGCCGGCCTGGAGACGGCCGCAAGGTCATTCCGCGCACCCGCCATAGTTTGCATTTGCCCGGCATCGCCCGGCTTCCCCGCTGAGTGGCAGAGCCGCCTGGAGGCGCTGGTTGCGGACGGCGCCGCGGAACTGAACACCGTCCACCTGATCCGGCCGTCCGAAATCAGCGAGTCGTACCCGGTAGGCCAGATCCACGATCCGCTGGGCGACAAACTCGGCCACATTCCGTACACCCCCGCGTACTTCGCGGCGATGGGCACCATGATCGCGCGCCGAATCCACGCGCTACGCGTGCCGCCCTGTAAAGCCGTGGCGCTCGATTGCGACGATACGCTTTGGAAGGGCATCTGCGGCGAGGACGGGCCACAAGGCGTGACCGTTGACCCTCCGCGCCGCGCATTGCAGGAATTCATGCTGGCGCAACATGCCGCGGGAATGCTGCTCTGCCTGTGCAGCAAGAATAACGTCGAGGATGTGCTGGATACCTTCCGGCTGCACCCGGAGATGGCCCTGCGGCTGGAGCATTTCACCGCGTGGCGCATCAACTGGCAGCCCAAGCCGCTGAACCTGGCGGCCCTGGCGCAGGAGCTGGACCTGGGCCTCGACAGTTTTATCCTCGTGGACGACAACCCTAAAGAGTGCCGCGAGGTGGCGGCGAGTTATCCGCAGGTGTTGAGCCTGGCGCTGCCCGCGCGCGACGAAGAGATCCCGGAATTCCTGAAGCACGCGTGGGCCTTCGATCATCTGCGGGTGACCGACGAGGACCGCGCGCGGCCGGCGATGTACGCGCAGGAGGCCGAGCGCCGGCGCGCGGAGAGACAAACGGGCAGCCTGGAAGATTTTCTCAACAACCTGCAGCTCGACGTGCGCATCGCACAAATGTCGCCGAAGGATCTGGCGCGGGTGGCGCAGTTGACGCAGCGCACCAACCAGATGAACTTCACCACCGTGCGGCGGTCGGAGAGCGATATACAGGCGCTGCTCGGATCGGGTAAAGCCGAATGCCTGACGGTGCACGTGAGCGACCGCTTCGGCAGTTACGGACTGGCGGGGGCCATGATCTTTCGCGGCGGCGCCGACACGGTGGCCGTCGACACATTTCTGCTGAGCTGCCGCGCACTGGGCCGCGGCGTGGAGCATCGCATGCTTGCGGCGCTCGGGCAGATTGCACGGCAGCGCGGGCTGAGCGGTGTGGAAGCCCGCTTCGTCCGCAGCCAGCGGAACCGGCCGGCGCTGTTGTTTCTGGAGAGCGTGGGGCTGGAATTCCAGACTGTGCGCGGCGAAGCCCTGCTCTTCCGTTTTCCGGCGGACTTCGCGGCCGGGATCAAGTATAAACCGTCGGCTGTGCCGCCGAAGCCGGTTGCCGGGGAAAGTAAACCGGCCGCCGGCCGCAACGCGATTCCCTATACGCGCATTGCCGGCGAATTGCGCACTGTGGAACAGATTCTGGAGCGCTTGAGGGCGGAGGCGCCGCGCGCGCTGAAGTCCGTCCCGCCGGTGGAGCCGCGCTCGGATCTGGAACGTCAGCTTTGCCGCATCTGGACCGGCATGCTCAACGTGGAGCCCATCGGCATCCGCGACAACTTCTTCGACTTGGGCGGTCATTCCCTGCTCGCCGTGCAACTGCTTTCGCGGCTAAAGGAAGAACTGGGGATCGAGCTTTCTCTCGAAGTAGTGTACGGCGCGGATTTCACCATAGAGGAATTAGCCGGGGCCATCGAATTGCGCGAAATCGAAATGGCGGGCGCGGATCGCTACGCGGCGCTGCTGGCGGAAGTGGAGAGCCTTACCGACGAAGAGGTGCGCGAGTTGCTGGCCAAGGAAAGCGGAGAAGCGCCGTACTGAGCGATGCGTATTCTGCTGACCGCCAACGCATCGTATGCGCCGCCGCGCGGGGGCGCCACGCGCAGCAACCTTCTGTGGCTGGAGTTCATGGCGGCGCGCGGGCATCCGTGCCGGGTGGTGGCGGGCGGCGGAGAATCCGTCGTGCCCGGAGCGGATTCGCGCGTCGAAATTCACGCCGTTGCCGAGCGTGCGCGGCACGCGCACGAATTGCGCCGGCAGATCCAGGAGTTTCAGCCCGATTGGGTGCTGGTTTCCTCCGAAGATCTGGGGCATGTGCTCCTGCGGGAGGCGCAACATTCGGCCGCGGGGCGCGTGGTGTACCTGGCGCACACGCCGCAGTTCTTTCCGTTCGGCCCGGCAAGCTGGAATCCGGATCCAGGCGCGACGGCACTGGTAACGGCCGCGGCCGGCATCGTGGCGATCGGCCATCATACGGGAGCCTACATTCGCCATCACGCCGGGCGCGAGGCCGCGGTAATCCATCCCCCGGTCTACGGCAGTGGACCGTTTCCGAACCTGGCGGCCTACGATGCGGGCCTGGTCACGATGGTGAATCCGTGCGCCGTGAAGGGTATTTCGATTTTCCTGGCGCTGGCGGAGCGCTTTCCTCAATGCGGCTTCGGGGCTTTGCCTGGATGGGGCACCACGTCGGCGGATCGCGCGCAGTTGGCTGCGTGCCCCAACGTCGAAATACTGCCGGGTTGCCGCCACATCACCGATTTCCTGGGGCGCTCGCGCATCCTGCTGATGCCTTCGCTTTGGTACGAAGGGTTCGGACTGATTGCGATGGAAGCCATGCTGCACGGTATCCCGGTGATCGCCAGCGATTCCGGAGGCCTGGTGGAAGCCAAGATGAGCACGCCGTTCGTGGTGCCTACGCCTGGCATTCAGCGCTACCAGCCGGTGTTCGACGAGCACGCGCTGCCCAAGCCGGTGATCGGCCCGCTGAATCTCGAACCATGGGCTGACACTTTGCGCGCACTGCTCGGCGACCGCGAACTGTACGAGCAGGTTTCGGCGGCGTCGCGCACAGCGGCCCTGCAATTTGTCGGCGGCCTGGATGCTGGCCGCATGCTGGCATATCTGCAGTCGCTCGAGCCCGCGGACGCGGCGCCGGAGCGCCCGTCCCTGGCCAATCTTTCCGCCGAGAGGCGCGCACTGCTGCTGCGGAAAGCGCGCGCCTGGAAACCTTGAATGCGCATCCTTTTGGCGCAAAACTCGCTCTATTATCCGGCTTACGGCGGCGGCGACCGTTCCAACCGGCTGCTGCTGGAGGCGCTCGCGGCGCGCGGACACGTATGCCGTGTGGTGGCGCGTATCGCCCGCTTCGGCGTTGCCGGGCATGCAACCTTTTTGCGCGAGCTGACGGCGCGGGGGGTCTCCCCAACGGCTACGGAAGGCGGCTCGGTCGTGTTTCGCCACGAGGACGTGGAGGCGCACGTGGTGACGCATCATCCCAATCTGCGCGCGTACTTCGCGGCACAGATTGCGGAGTTTGCGCCGGACGTAATCCTGACCTCCACGGACGACCCGGCGCAGTTACTGCTGGAAGCCGCCCTGCGGCTGAACGCGCGCACCGTTTACCTGGCGCGCGCAACCCTGGCGCTGCCTTTCGGGACGGATTGTGCGTTTCCAAGCGCGGCCAAGACCGACGCGCTGCGGCAGTGCAACGCGGTAGTGGGTGTCAGCCGATACGTGGCCGATTACATCCGCCGGTGGAGCGGGATCCCCGCCGTGCACGTGCCCATCTCGCTGCTCGACCCGCCGCCGTACCCGGACCTGGGCCGTTTCGAGAACGAATTCGTCACGCTGGTCAATCCGTGCGCGGTGAAGGGCATTTCCATTTTTCTGGAGCTGGCCGGCCGCCTTCCCCAGGTGCGCTTTGCGGGCGTGCCGACGTGGGGCACCAACCAGGCGGACCGCGCGGCGCTGGCCGCCCGCCCGAATGTGATGCTGCTCGATCCGGTGGACAACGTGGACGACATCCTGCGCCGCACGCGCGTGTTGCTGGTCCCTTCGTTGTGGGCCGAGGCGCGCTCGCGCATCGTGCTGGAGGCCATGCTGCGCGGCGTGCCCGTGATCGCGAGCAACGTGGGCGGCATTCCGGAGGTGAAACTGGGCGTCGATTACCTGCTTCCGGTGCGGCCAATCGAAAAGTACCGGTCGCAAATGGACGAGCAGATGGTGCCGGTTGCCGACGTACCCGCGCAAGATATCGGTCCGTGGGTGGAGGCGCTGGCGCGTCTCGTTTCGGACCGGGCGCACTATGATGCACTCTCGCGGTCCTCGCGCCAGGCAGCCCTGGCATACGCCGCCCGCCTGAGCGTGGAGCCGTTCGAGTCTCTGCTGGAGACCATCAGGACGGATGTTCCGGCCTCTCCCGTGCACGCAGCGCGCGCCCCCGAACCCTCGCCTCTCGAACGCCTTTCCCCGGATCGCCGGAAGCTGCTGTCCCTGCGGCTGCACAAAATCTTCGGCGCCGCGCCGGGTACTCTGCGCCTGTTCTGCTTCCCGCATGCGGGCGGAGGAGGGGCATCGTACTACAACTGGCAGGAGCATTTGCCGGCATGGGTCGCGGTTGCGCCGATGCGCATGCCGCGCCGCAGCGATATGGCGGGCACGGTGGCGGCTTTGTGCGATTCCATGCAGCCTTACCTGCACCAGCCGTTCGCCTTCTTCGGACACAGCATGGGCGCGGCGGTGGCATTCGAGTTGGCGAGGCTTTTGCGGCGCCGCCGGCAACCGCTGCCCCACATGCTCGTGGTTTCGGGCGCGCGCGCGCCGCAGTTTCGCCGCGGACATATGCCGCCGCCGGAACCGAGCGAAGCTGAATTCGTGGAAGCGTTGCGCCGCCTGGAAGGGACCCCGGCGGAGGTGCTGGACAATCCCGAGCTGATGCGTGTTATTCTGCCGGCGCTGCGCGAGGACGCCGCCGTCTACCGCAATTACGTCTATCTCGAAGAGCCGCCTCTCGATTGCCCGATTCGGGCCTACGGCGGCGCGCAGGATCCGAATGTCCATCGCGAACATCTGGAGGGCTGGGCGTTGCAGACCACGGCCGCATTCGGGTTACGAGTATTCCCCGGGGGACACTTTTTTCTGCAAACCGCGCAGGGTGAGTTCCTGACGGCGCTGGCGGGCGATCTTTCTTTGTGACCCGGGACTCCGCCTCGGTGCGATTACATACCGACGCATTTCTGTACCGGTTTCCTCCGCGTGGCGCGTCACTTAACTTTTGATAAGATTTTTCCAGCGAGATAGAGATCCATTAAACATGCGCTTAACACGACTTACACTCATGATGACCCTGGCTGCCGTAAGCCTGACATGGGCGGCTGCGCCGTCCCCCACACGGTGGGTGGTGATGCTGACTGAAAAACCCGCTGTGGAACGCTACCCCGGAAAGTTCGCGAGAACCCGCGCGGTGGCCGAGCCGTACCGGCAGCATTTGCGGCAAGTGCAGGCAAACTTGCGCCAGCAGATCGAAAGCACGCATGCGCGAGTCACCGGCTCCGTGCAACATTTAATCAACGCCATTTTCGTCGTGGCCACCCCGGCGCAGGCGGAGAATCTTCGCCATCTTGCGGGCGTTAAGAGCGTCACGCCCATGCCCCGGTATCATAAGGCGGATCAACTCAGCATCAGCAATGTCAGTGCGGCGTGGGGCGTGTCGGCGATCGGCGGCCAGGTGAACGCCGGAGCCGGAGTGGCCATCGCCATTATTGATACGGGCATCGACATCACGCAGCTGTCGTTCAACGATAGCGGGTTCACGGCGCCCGCCGGCTATCCGATATGTGACGTGGCGGCAAATTGCGCCTTTACCAACAATAAGGTAATCGTGGCCCGCAGCTACGTGAGTGACATCGTGACATCGGATGTGACCGGCAGTTCCAACGCGGCGCAGGACCGGCCCGACGACCTTACGGCGCGCGATGTGGACGGTCATGGCACCGGCGTCGCTTCGGTGGCCGCCGGAAACCCGGTCAGCTTCAACGGTACTACCATTTCGGGTGTGGCGCCGCAAGCGTACCTCGGAAACTATAAAATCTTCGGCTCGGACGACGTTAACCCGAATGGTTCGGGCAATATCATCCAAGCTGTGGACGATGCCGTCGCCGATGGTATGAACGTGATCAATCTGTCGCTGGGCAGCCCTGCCGGATATTACGGAGACGGACCGTTGGACACAAACTGCAGCGGCGGCCCCTGCGACACGCTGGCATATACATTGGAGCAGGCGGTGGAGAACGGGCAGGTGGTGGTTGTGGCAGCGGCGGGTAATCAGGGGAACACGGGTTACCAATACAACCAGAATTCAGCCAGTCTTCCCACGCTGGCCACGGTCGGGTCGCCGGCTTATGCGCCCTCCGTAATCGGCGCGGGCGGCATTCAGAACGATGTCACTTATGTCCAGAGCGTAGGTGTAGCCGGTAGCGGCGCCCCTTCCAACCTGCAGGCCATACCTGCCAAGACCAGCGCCGACGGCCCGGAACCAGCGGCGCCGTTCACCGCTCCGCTGGTGGATGTTACGCAAGCGGGTGACAGCGATGGACTGCTCTGCAACCCGATTGCCCCCAGCGCGCTGGTGAACGACATCGCCGTAATTCGCCGTGGTTCCTGTGACTTTGGCACTAAGATTGGCAACGCTCAGAATGCCGGCGCAGTGGGGGTCATCTTCATCGATAACGGAACCGGCTTTTATCCCTGGAGCGCCGGGTCCGGCGCCTTGATCCCGGCGTTCCTGGTCAGCCAGAGCAGCGGCCAAAGCCTGCAGAGCTATGTCGATTCCAATTCCGGCGCGAATGGGACCATGAGCCCGTATCCGTACCAGGTGCCTGTGTCGGCCGGTTATCAGTATCTGGCCGATAAGTGCTCCCCGGGAACCGCGCCGCCGCTGAGCATCGCGCTAATACCGGAGTCTGTGGCATGCTTTGCGGGTATCGGCCCGGTATTAGGCGCGAATGGCGCGTTTTCAGTCAAGCCGGATGTCTCCGCGGCTGCTACTGACTTCCTGCTGGCCTCTGAGACCTCCGACTCCAACGGCGAGCTATTCAATTACTCCGGCTTCGGCACAGCCGACGGAACCAGCTTTTCAAGCCCCATGTTCTCTGGCGCGGCCGCGCTGGTCCTGCAGGCGACCGGCTCCGCGGGCATTTCCCTGTCGCCGCTGCAAGTCAAGTCGGCCCTGGTGAACACAGGGTCTCTTACAGGCTTGCGGACCGCGGATGGCAGCGCTTCCGCGCCCATCAATGAAGTCGGTACGGGCTTGCTGCAGGCGCAGAATGCCGTGATCTCCACGGTACAGGTTATTCTGGCTCCGGGTTGTTCTCCACTCAACGGTAATCTGTGCTTCGGCTCATCGGTCGAGTTCGGTCAGATCGCGGGCGGCTCGCTGCCGCTATCCGGCAACATCGGCTTGGCCAACGCAGGGACTAACCCGGTCACTCTCAGCCTTAGCGTTGCCGAGCCTGCCGGGGCATCCGGAACCCAGGTGCTGGTAAATAACTCGACTGCCGCTAGTGTAACTATTCCGGCAAATCAAGTTACCACCGCCGTAGTCAGTCTATCGGGCGGCATTCCCGCGCCCGGCCGTTATGAGGGATTAATTACTGCAACGGGCGGTCCTACGCCGCTCTACATTCCTTACCAGTTCCTGGTCAGCGACAATACGCCGTTCGACATTATTCCGCTCAACGAAACGCCCCCCGGATTCTATGGATTTGACGGCCCGGTGGGTGCGAACATTCCGTGGTACAACACGGTTTCCTGTACCGCCGTGAATAGCTGCGTGTTGGATTATGGCTCGATCGCTATTCAGGTGATCGACCGATTTGGCGTGCCGGTGGCCAGCGCTCCCGTGCAATGGGCGGTGACCGCGGGCGGCGGCAGCGTCCTCCAGGGGGCTCAGTACACGGACACCAGCACCGGCCCGACCGGAGTTGCCGGCGCGTCCGTAGTGTTGGGGGCGTCGCCGGGTTTGCAGGAGTTCACCGCCACCGTGAATGGGATGACGTTCGCCTTTGACGGCAATGCGCGAACAGTGCCCTTCATCAACGCGGGCGGCATCGTGGATGCCGCCACCGCCGCAACCCCCGTGGCGCCCGGCTCCTGGATTTCGGTCTACGGCACGAACCTGACCGACAGCCTGCAAGGGAACAATGGCACTGATGACGCCTTCGACAATTGCCCGCAATGCAATCCGGCGCTTGGGCAGCCCTTTCCAATGGGCATCGACGGCGCTGCATTTAGTTTTGATACCGCCGCGCTCAGCCTGCCCGGACGATTCAGTTTTGTGAGTCCGACGCAACTGAATATCCAGGTGCCGTGGGAGCTGCAGGGCCAGACGTCGGCCACTGTGAAGGCAATAGTCGATTACACTTACAGCTCGGTGTATAACCTCGCACTGGCCGAGTACGCCCCGGCTTTCTTCACCTATAACTACACGACGGAAGTCGCGGCGCTCGACCTGAACTACAACGTGATCACGCCTTCCAACCCGATCAAGCGCGGCGATTACGTGCAACTATTCCTGAACGGATTGGGTCCGGTCACTTGCTCGGCATGTACCGGCCTGAACGGCCAGCCGGCGGACGGCGAGGCGGCGCCAGGCCTGAACGGCACCAATCTGGCCACCACCACGGCCACTCCGACAGTTACAATCGGCGGGCAGAGTGCCGATGTGATTTTCAGCGGCCTGGCGCCCGGCCTTGTCAGTCTGTACCAGGTGAATGTCAAGGTACCGGACAACATCTCCGCAGGCGCGCAGTCGATTACCTGCTCGATTGGAGGAAAGACTTCCAATCCAAAATACACTCTGGCCGTTCAGTAATCCTGGCGCGCCAGTACCGTACCGATTTAGAAAAGTACCGTTTGGTCGGCCGCGGCCAGAGCCGGTACCCGGATTCATTGACATCCCCTGCTGCCCGCGCCAATCTGGCAGCAGAGGACCGAAATGAAGACTGCACTGTTGTTCGCCGCTCTCATCATACCGGCGCACGCCAGCATCATCAACCTGGATGTCTCGGGCACGCTTGGCCCGCTGCTGGGCGGTGTGGATCCCCTGTCTTTGTCGGGACAGGACTTCACAGCGTCCGGAACTTTTACTCAAAATCCTTTGCTGATCGGCACAACGCCGGACTCCGCGACTTACAGCCTTCCGGGTACGCTGTTGATTGCCGCGGGCGCATTTGACCTGGCTGGTTACAATGCCACGCTGGCGCTGACCACTCCGCTGACGGGACCGGATAGGGTCGTGTTGGATTTCTCCATAGTCGAGTTCACGGTTTCGCCGCAAGTCTCCGCATCTCTGTTACTGCCCGCCGGCACGTTGAGCGGAACCGGCTTTCAGGATTTCTCGGTCAATGTCAGCGAGCCAACCAGCAGCCTGTCGTACGAGATGATAGGGAATTCGGCAATTATTACCGGCGATTTGGGTATTAACGGTGTGGCGTCCATTTCAGGCGCCGGCGGATCACAAGCTCCCGAGCCTGTAACGAGTGTATTGATGGCCGCCGGATTGCTGGCGATGTCCCTGCTCTTCTTTATCCGCGGCCATCGGCGTTCATCCGCGGCCGGATACTCTGATCTTAGTGCAGCGCGGGAAGCAAAACATATTGTCCGCGAATGAACGCGGATGAACCCGGATAAACGCGGATAAAAACAGCCAGCTTCTCTGCGGTATATTGGATGGCTACAGCCATGTCCGGGAAAGTCGCTGTATTCGACACCACGCTGCGGGATGGTGAGCAAGCCGCCGGCACGCGGTTGGGCAGCCGCGAAAAGCTCATGATCGCCCGGCAGCTCGCTCGATTGCGCGTGGATATCATCGAAGCCGGATATCCGGCCTCCTCGCCGGAAGACTTCGATGCCGTGCAATTGCTCGCGCAGGAGATTGAAGGGCCGGTAATCTGCGCCCTCTCGCGCGCCGTGCCTTCCGACATCGAGGCTTGCGGTAAAGCCCTGTCCCGATCCAAACGCGCGCGCATTCACACAGGCATCGGCGTATCTGATATCCATGTGATGGGCAAGTTCCAGGATGAGCGCTACGGCAGCACCCTGCCGCAGAAGAAGACCACCATGCTGGCTATGGCGGTGGAGGCGGTCAGGCTGGCGAAGAGCTGCGTGAGTGACGTAGAGTTTTACGCCGAAGACGCCGGCCGCGCCGATCCTTGTTATCTTTTCGAAATGCTGGCGGCGGCCATCGAAGCCGGCGCCACCGTCGTGAACATCCCCGATACCACCGGCTACACGGTGCCCGAACAATATGGCGCGCTCATCCGCGCGGTTCGCGAGAAGGTGCCCAACATCGATCGGGCGGTGATCAGCGTGCACTGCCACGACGATCTGGGGCTGGCAGTGGCCAATACGCTGTGCGGCGTCCTGAACGGCGCGCGCCAGGTGGAAGGCACCATCAACGGCATCGGCGAGCGGGCCGGCAACGCGGCCTTGGAAGAGGTGGTGATGGCGCTGCGTACCCGCCGCGACTATTTCGGAGTGGATACCGGAATCGATGCGCGGGAGTTTTCGCGAACCAGCCGGCTGGTCGCCGACATGCTCGGGATGCCGGTGCCTGCCAATAAGGCGGTGGTGGGCGGCAATGCCTTCTCGCATAGCTCGGGCATCCACGTCGATGGCTTTCTGAAGGAGCGCGAAACGTACGAGATCATGCGGCCCGAAGATGTGGGCATTTCGGAAAGCCGCGTGGTGCTGACGGCGCGCACCGGGCGGCACGGGTTGCGCGACCGTCTGGAGAAGCTGGGATACACGCTTTCGCAGGACGAATTGAATCAGGCTTATCAGCGATTCCTGGCCGTAGCCGACAAGAAGCAGGAAGTGTTCGACGAGGATCTGGTCGCCATCCTGCATGATGAGATCCACCCGGCGTCGGAGACTTACCAGCTTGAGTACCTGCACATCTATTCCGGGACGTCGGCCATCCCCACCGCGACCGTTCGCCTGCGTATTCGCGATGAAGTGCGCGAAGGCGCGTCCATTGGCGACGGACCGGTAGATGCGGCTTGCAAGGCCATTTCCGGCGTTACGCGGAGCGCGGCCAGGCTGGTGCGCTACGAGATCCGGGCGGTCACCAGCGGGACCGAGGCGCTGGGCGAGGTTACCGCGCAGCTTGAGGAAGATGGCTGGAAGGTGGTGGGACGCGGAGCATCCACCGACGTGATCGAAGCCAGCGCCCGCGCCTACATCGACGGCCTCAATAAGCTGGCGAATCTCGAGTCCAGGCGCTCGGCGAATGCCCTCCGCGCCGAGATCAGTCCCGCCCCAAACACGTTAGACTGATTCTTTACACCGCATGAAAATCCTGATGGTAGCCTCGGAGGCGGCGCCGTTTGCCAAGACCGGCGGGCTCGCTGACGTGGTGGGATCGCTGCCGGCCGCGCTCAAAGCGCTGGGCCACCAGGTGGCCGTGCTGCTGCCGCGCTATGCCACCGTGGATCTGAAAGCCGCCCGCCGGGTCTATGACTGGCTGCCCGTCTGGCTCCCGCCGCGCCGCTTCGATACGTCCCTCTACCTCATCGAGAGCGAGACGCCTTTCTATTTTCTGGATTGTCCGCCGCTATTCGACCGGCCCGGCTTCTACGGCGAGGACGGCGTGGATTATCCCGACAACCACATCCGGTTCGCGGTGTTGGCCCAGGCGGCTCTGGCCTTCAGCCGGCGCGTCTGGCTGCCGGACATCCTGCACTGCCATGACTGGCAGGCCGGGCTGGCGCCGGTCTATCTGCGTGCCATTTTCGGGAACGATCCCACGTTTCTGGCGATGCGCTCGCTGTTCACCGCGCACAACGTCGGATATCACGGCCTTTTCCCGGCTGAAACGCTGGCGGATATCGGCCTGGCCGGGTCCCAGGTGTTCCGGCCGGACGGGCTGGAATTCTTCGGTAAGGTCTGCTACCTAAAGGGCGGACTGAACTACGCACACGCGCTGAACACGGTCAGCCCCACCTACGCCCGCGAGATTCAGACTCCCGAATACGGCTTCGGAATGGACGGCGTGCTGCGGGCGCGCAGCCCGGTGCTATCCGGCATCCTGAACGGCGTGGATTACAAGGAATGGAATCCGGAAACCGACCGTTTTATCGCGGCGCACTATTCGGCCGCCGATCTAAGCGGCAAGCGCGCCTGCAAACGGGATCTGGTAACGGAGTTCGGGCTGCCTGCGGAAGCCATGGACGCGCCTTTGATCGGCGTGGTCTCCCGCTTCACCAGCCAGAAGGGCGCCGAACTGATCGCGGAGACCGCCGACAACATGGTGGCCGAAGGCTTTTATATGGTCGCATTGGGCACGGGAGAGCCCGAATATGAGGAACTCTTCCAGGCCATCGCCGCGCGGCATCCCGCGCGCATCGCCGTGCGGATCGCGTATCGTAACGCGCTGGCGCACAAGATTGAAGCCGGCGCCGACCTGTTCCTCATGCCCAGCCGCTACGAGCCGTGTGGCTTGAACCAGATGTATAGCCTCCGATATGGTACCGTGCCGGTGGTGCGCGCAACCGGGGGGCTTGATGATACCATCGAACCTGGGACGGGTTTCAAGTTCCGGGAATTCTCCGGGAACGCGCTGGCGGGCGCATTGCGGGCCGCGCGCGAGGTGTTCGCCGACGCGGACGGCTGGCGTACGATGATGCTGGCGGGCATGGCTAAGGATTTTTCCTGGAACGCTTCGGCCGTCGAGTACGACAGGCTTTACCAGCGGTTGAGAGGGGCTTGAATCCCCCGGCCGCTGAATGGATCTAATTCTAATAGGAGAGTAGGATACCGTAATGGCGGGTCAAAATACGCTAACCTTTACCGACGGAAGTTTCGACCAGGACGTTCTGCGGTCCGAAGTGCCTGTTTTGGTGGATTTTTGGGCCGAGTGGTGCGGCCCGTGCCGGCAGATGGCGCCCACGATCGACGTGGTTGCCCAGGAATACGCCGGAAAGCTCAAGGTAGGCAAGCTGGACGTGGACTCCAACATCAACACCGCCGGGCGCTACAACATCCGCGGCATTCCAACCTTGTTGTTGTTCAAGGACGGGCACGTCGTCGAGCAGCGCGTGGGCGCCGTGGGCAAGTCGGAGCTTGTGCGAATGGTGCAAGCACACGTCACACAGCCTACCACCACGTAAACCATCCGGTGTTTGCAAGGCCTCAGACCCGGGGCCGCGCCGCTCGCAGTTCTCCGTCCTGACTCATGCCGATCACTTCCTGGCACGGCACGCAGTAGCGCGCCCAGGGAAGCGCCTGCAGCCGCTTCGGCGGGATCGGCTGTTCGCACGACAAGCAGGTCCCGTAATCCCCCGAGCGCACGCGGTCCAAAGCTTCCTCCACCAGGCGGAGCTGCCCGTAATCCAGGCTGTTCAGCCGCAGGGAAACGAATTCATCGTGGGAAAGCTGCGCTTGGTCTTCTTCCGCGATGCGGCCCATGGCGGCCAGGGTGTCGAATTTGACTCCCAAACCGGATACGACCTGCTCGCGCTTCTCGAGCAGCATCCGCTGATAGTCGTCGGTTGAGCTTTTGTGCATGAACTGTGTTCTCCCACAGTGCGCTGTGATATTTCAGACAGCAAGCGCTTGAATTGGCTCAAGAGAACTTAGCAGAATTCTCGCCGGAACACAAGCTTTGTTTTTACTCCGCCGGCCTCTTTAAATCGGGTGACGCCCGGGCAGCGCTAAGATGGAAAAAGATACACCCTTTCGCATGAAGAGACGCATCCTGGTAGTTGAGGACGAGGAGAAACTTCGCCGCGTGCTCGAGTTGCAACTCACCTCCGCCGGCTTTGAGGTGGACAAGGCGCGCACCGCCGAAGAAGCGCTGAAAATCGCCGACCGCGCCGACCTCGTCCTGACCGATCTGCGCCTCCCGAATATGGACGGGCTGGAGCTGCTGGCCTCCATTCGCCGCCAGAATTCGCAAACGCCGGTCGTCGTCATGACCGCGTTCGGCACCATCGAGACCGCGGTCGAGGCCATGAAGACCGGCGCCACCGACTTCCTGTTGAAACCTTTCTCGCTCGATCACCTGATGACCGTCGTGCAGAAGGCGCTCGAAATGCGCGCCCTGCGCGACGAGAACCTGAAGCTGCGCGAAGAGTTGGGACGCCGCTACGAGTTCGACAACATCGTGGGGCGCAGCGCGCCCATGCAGGAAATCTTCGCCACCATCATGCGCGTCGCGCCCACCCGCGCCACCGTGCTGCTGGCCGGCGAAAGCGGGGTCGGCAAGGACCTCATCGCGCGCGCCATCCACTTTCACTCGCCGCGCCGGGACCGGCCGCTGGTAAAAATCAACTGCACCGCGATCCCCGAAAACCTGATGGAGAGCGAGCTTTTCGGCTTTGAGAAAGGCGCGTTCACCGGCGCGCAGAACACCAAGCCGGGAAAGTTCGAGCAGGCCGATACCGGCACTGTCTTTCTGGACGAAATCGGAGACGTGCCCGCGTCCATTCAGGTGAAACTGCTGCGGGTCCTGCAGGAGCGCGAGTTCGAGCGCCTGGGCAGCAACGTCACGCGCCACATCGACGTGCGGGTGGTGGCCGCCACCAACCAGGATCTGCGCGCGGCGCTGGAGCAAGGGACTTTTCGCGAAGACCTTTATTACCGTCTCAACGTGGTCCCCATGAATATCCCGCCGCTGCGCGAGCGCAAAGAGGACATTCCATTTCTGGCGCAGCATTTCGTCGCCAAGCTGGGCCCGGACACGGGCAACCGCGTCCAATCCATAACCGACGCGGGCATCGCCAAGCTGATGACTTATCACTGGCCGGGTAATGTCCGTGAGCTGGAAAACGTCGTCGAGCGCAGCCTGGTGATGTGCTCGGGCGCGCGCCTGGACGCGGCCGATATCAAGTTGGAAATGGCGCCGCGCAGCCGCGTGCAGACGGATCACTTCCTGCCCGAAGACATGACCCTCGACCAATACGAGCAGGACCTCATCCGCGAGGCGCTGCGCCGCGCCGACGGCAATAAGAGCCAGGCCGCCCGCCTGTTGGGCCTCACGCGCAACGCTCTGCGCTACCGGCTGACGCAAATGGGCCTGGAATCGTGACGCAGAGGGCCCGCAAGTCTTGATCTCTTGGCTAGTGTACATACTGGGTATAGGCGCCGTACATGCAATGGACCCTTAACACTCCTGCCGCCGCGGCCAGCTAAGCCTAACCCTCTGCTTCCACAACATCATCGAACTGGCCGCCGATGTGCCATCGTAGTGGCATGGCAAGCGAATGGGAAGGTTTTCTGGACCGCTGGCAAACCGCGGGCCTGCTGGAAGCGGAACGCGCGGGCCGTATCCGCGAATGGGAACGTACCCGATCGCGCTCCCGGGGATTGAGCTGGCCGGTACGCATCGCCCTGGCCTTTGGGGCGATTCTGCTGGCCGCCGGCGTACTGCTGTTCGTCTCATCGCATTGGGATGAGATGTCGCCCGCGGGCCGCATGTCGCTGCTGGTGGCGGCCGTCGCGGTGCTGCATGGCGGCGGCAGCGCCGTGGCCGGCCGTTTTGCGGCCCTCTCCGTCACCCTGCACGCGGTGGGAAGCATCGCCTTGGGTGGCGCCATCGCCCTGGCCGGACAGATCTTCAACCTGTCCGAACACTGGCCCGGCGCCGTCTTGCTCTGGGCCCTTGGCGTGGGTCTGGCGTGGCTGCTGTTGAAGCACTGGACCCAGGGTGCGCTCTTCGCCATCCTGGTTCCATGGTGGTTGGCGGGCGAGTGGGAAACCCGCGTAGCGCTTGAGAATTCGAAATCCATGATGCCCGCCTGGGTAGGCATCTGCGCGCTCAGCTTCGTTTACCTGGCCGCGCGCCGGGCGCCCTTGGATTCGCCGATGCGCAGAGCCTTGGCATGGATCGGCGGACTGGCGCTACTTCCGGCCGCGGCCATAGTGGCCACCTACGGGCTATGGGAGCGCGGGAACATCGCGGGAGGATGGCCGGCCGCAATCGCCTGGGTGGTCGCGCTAGGCGCACCGCTGCTGGCCGCCGTGCTGCTGGATACGCGCCGGGCCGTCTGGAGTTCGCTGGCGGTCGCCTGGACTCTGCTTTTGGGTGTCATCGGAAATGCGCCGCATGCCGACCTGCCCGTGTACGCCTGGTGTATCGTGGGCGCGGCGGGCTTGGCCGCATGGGGTATCCGCGACGGGCGCGCCGAGCGCGTCAACCTGGGCGTCGCCGGCCTGGGAGTCACGGTGCTGTCTTTCTATTTTTCCAGCGTCATGGACAAACTCGACCGTTCCGCCAGCCTGATCGGGATCGGCCTTCTGTTTCTCGGCGGGGGCTGGGCGCTGGAGCAGACCCGCCGGCGGCTGCTGGCGAGGATGTCAAAGGAGGCTTTATGAAACCGATGTACCGCGGCATATTCGTGGCTTTCTTGCAGTGCCTGATCGTGCTGACCGTAGCCGGCAAATACTCCCTGGATCGCGAGCGATTGCCGCGCGTCTGGGCCAAAGCCGCGCCCTTTGATCCGAATCTGCCCATTCGGGGCCGTTATGTCAGCCTGCGCCTGCAGGTGGACGGCCCGTCCAGTGCGGGAGAGGTGACCACGGCCCGCCTGTCGGCCGTTGGAGGGCGCCTCGTCGCGGAACCGGATCCCGCGGGCACCGCCCGCATTCTCATGCAGGGCTTCCGGGGGAACTTCGCTCAACCGGGCTACGCGCCATGGGTTCTGATGGAGCCAGTGGCGTTCTTCATTCCGGAGAGTGTGCCCGATCCCTCCGGCCTGAAGCCGGGCGAGGAACTTTGGGTCGAGGTGACCGTGCCTGCCAAAGGCCCGCCCCGTCCCATCCGGCTGGGCGTGAAAAAGGATGGAGTCCTCAAGCCGCTTGACCTGTAATGGGAAAGCACGCCTCTCTTGTTGCGCCGTAGTATACTGGCGGCTTCGCAAGAGGAGAGGCCATGCTGCCCGACTATATCGCCAAAGCCGTACCCAACCCCCAGACGAACCGCGCTCCCTGGTACGTCAACACCGCGCCCAGCTATGCGGGCATCTTCCTCTGGATCGCCTTCTATCTCACCATCGCCAAGGACACCATCCCGCACGCCGGGCTGGCGCTGTGCATCGCGGCGATCGTGGTGGCGGGACTCCTCAGCTACGCCCTGTTCTATTACGCGCCCGCCATGCTGGGCATGAAGACGGGTTTCCCGCTCTACGTGGTGGGCAGCTCCACCTTCGGCGCCGCGGGCGGCTACGTGATGCCCGGACTGCTGATGGGCCTGCTGCAGGTCGGCTGGTTCGCGGTCAACACGGCCATCTCGACGCGCTTCATCTTAAACACCATCGGCTCGCAGGCCGG
The DNA here is from genome assembly GCA_035308525.1 of Bryobacteraceae bacterium. Classification (GTDB taxonomy): domain Bacteria; phylum Acidobacteriota; class Terriglobia; order Bryobacterales; family Bryobacteraceae; genus Bog-159. The sequence continues at coordinate 59,183 of DATGGM010000188.1, forward strand.
GCCGGGCAGCCTGCCTTTCATCGCCGTCGGAATTCTGTGGGGCTATGGCATGGCCTACATCGGCGTCATGGGGATTCAGTATGTGGCCAAGCTCTCGCGCTACCTGATTGTCATTCCCGCCGCAATGGTGTTGCTGGTGTTCTTCCGGACCAGTTCGGGCATCGGCCAATTTGTGCCGCGCGATCCGCAGCCTTTCGTGGCCTTCACGCTGCTGATACAGATCGTCATCGGGTTCTTTGCCACGGCCGGCGCGGCGGGCGCCGATTTCGGGATGAACAGCCGCAATGAGAAAGATGTGCGCCTGGGCGGGCTTACCGGTATCACGCTGGCAATTGTTTTCGCCGCGGGGCTGCCGCTTCTTTCCGTCGCCGGCGCCAGCACGCAGCTGCACAACCTCCCGGGCCTCGGTTATGACGATGTGATCCGCGCCATTGGCGGCTGGCTGGCCACCGCCATGTTCCTGCTGTTCACCATCGCGTCCATCGCGCCGGCATGCTTTTGCGCATTCATCGCCGGCAACAGCTTCTCCACCATGATTCCAGGCGTGCCCCGCATCTCTTCCACTATGGCGGGGGTGACTGTGTCCATCGTGCTCGCCGTTACCGGCGTCGCCGAAAATCTGATCGGCTTCTTTACCATCGTGGGTGCTTCGTTCGGCCCGATCTGCGGCGCTATGGCGGCGGACTATCTGCTCTCCGGCAAACGCTGGGCAGGACCCCGGGAGGGCGTGAACATGGCTGGATATCTGGCCTGGGCGATCGGATTTGCGGTCGGGATCCTGCCGTTCCTGCCGGTCTCCGATTCGTTGAAGACGTACGTGCAGCCCGCCGTGCTATACAGCTTCGTGACCGGCTTCGTGGTATATGCAGTGCTGGCCAAAGCTGGCCTTGAACCTCGCACCGTAACGGTTGCAAGTGCCGCGCACTCTTAACAGTCGTAACGAGCCGTAGTACAGTACCCTAACTCGGCGAAACGTCCACTCATTGATAGACGTAATTGCACTTACGTTGTATACTCTAGCCAAGCCGGGGGTAAGGCCAGGCCATGCAATCTCCTCGGAGGGCGGAATGCAATGACGGCACTGTTCAGAGAGGCAATTACTGCGGGAGTGTGGCTGTTACTCCCGGTGCTCGCGGAAGGACAAGTAACTCCATCGGCATTCGTCAACTTCGAAGGCGCCCAGACCAATCCCATCCGCATGTCCGCTGACGGCTCGCGCCTGTTCGCCCTCAACACCCCCAACGCCACCTTATCGGTCTTCGCTCTGACCAATCCCGCGGCTCCCGCGCTAATCGGCGAAATCCCGGTGGGGATTGAGCCGGTATCGGTAAGCGTGAATCCTTCCAATAACGACGAGGCTTGGGTAGTCAACCAGGTCTCCAACAGCATCAGCGTTGTCTCCGTCTCGAAAGGCATCGTCACGGATACCATCAATTGCAAGACGGAGCCGTCCGACATCGTGTTTGCGGGCGCCAATGCCTTCGTCAGCGTGTCGCGTAGCAATATGATCAATGTCTACAACATCGCCTCGCACTCGCTGGTGCAATCGATCCCCGTGTTCGGCGAGAATCCGCGCGCGCTGGCCGTAAGTTCGGATAGCACTAAAGTATATGCGGCATTTGCCTTATCGGGAAACCACAGCACCATCATTCCGGATAACATCGCCCCCCCGCAGCCTCCGCCTACCAATCCCGCATTGCCTCCACCACCCCACGTGGGGCTGATCATCGACGCTTCCAATCCAACCTGGTCCTGGTTCGTCAAGTACAACATGCCCGATAATGACGTGGCGATCATCAACACCAGCACCCTGGCTGTAGCGGGCTATTACTCGGGTGTAGGCACCATTAATCTGGGCATTGCTGTGAATCCGGGCAACGGCGATGTGTATGTGTCGAACACCAACGCCCGCAATCTGATTCGGTTTGAGCCAAACCTGCGCGGGCATTGGATCGATAATCAGATTACGCAGATCCAGTCTTCAGGGCACGTGACCGCTTATGACCTGAATCCCGGCATAGACTATACCGTGCTCCCCAATCCGGCGGCGGTAGCCACCGCGCTGTCCCAGCCGGCGGCGATGCGCTTCGACCCCGGCGGAAAGTGGTTGTGGGTGGCCTCGTTCGGCACCGATCGCGTGGCCCAGGTAAGCTCCACCGGCCAGATCATGAACATCATCGAGATCAACCCGCAAGCCATCGGCTCAATAGTGAATCCCGCGGCCAAGAAGGGCACCCGCGGGCTGGCAATCAACGCCCGGCAGAAACTGCTCTACGCGCTGAACCGCCTGTCGAACACGATTTCAGTGATCAGCACCTCCAGCAACAGCGTGCTCGAGGAGATACCTACCGGGACCTTCGATCCCACGCCCGCCGTCATCCTGGCCGGGCGCGGCTTTCTATATGACGCCAAACTGTCCGGCAACGGCACCGGCTCATGCGCTTCCTGCCACGTGGATGCCGACATGGACCTGCTGGGCTGGGACCTCGGTGATCCCGGCGGATCTATGGAAACGGTTCTCAACAACGGCCACACCTTCCAGATGCATCCCATGAAGGGTCCGTTCACCACGCGAACTCTGCGCGGCCTGGCCGGAACGAATCCCCTGCACTGGCGTGGCGACACCGCGAATTTCACCCTGTTCAACCAGGCCTTCAACAACCTGATGGGTGGCGCTGAGATCGCCAGTTCCAACATGTCGGCGTATGAATCCTACATCAATACCATTGCTTTCCTGCCGAATCCGAATCAAAACCTGGATCGCTCGCTGCCTGTTTCGCTGAACGGGGGGAACGCGGTCAATGGGCAGAACGACTTCCTCAACGTCAAGATCAATACCACGCCTACCAACACCTGCAATGCCTGCCATAATTCTTTTCCCGGCCCGGGCAGTAATAACTCCATTCTCACCAGGTCGAACCTGCCGCAGCCTATGAAGGTCCCTACTCTGCGCAATCTCTATCAGAAGCAGAATTTCAATAACACCAGCGGCGCTGAGTCCATCGATGGCTTCGGTTTCGCCAGCAATGGAACGAATTCCACCTTGATCGACGTATTGAACCAGCCGGTATTGGGCGGCTTCTCCAACAATCCCCAGGCGCAATTGGATGTCGGCGCGTTCCTCCTGTCATTCGATACCGGAACGGCGCCCGCGGTGGGTTACTCGCGCACGGCTACACAGACCAATGTGACGGCGGATCCCACGATCGCGAGCGACTGGGCCATGCTGCAGGGCCAGGCCGCGGCCGGCAACATCGACCTGATCTGCAAGGGAACCATTCAGACCCAGTTGCATGGGTGTCTCTATCAGCCCGCCACCCAGAATTACACAACGGATACAACCGGCCTGGGACCCTTCACTCAGGCGCAATTGATCGGTTTCATTCAGGGCGGAGATACTCTGAGCATCATGGGCGTGCCGCCCGGATCGGGCGTGCGCTTCGGTATTGATCGCAACCTCGACGGCGTCAAGGACGGCGATCGGCGCGCTCGTCCCCGAAACCGGCGCTAACCTGTGCCGGCGCTTGGCTACATAAGAAAGGTCTGCCGAATGGCTAATTGGTGTATCAGATGCGCATGTCTTGCCGCGCTGACGCTGGCTGCCGGCTTGGCGGCGCAGACTATCTCGTTCAACGCGCCGAAGGCTTTTCCCGCGGGTAGCCTGCCGAGTTCCGTGGCCGTCGGCGACTTCAACCATGATGGCCAGCCCGATCTGGCCGTCGCCGCCAGTGGCTCCACGGGAGTCTCTATCCTCCTCGGCAACGGCGACGGTACCTTCCAGATACCCGTGAACTACCCCGCGGGAAACAGTCCCCGCTATGTGGCGGTGCGGGACTTCAACAGGGATGGAAAACTGGATCTGGCGGTCGTCAATTACAATGACAACAATGTTTCGATCCTGATCGGCAACGGTGATGGTACTTTTCAGGCGCCCGTAAACTACGGCGTGGGGGCCAATCCGGATTACCTGGCCGTTGCGGACTTCAACGGCGACAAGATACTGGACATCGCGGTAGTCAGCTATTCCTCGGCCACCGTTTCGATACTGCTTGGCAAAGGCGACGGGACATTTCAATCCGCGCCGGACCAGAACCTGGGTGCCACACAAGCCGTGTCGGTAACTGCCGCCGACTTCAACGGCGATGGAAAGATAGACTTGGCCATCGCCTATGGGCTGAACACCCTGGCGATTCTAATTGGCAACGGTGATGGGACATTCGCCGCGCCGGTTCCTTACCATACCCCAAATGATCCCGTGGAGGTGGTCGCGGCCGACTTTAACATCGATGGAAAGCTGGATGTGGCGGTGGCTTGCGGCCATCCGAAGGGTCAGGTAGCCGTCTTCATTGGCAACGGCGATGGGACTTTCCAAACCTCCAAGAGCTATGCCGCCGGCGCTTTTGTTTCATCGTTAGCCGCGGCCGACTTGAATCACGATGGTTTCGAGGATCTGGTGGTCTCCAATGCCAGTTCCAATACGGTATCCGTGCTGCTCGGCAATGGCGACGGAACGTTCAAGAAGGCTGTCAACTATTCCGTGGCCAGTTCGCCGCAGGCCGTGGCCATAGCGGACGTCAATGGCGACAAGAAGTCGGATATCGTGGCGGCCAGTAACAATTCCAATATGGTGACGGTGTTGCTCGGAAATGGCCGCGGCGGCTTTGCGGGAACCAGGAGTCCGGGAGCCGGAATCGGCCCCACCGCCCTGGCCTCAGGCGATTTCAATCACGATGGAACGCAGGACCTGGCGGTCGCCGATATGACGTCAAATGGTGTATCGATCATGCTCGGCAATGGCGGCGGAACCTTCCAGAAGGCCGTCCTGTACCCGGCCGGCATCTCCCCCGCCGCGGTCGCGGTGGGCGATTTCAATCACGACGGCAACCTGGATCTGGCAGTGGCCAATTTCGGCTCCGATAATGTGTCGATTCTGCTGGGCAACGGCGATGGCACATTCGCCGCTCCCGTGCCTTACCCGGTTCAAAACGGACCAGTTTCGATTGTGGCCTATGACTTCAATAAAGACGGTAATCTTGACCTGGCGGTAGCCAACCAAAACTCCGCCACGGTCTCCATCTTGCTCGGCAATGCCGACGGAACCTTTCAGGCGGCCGCCAATAAGGTGGTGAATCAAAGTCCCGTTTCCCTGGCGGCTGGCGATTTCAATAATGATGGGAATGAGGACATCGCCGTCGCCGAATCCGCCGCGGGCGATATATCCATCATGCTGGGAAACGGCGATGGCACCTTTCAACCCGCGGTCGCCTATCCCGCGGGAAGCAACGTATTCTCCGTGGCCGTGGGCGACTTCAATAACGATGGCATTCCGGACTTGGCGGC
>DATGGM010000189.1:0-4421 GCA_035308525.1 Bryobacteraceae bacterium
CGGCAATTACTTTCGCATGCTGGGAGTCACTGCCGTTCGCGGCCGAATCTTGCTCCCGGCGGACGCGGCCACTCCGGACGGCGAGCCCGTGGTGGTGCTCAGTGATCTGGCGTGGCAGCGCAAATTCGGCGGCGACCCTCAGATACTCGGCAGGAAGCTGCTGATCCATGGCTATCCGCTGGAAGTCGTGGGGATCGCGAAGCCCGGGTTCACCGGCCTGGGCGATGTGCCGCGCGACTTCTGGGCGCCGATTACCATGGCGGGACGTTTGGCGGATGGTCCCGATCTGTTCGGTCCCGAGCATCCGCAAGCGGTCGAAATCGTGGGCAGGCTGCGGCGCGGCATGCGCGTCAGCCAGGCAGCCGCGGCGCTTTCCACGCTGGTGCGGCAAGCTACCGCGCCGCGGCCGGCCCGGGAGAGAGCCACCGCGGCGATCCTGCAGTCGCAAGCCACCGCCGTTCCCATCAACGCGGAGTTCCTCGCATTCCTGGCGCCGATCTTTGCCGCGTTTGCGCTGATTCTGCTGATCGCCTGTGCCAATGTGGCCAACCTGATGCTCGCGCGCGGCATGGCGCGCACCCGGGAAATCGGCATTCGCCTTTCCCTCGGCGCCGGCCGCCGCCGGCTGATCCGGCAGCTGCTGACCGAAAGCATCCTGCTGGCCCTGCCCGCCGCCGCGGCCGGATTTGCGCTCTCCGAAGCCACCGTGCAATACGGCCAGCGGTTGATGTTCGCCACTATGCCGCGCGACTTCGCCGAGTTCATCACCATCGTGCCGCTGCCCCCCGACCTCCGCGTGTTCGCCTTCATGCTGCTGGCTGCGCTGGGGGCCGCACTGCTATTCGGATTGGCGCCCGCCATTCAGGCCACCCGCCCGGACGTGATGCAAGCCGCCAAGGGCGACTTCACCAGCGACTTCCGGCCCGCCCGCCTGCGCAACGCGCTGGTGATCGGCCAGATCGTCGTAGCGGTCCTGCTGTTGATTTGCGCCGGTGTCTTGTTGCGGGGAGCGCGCCGCATGGATCGGACCGATGTCGGCTTCCGCACGCGCGGCGTCATCGCGTTGGAGTTTCAGGAGAAGTATCGCTCCGCCATCCTCGCCCGCCTGGATACCCAGCCGCTGGTGCAAACCATCGCCGCGGCCTCGTCGGCGCCGCTCGACGGCTCTCCGCCTGTAACGGAAGTGGTCGCCGGCGCGCCTGCTGCCGATTCCGGCGTCTGGTTTAACTTCGTCTCGCCCGAATACTTTCCGGTTCTCGGCATTCCCATTCTGCGCGGCCGCGCCTTTACGCGCGACGAAGCCGCTGCCGGCGCACCGGTCGCTATCGTGAGCCAGGCCACCGCGCAAAAGCTGTGGCCCGGGCGCGATGCCGTGGGCCAGTCCATTCGTCTGGCGGACCCGCGCGCCAACACAGTCCGCCTGCAGCGTTTTGCGGCTGTGCGGGTGATCGGAGTGGCGGCCGACATCGTCACCTGTTGCCTGGCGATCGGCAAGGATCCCACTTGCCTGTACCTCCCCACCACCGCTCGCCATGGGCAAAACACCCTGTTGCTGCACGTGCGCGGAGATGCCGAAACGGTGCGCCGCAAAATCGACGCGGACCTCGCCGCCATCAGCCCCAGCGCTATCGACCAGATCCACCCCATGGAGGAATTCCGCGCCGTGGGCGTTTATCCGTTCCGCGTTATCGGCTGGATCGCCTCCATGCTGGGCGCTCTGGCCCTGCTGCTGACGGCGTCCGGCGTCTACGGCGTGCTCTCCTACCTGGTGACGCAGCGGACCAGGGAAATCGGCATCCGCATGGCGCTGGGCGCCTCCCGGAGGTCGGTCACCGCGCTCGTTCTGCGGCAGACGATGCGGCTGGCCGCTGCCGGCGTCGCCTTGGGATCATTGCTGGCAATCGGCCTGTCACGCCTCTTCGCCGCGAATTTCCTCTCCATGAACACCTATGATAGCCTGGCATACGGTGCCGGCATTCTGCTGGTGCTGGCGGCGTCCGCTACGGCGGCCTGGATACCGTGCCGCCGCGCCGCGCGCATCAATCCCATCCAGACGCTGCGGTACGACTAGGCGAGTCGCAATTCGTTAAGCTAAGAATTCAATGCCACTGGATAGCTATACCATCACGCAAGGCCGCGACCGCGCCCCCGCGCGCGCCATGTTGAAAGCCATCGGGTTCACCGATGCTGACCTGGCCAAGCCCATCATCGGAGTCGCCAACACCTGGATCGAGACCATGCCGTGCAACTACAACCTGCGCGACCTGGCCGTCGACGTCAAGGCCGGCATCCGCGCCGCCGGCGGCACCCCCATGGAGTTCAACACCATCGCCATCAGCGACGGTGTCACCATGGGCACCGAAGGCATGAAGGCCTCCCTGGTGAGCCGCGAAGTCATCGCCGATTCCATCGAGCTGGTGGCGCGCGGCCACATGTTCGACGGCATCGTGGCCCTGGTAGCCTGCGACAAAACCATCCCCGGCGCGGCCATGGCTCTGCTCCGGCTGGACGTACCCGGCGTGATTCTCTATGGCGGATCCATTCTGCCGGGCCGGCACAACGGCCGCGACATCACCATTCAGGACGTCTTCGAAGCCGTGGGCGCGGCGGCCGCCGGCCGCATCAGCAGCGAGGAGTTGCTCGAAATCGAGAACCATGCCTGCCCGGGCGCCGGCGCGTGCGGCGGCCAGTTCACCGCCAACACCATGGCCACCGTGATGGAGCTGATCGGACTGTCTCCCATGGGCACCGCCGCGGTCCCCCAGGTGGACGCGCGCAAACACGCGGTGAGCTTCCGCTGCGGCGAGATCGTGATGGACGCGGTGCGCCACGGCCGCAAGCCGCGCCGGATCGCCACGCGCGCGGCCTTTGCCAACGCCATCGCCGGCGTGGCGGCTACCGCCGGTTCCACCAACGCCGTGCTGCACCTGCTGGCTATGGCGCGCGAGGCGGGCGTCCCGCTGGCCATCGACGATTTTCAGGAGGTTTGTCGCCGCACGCCCGTGCTGGTGGATCTGAAGCCCGGCGGGCGCTTTGTGGCGGTGGATGTGGATAAAGCCGGCGGCATCGGCGTGATCGCGCAGCGCCTGGTGGAAGGCGGATTTGTGGATGGGTCCGCGGACACCTGCACGGGCCGCACGTTCGCCGCGGAGGCCGCCGACGCTCGCGAGACTCCCGGACAGGAAGTGGTGCGCCCCCTCGACCGGCCGCTCAAACCGCGCGGCGGCATGGCCATTCTGCGCGGATCGCTGGCGCCGGAAGGCTGCGTTATCAAGCTGGCCGGCCACGACCGCATGCAGCATCGCGGCCCCGCGCGCGTCTTCGATCGCGAAGAGGACGCCATGGGCGCCGTCACCCAGGGCCGCATTAAGCCGGGCGACGTGCTGGTGATCCGCTATGAAGGCCCGCGCGGCGGTCCGGGTATGCGCGAAATGCTCGGCGTCACCGGAGCCATCGTGGGCGAAGGACTTTCCGAAAGCGTGGCGCTGGTCACCGATGGACGCTTCAGCGGCGCGACGCACGGTTTCATGGTGGCCCACGTCGTGCCCGAAGCCGCCAACGGCGGTCCGATCGCCGCGGTGCGCGAAGGCGACAGCATCGCCATCGACGCCGATGCCGGCACCATCAACCTGGAGGTCGCCCCGGACCTGCTCCGCGAACGCCTGGCCGCCTGGTCGCCTCCGCCGCCTCGCTATACCACCGGTGTCTTCGCTAAGTATTGCGCGCTGGTGGCGTCGGCTTCGGAAGGCGCCGTGACATCCGCACCCACGACACGCTGACCATCCAGAAGACCGCCAGCGCGTAACCCGCCAGCACGTCGGTCGGATAGTGCACGCCCAGGTAGATGCGCGAGAATCCGATGGCCAGGGTCAGCGCGCCGGCCGCCGCGTAATACAGAGATCGCCGCGCGCGGCTCCCGTTACCGGCCGCCGCCATGGCCGCCAGCGTGACGAAAAAGGTGCAGGATACCAGCGCGTGCCCGCTGGGGAAACTGTAGCCCATGGGCTCCGCGAGCCCAAAGTACGCGGCCGGCCGCGCGCGATGGAAGACCAGTTTCATGGCCTGATCCAGAGCTTCCGAGCCCAGCACGGCAATGCAAAAATGCAGAGCGTCGCGCGATCTGCCCGCCCGCGCCAGCCAGACCACCATCAGCACTCCCAGCGTGACCAGCACGGCAGGCTGGCCGATCAGTGTAAAGCCGCGCATCACAGAAGTAAGCGCCGCCATGGAATGCCCGTGCACCGCGGCGCAAATGCCGTCATCGAACTGCTGCGTCTTGCGCTGATCGACCAAAGCCGCCAGCCCAACGTAAACCACCAGGCCGCCGCAGCCGGCCACCAGCTCAAGAACCGATATCCGGCGCGCCGCCGTCCTTTCAGCGGGGATCATCTGGCCACGATTGTCGCATGAGGTAAACTGGT
>DATGGM010000190.1:0-11077 GCA_035308525.1 Bryobacteraceae bacterium
GCACCGTATGGAACCGATCCCCCAGGCTCCTCCCCCCAGGCCTCGGCGCAGTTCCGGCCGCTGCCACTGCGGGCAGTGCCGCAACTGTCAGGAGAACGCCCGCTGGGAACGGATTTTCCAGGAGAAGTTCGCCAACGCGGATTACTATCACCACGACATTCGCGTCCGTTACGCTTCCCCGTTGAGCAGCGTATAAGGTTGCCTCCGCCGCACTATACTGGATGAATGGCAACAGCCATTCAGCTGGTCGAACCCTCGCAAAACGAATACCTGGCGGAACTGGAGCAGCGCTCCCGCCGCGCCAATCATTTCTTCCGCACCATGGCCAACCGGCCCGAAGTCCTCAAGGCTTTCGTGCCCTTCTACGGCGCCATCATGGGTCCCGGATCGGTGGACCGGCGCACCAAAGAACTTGTCTACCTGACCGTTTCCTACGCCAACCAGTGCCCCTATTGCACGGCGGCCCACCGGGCGTCCGGCCGTAAGGCGGGAGTGACCGAAGACGAGATGCACGCCCTCCAGGCTGGGCAGGACGCCGGTTTCAGCGCCTCCGAGCGCTCCGCCATCGATTACGCCCGCGAGCTTACGCGCACCGCGGACGCCGCCAATACGCGCGCCGCACTGAACCAGCATTTCAATGATGAGCAGATCGTCGAGCTCACGCTGGTGGCGGCCGTGGCCAACTTCACCAACCGCTTTAACAACGGCCTGGACCTGCTGCCCGAGCAGTAGACGCTGCCCGGATGGCAATACTCAGCGGCATCAATCCCGTACTCGAAAGCTTGAAAGCCGGGCGTCCGCTCGATCGCATCCTCATCGCTAAAGGCGCCGCCGGCCCGCGATTGCAGCAGATCATCGACCTGGCGCGGCATGCCTCGGTTTCCGTCCGATTCGAGGAGCGCGCCGGGCTCGACCGCCTGGCCGGCTCGCCCGCGCATCAGGGCGTGGTCGCCATGGGAGCGGCGCAGCGCTATGCGGAGCTGGAATCAGTGGCGCCTGCTGCACAGCTTTTGGTAGTGCTCGACGGCGTGGAAGATCCGCACAACCTCGGCGCCATCATCCGCACCGCGCACGCCGCCGGCGCGGGAGGCGTCATCATTCCCGAGCGGCGCGCGGCCGGCCTGACCGATGTGGTGGCCAAGGCGGCTGCTGGCGCGCTCGAATACCTCCCGGTGGTGCGCGCCGTCAACATCAATCGCGTTCTCGAACAACTAAAAGGGATGCAGTATTGGATCTACGGCTTGGATGAGCGCGGCGCGGAAGATTACGCGCGCGTCGAATACAACGCTCCCACGGTCCTGGTGTGCGGCGGCGAGGGAAAAGGTCTGCATGAGCAGGTGCGCAAGCATTGCGACGTGCTGGTGCGCATTCCCCTGCAAGGCCACATTCCATCGTTGAACGTTTCCGTGGCCGCCGGCATCGTGCTGTTCGAGTGTAAACGGCGGCGGTCGTCCGCATCATAGTAGAATCAGGTGTCTATGCGCAATTGGATGGCGATCTGGAGCTTGTGTGTCATGGCGCCCGCGTGGGCTGCGCAGCCCGTGCACGCGCGCCACGCCATGGTCGTCACGGTCGAGGAGCATGCCACCGACGCCGGCGTGGCCGTGCTCCAAGCCGGCGGCAACGCCGTGGATGCAGCCGTGGCCGTGGGCTTCGCGCTGGCTGTCACGCATCCTTCCGCCGGCAATATCGGCGGCGGCGGATTCATGCTGGTGCGTCTGGCCGATGGCCGCTCGACATTTCTGGACTTCCGCGAGCGCGCCCCAGAGAAAGCTTCGCGCGACATGTATCTGGATGCCTCAGGAAAGCCTACACAGGATAGCGTCGCCGGGTATCGCGCGGCCGGCGTTCCCGGCTCCGTGCGGGGCTTCGAATATGCCGCGAAGAAATATGGCCGCAAACCCTGGGCGGACCTGCTGGCGCCCGCGGTGGCGCTGGCCGAAAAAGGCTTCCCGGTCTCATACGGCTTCGCCCGGTCGCTCCGTGGCCAGGCCGGCTTCCTCGGCCGCTTCCCTGAATCCAGGCGCATCTTTCTCCGCGACGGACGGCCCTACGAAGCCGGCGAAATCCTCGTGCAGAAGGAACTCGCCCGCACCCTCGACCGCATCCGCCGCGAGGGCGCCCGCGATTTCTACGAAGGCGAAACCGCGCATCTGCTGGCCGCCGACATGCACAGCCACGGCGGATTGATAACCCTGGCCGACCTGAAAGACTACGGCGTCGTCGAACGTCAGCCGCTCACCGGGGCATATCGGGGTTATGACATCATCACTGCGCCGCCGCCCAGCTCCGGTGGTCCCGGCATCCTGCAAATGCTCGGCGTATTGGAAGGCTCCGGCTATGAAAAATCCGGCGCCGGATCGGCCGCCGAGCTGCACTTCCTGGCCGAAACCATGCGCCGCTATTTTGCCGAGCGGGCCGCTTCAATGGGAGATCCGGACTTCGTCAAGGTGCCGCTGGCCGGCCTGCTCGACAAAACTTACATCACTCAACTGCGAAAATCCATCGATCCGGATCACGCCACTCCCAGCGCCCAGATCCACCCTGGCGTCTTTCCCGGCACTGAGAGCAGCCAAACCACCCACTACTCCATCGTGGACGCTGACGGCAATGCCGTAGCCGTCACTTACACGCTGAACGGCGGATATGGCGATGGCGTCACGGTCCCCGGCTTGGGCTTCCTCCTGAACAATGAAATGGACGATTTCGCCGCCAAGCCCGGCGAGCCCAACGTCTACGGATTGGTGCAGGGCGAAGCCAACGCCATTCAGCCGCGCAAGCGGCCGCTCTCTTCCATGACCCCCACCATCGTGACCCAGTCCGGCAAGCTATACATGGTGCTGGGCACGCCCGGCGGCCCCACCATTATCAATAGCGTTCTGGAAGTCCTCCTCAACGTGGTCGATTTCGGCATGAACGTGCAGGATGCCGTGAACTGGCCCCGCATTCACCACCAGTGGCTGCCCGACCAGATTGTGATGGAGCGCGGCTTCTCGCCGGATACCATCGCTTTGCTCAAATCCCGCGGCCATCAGGTGAGAACCGTGAGCGCCATGGGTGAAGTGGCCGCCGTTGAGTTGCACGACGGGTGGCTGGAAGGCGCGGCCGATCCGCGCACCGAAGGCGTCGCAAAGGGATATTAGCTATGCGCCACGTTCTGTCCACGCACGTGTTCGTCGGGCACCGCCTGACCGTCGCGCAGCTCGACAAGATTCAGCACGCCGGCATCCCCGCGGTGGAGATCTTCTGCGCGCGCCAGCACCTGGACTATCGCGACCGCGCCCAGATCGCCGAATTGGGCCACTGGTTTCGCGACGCGGATCTGCAGCTCCATTCCCTGCATGCGCCCATGTACAACGATGAAATCTGGGGCCGCTCCGGGCCGCACGCGATCATCTCCATCACCGAGCCCGTGAAAGGCAAGCGTCTCGAGATGGTCGACGAGATCAAGCGCGCGCTCGAAATCGCCGAAACCATCCCGTTCAAGTACCTGGTCCAGCACGTGGGCGTTTCCGGCGAAGAGTTTTCCGAGCGAGCCATGGAGTCGGCCTTTTCCGCGCTGGAGCAGATCAGCCTGTTCGCGCGGCAGCGGGGCGTGGAGGTGCTGCTCGAGAATATCCCCAACGGCCTTTCCAGCGCCGAGCGCCTGATGCTCTTCCTGGATGTAACCCATCTGGACCTGAACTTCGTTTTCGACGTGGGCCACGCCCATCTCGGCGAGGGTGTGGAGGCGGCTTTCGACGTGATGAAGGAGCGCATCCGCTCCACCCACGTGCACGACAACGACGGCCATGCGGATTTGCACCTGTTCCCGCTGCTGGCCGAAGGCGGCACCATCGATTGGAAAAAAACCATGAACCTCCTGCGCACCCGCGCGGGCCAGTATCCGCTGCTGCTGGAATTGAAGGAGGCGCCGGAGTTCTCGCTAACCAGTCTGGCGGAGGTCTTCGACCGCCTGGAGGATCTGTGAGCCCACCGCGAATTACCATCGCCGAAGCTGCTCAGCACGTTGGCGAGACCGTCCGCATCGCCGGCTGGCTCTATAACATTCGCAAGTCCGGCAAGATCGTGTTCCCCATCGTGCGCGACGGCTCCGGATTGATACAGTGCGTGGCGGTGAAAAGCGCCCTGCCCGAAGCCCTGTTCGAAACTATCAAGGACCTGACCCAGGAATCCTCCATCATCGTGACCGGCAAAATCCGCGCAGACCAGCGCGCCACCGGCGGTCACGAGCTGGATGTGGAGGATCTCGAAGTCCTGCAGCGCGTGCCCGAGTCCGACCCCTATCCGATTACGCCCAAGGATCACGGCATCGAATTCCTGATGGACCATCGCCACCTCTGGCTGCGCAGCCAGAGGCAGCATGCCATCATCCGCGTGCGCCACGAAGTCATCAAGGCCGTCCGCGATTATTTCGATTCGCACGGCTTCACCCTGGTGGATACGCCCATCTTCACGCCCGCCGCCTGCGAGGGCACTACAACTTTATTCGAAGTGAATTACTTCGAAGACGCCAAGGCCTACCTGACGCAATCCGGCCAGCTTTACAACGAAGCCACCGCCGCCGCCTTCGGCAAGGTTTACACGTTCGGCCCTACCTTCCGCGCGGAGAAGTCTAAGACCCGCCGCCATCTGACCGAGTTCTGGATGGTCGAGCCGGAGATGGCCTACGCCACCCTCGAAGACGTAAAGCAGCTCGCCGAGGACATGCTGGTGTTCGTTGCCGGACGCGTGCTGGAGAACCGCCGCCCCGAGCTGAAGTTACTCGAGCGCGACGTCGCTAAGTTGGAGGCCGTCAAGGCCCCGTTCCCGCGCATGACCTACGACCAGGCGGTCAAGATCCTGCAAGCTAAAGGCAGCGAGATCCAGTGGGGCGGCGACTTCGGCGGCGCCGACGAGACCCTGGTCAGCGAGGGCTTCGACCGGCCCTTGATGGTGGACGGCTACCCGTCGCAGGTAAAAGCCTTCTACATGATGCCGGATCCCGCGCGCCCGGAAGTGGCCTTGGGCGTGGACGTGCTCGCGCCAGACGGCTACGGCGAAATCATCGGCGGCGGCCAGCGCATCCATGACGCGGCTCTGCTGCTGCGCCGCATCGAAGAGCAAAAACTGCCGCCGGAAGCCTTCGACTGGTACATCGACCTGCGCAAATACGGCAGCGTGCCGCACGGCGGTTTCGGCATGGGCATCGAGCGCTGTGTGGCCTGGTTGTGCGGCCTGGAACATGTGCGCGAGACCATCGCATTTCCGCGCATGCTGTACCGCCTGCGCCCCTGATAGTCTGGAATCTCACCATCCATTTGGGCGCTGAGTTGCTTACGCCTTATAGGAGAAATATTCGCTCCGAGGAGGCGGCATGTCATTTGCCCTTTACGTCGTGGGATTTGTGATCTTCATCGTTGGTGTCGCGTTGGGAGCTCACTACCTGCATGTCCCCACCCATTGGATCGCAGTGATGGTGCTGGTTCTTGCGGGCATGGGTGTGGCCAGGGGAGTTTCCCATACGCGTCAAAAGGATCCGTCCTAGCGCGCCATCACCGCTGCGCGCTCGAGCACCCTCAGGAACGCTCGTCCGCCAACGTACTTAGTTCGTCTACACTTGTGTGGAAGCATCCGCTGCATGCGCGGCCATCCCGATAGCATCCGCCCAATTCGATGCCGAAGACGGGCCGCGTCTGCTGGGCGTATCCCGCCCGCGCGCCCTTTAGCACTGGACTCGCGCGGCACGCCCGGCGTATCCTACAAACCATGATGCTTCGGTTTGCAATTGTGCTTCTGGCGGCCGGCGGTGCCTGCGCACAAGACGCCGCCCGCATGGAAGAAGTGATTCAGTCCTACACACCCGATCACCGGTTTATGGGTTCCGTACTGGTCGCCCGCGGCAGCCAGGTGCTGCTCAACAAAGCCTACGGATCGGCGAATCTGGAGTGGGACGTGCCGAATTCGCCCTCAACCAAGTTCCGCTTGGGATCTGTCACCAAGCAGTTCACGGCGGCGTCCATCCTGCTGCTGCAAGAGCGCGGAAAATTGAAAATCGAAGATCCGGTAAAGAAGTACATGGCCGACGCCCCCGCCGCCTGGGACCAGGTCACCATCTATCATCTGCTGACCCACACCTCCGGGATCCCGAGTTTCACCAGCTTTCCGGATTACCGTAAATGGGAGCCGTTCGCGGCCACGCCCGCCGAAGAGGTGGCCCGCTTCCGCGATAAGCCGCTCGAGTTCACCCCGGGTGAGAAGTGGAACTACAGCAATTCAGGCTATGTCCTCCTGGGATTTCTGATCGAGAAGGTTGCGGGAGTCACATATGAGAAATTTGTCCGCGACAATATCTTTGCGCCCGTGGACATGCGGGATTCCGGGTATGACTCGAACTCCGCGATCATTGCCCGCCGCGCTTCGGGTTATACGCCCGACAAGGACGGGCTGGCAAATACCGGCTTTATCCACATGAGCATCCCGTTCTCGGCGGGATCGCTTTATTCCACAACCGGCGACCTGCTGAAGTGGGAGCAGGGACTGTTCGGCGGCAAAGTGCTGTCGCCGGCGTCGCTCGAAATCATGACCAGGCCGTACAAGAACAACTACGCCTGCGGTCTCTTCGTGGAAACCAAGAACGGACACAAGAAAATCGAACACGGCGGAGGCATCGAAGGCTTTAACACGGAACTCGCCTACTACCCGGACGACAAGCTCACCGTGATCGTGCTGGCTAACGTAAACGGCTCCGCGCCCGGCGACATCGCGGGCAAACTCGCGGCCCTGGTGCACGGCGAAACCGTAAAGCTGCCCACCGAGCGCAAGGAGGTAGTCGTCGATTCAAAAGTCCTGGCGGGCTATGTCGGCACGTATGATATGGACGGAGCCAAGATGCGCATCACCCTCGACGGCAGTCAGCTCTCCGCCAAGCTGGGCGACCAGCCGGTCTTTCCGATCTTCCCGGAGTCCGAGTCCGCGTTCTTCTTGAAAGTGGTGGATGCCCAGATCGAGTTCCAGAAGGATGCCGCCGGCGCCGTGACGGGCCTGTTGCTGCACCAGGGCGGCCGCGACGTGAAGGCCAGACGCGTTAGCGAATAGGCGCGGACGTGCTAGAATGAAGGAGCATTTAAAACTCGTAACCGCCCAGATCGTTGTCGTCTAATTTCGGATGACAACCACTCCTCTGAGTCCGAGCGCGACTTTTACCTGCTCAGGCGAAGTTAGCCATCAGGAGGTGTAGCTTGGAACTGCGATACGTCGGCTTTGACCAGACCCAGAACACGCGAAATTACCACTTCGAGCGAATGGCCAAGGGCGAACCCGCCGTGCGGCTGGATATCTCCGCGGATCTGGCTCGGTTTCTGGAGCACCGCATCCGTATTCAGGATGGACCCTCTCTCTGCGCCACCAAGCTGGCGTCTGATTTGGAGAACAGCCTGTCGGGCCAGCACCAGCTCACTAATGCGGATCTGGCGGCTCACGTAACGGCGCGCGCCACCGCGGAAGCGCTCAGAATCGAATCACGCAGCCGGCGCGGCCATCGCCCTGCCCGCACCGAATAGGCAGGCCCGGTCCGGCGGCCCGGGAAGTTCGTCCCGAGCCGGCGCCGCCAGCGAGCCTTACGCTGCCGGCCACTACGTTAGGCCAATCTGGGATTCAGCCCCTTCATTGTCACGAATCCCACTGTCACGTTCATTGTTGCGGGAACTAACTATGCCGGCAGTGGCGGGGGATTCAACGTGCTCCAATGACGTCCGGTACGCCAATTCAGCGCGATCGCCAGCGCGTAGAATACCTGCCCATTCTGGTGGCTTCGTCAGATCGGCGGTTGGCCGCCATGCTGTCCTTTAAGACTGTCCTGGCTCGGGCCTGAGCTTCTTCGAAGGAGGGCGCAAAGCCGTAGTCGCCGTGATCGGTCGACCAGTGGTATTCGTTGCGGCTGTCCTTATCGGCCACCGTATACTGCGCCTGATTCCCAGCCACGTCGATGAACGTGAACGACTGGCTCATGCGCAGCCCGCGCTTCCGCGAACCGCTGGAATCGGAGCGCTGATGCCATTCATTTCCGCCAGAGCCGCTTTGCCGCTCTCCAGCGCCCGGGCCTGGTCTTTGTGCCGGATGGCAATCACCATGGTCCTGACGTGCGGTATGGCCCTCGACAACTTCTCCGGAAGATTGCTTTGCGCCAGAGAATTCGCATTGGTTCTGTCGCGTTTATAGGCCGTATACAGCGACCCGGACATCTGGTGCATTTCGTAAAGGCAGGCATTTCCGGACTCGGTCTGGTCGTCCCATCCCGCGTCGTCCACTGTGGCGAGCGACTTCAAAATACTCTGCAAGAGGCTCTTCGTGCTGTCGTACAACATCGAAATGCGGCTCCCTTTCTCTATCGGACTGCTGCAAGGGCCGAGCTCTTGCCGGGATCAGGGGCGCTCGGGTCGTCAGGTTGGAGGGCGATCCTGTCAACCAGGATAGCACAAGCAACGGTGTGCTATAATAGTTTTGGTTTGATGTTCCTGCCAATTCAAGGCTGACCCTTCGTTCGGCCACCTTCCCAATTAGCCGCCTTCAAATCAGTAAAGGAAAAGTGAAAACGTGAAAAATATTTTTGTTGGAAACCTCAGTTTTGGGGCTTCGGAAGAGGCTGTCCGTGCGTTGTTTGAAACCCATGGCGCGGTCGATCGTGTGAATATCGTGACAGACCGGGATACCGGTCAACCTCGCGGCTTCGGCTTCGTGGAAATGGCCAACGATAGCGAAGGCGACAAAGCCATCGCCGCCGTCAATGGCATGGACCTGGATGGCCGTACCCTCAACGTGAATGAGGCGCGCCCCAAAGGGGATCGCGCGAGCAGCGGCGGCGGTTTCGGCCGCAAACGCTGGTAGACGGTTCCTGGCATCAACCCCTTTATCCCGATAGCGGACATCCTGATCGGAAGATCGGACAAGTCCCGCACCTCAAGTGAAGCATTGCGGTCCAAAATAGAGGTATGGACATCAATCGTTTCACGGAAAAACTCCAGGAGGCGATCCGGGCGGCGCAAAGTAAGGCTACCCGCTACGGCCATCAGCAACTGGACACCGAGCACCTGCTTGCCGCCTTGCTCGAGCAGCAAGGCGGCCTGGCCGGCTCCATCCTTTCGCGGGCGGGCGTCAATCTCGACACGCTGCGGCCGCGCCTCGAGCAGGAGCTCGACCGGCTGCCGAAGGTGTCCGGGCCATCCGGCGCGCCTGACCAGTTTTATGTGACCGCCCGCCTCAACCGGCTCTTCACCCAGGCGGAGGACGAGGCCAAGAAGCTCAAAGACGATTACATTTCCGTCGAGCACGTGCTGCTGGCGCTGACCGACGACGGCGGCTTCAGCGGGCGCCTCCTACGCGAATACGGCGCCACACGCGAGCGGCTGATGCAGGCGCTGCGCGAAGTGCGCGGCAGCCAGCGGGTGACCACGCAGAATCCGGAAGCCACCTATGAAGCCCTGGAACGCTACGGCCGCGACCTGACCAGGCTGGCCGGCCAGGGCAAACTCGACCCGGTGATCGGCCGCGACGAAGAGATCCGCCGCGTGATCCAGGTGCTGTCCCGCCGCACCAAGAACAACCCCGTGCTGATCGGCGAGCCGGGCGTCGGCAAGACCGCCATCGTAGAAGGGCTTGCCTTGCGCATCGTGCGCGGCGATGTTCCGGAAGGCCTGAAGAATCGCCGCATCGTATCGCTGGATATGGGTGCGCTGATCGCGGGCGCCAAGTTCCGCGGCGAGTTTGAAGAACGTTTGAAAGCCGTCCTGAAAGAGGTGCAGGAGGCCGCCGGCGACATCATCCTTTTCATCGACGAGCTGCATACCGTGGTGGGCGCCGGAAAGGCCGAAGGATCCATGGACGCCGGAAACCTTTTGAAGCCCATGCTGGCGCGCGGCGAGCTGCACTGCATCGGCGCCACCACCCTCGACGAATATCGCAAGCACATCGAAAAGGATGCCGCGCTGGAGCGGCGCTTCCAGCCGGTGTTGGTGGACCAGCCCTCGGTCGAAGACACTATCTCGATTCTGCGCGGCCTCAAGGAACGCTACGAAGTGCATCACGGCGTGCGCATCAAGGATTCCGCGCTGGTGGCGGCGGCCATATTGTCCAATCGCTATATCACGGACCGGTTTTTGCCCGATAAAGCCATCGACCTGGTGGATGAGGCGGCTGCCCGGCTGCGTACCGAAATCGACTCGATGCCCGCGGAGCTGGACGAAATTCTGCGCCGCGTGATGCAGCTTGAAATCGAGCGGGAAGGGCTGAAGAAGGAGAAGGACGCCGCCTCCCGCGGCCGGTTGAAGAAACTGGAAAAAGAGCTCGCCGACCTGAAAGCCGAGGGCGACGCACTGAAGGCGCGCTGGCAAGCTGAGAAGCAGACCGTCGCCAGTCTGCGCGCGCTGCGCGAACAGATCGAGCAGACCAAGGCCGAGATGGAGAAGGCCGAGCGCGCCTACGACCTGAATCGCGCGGCGGAGCTGAAGTACGGCAAGCTGGCGGAGCTCGAAAAGCGCTTGCAGGCTGAGTCCGACCAGTTCACCAAGAAGCAGGCGCAGTCGCCACTGATCAAAGAAGAGGTGGGCGAGGAGGATATCGCCGCGGTGGTCAGCCGGTGGACGGGCGTGCCGGTGACCAAGCTGCTGGAGGGCGAGATGCAAAAGCTGCTGCACCTGGAGGATGAGCTGCACCAGCGCGTGATCGGGCAGGATGAAGCCGTCACCGCCGTGTCGGAGGCGGTCATTCGGGCGCGCTCGGGCTTGAAGGATCCCAACCGTCCCATCGGCAGCTTCATTTTCCTGGGACCGACCGGTGTAGGCAAGACCGAGCTGGCGCGGGCGCTGGCGCAATTCCTGTTCGACGACGAACGCGCCATGATCCGTATCGACATGACGGAGTACCAGGAGAAGCACACGGTGGCGCGCCTGATCGGCGCGCCGCCCGGATACGTGGGCTACGAGGAGGGCGGCCAACTCACCGAAGCCGTGCGCCGCCGGCCGTATTCAGTGGTGCTGTTCGACGAGATCGAGAAGGCCCACCACGATGTGTTCAACGTGATGCTGCAGGTGCTCGACGATGG
>DATGGM010000191.1:0-6914 GCA_035308525.1 Bryobacteraceae bacterium
GGCTTCCAACATACTCTGTTAGAGTATGCCCGCAACGTGATGGGACTGGCCGACGCCGATTCTGCGGAACATGGCGTCCCCACTTCGAACTTGTTGATCACCGCGGTGGTTTGCCCCATGCCGGACCGGTCCGGCGCGCCCAGCCTGCACGCCGCTGCCGGCATTCATCTGCGGCGCGGCACCCGCGCCTGGGAGATTTACGGGCGCGAAGAAATCTCCGAGCGATATTTCTGCAACTACGAGGTGAATCCGGCGTACCGGGACGCGCTGGAGACAACCGGATTGGTGCTGTCCGGTTTTTCAGACAACGGCGACATTCGCGTGGTGGAGCTGCCGGCGCATCCGTTCTTCATTGCCACACTGTTTCAGCCGCAGTTGTCGTCGGAAGCCGGCCGTCCGCATCCCCTGATCTCCGCCTTCGTTGCGGCCAGCGCGGCGCGGGTGCGAGGATAGCTTATGCTCTACCGGCTTCTGCTCGGATTGCCGCTGCTGTGCGCGCTGGCTCCGGCCCAGACCAGGAACGCAGCCGAACTGCTGGGTTACCCGGCCACAACGAAGCTGCTTATCGTTCACGCGGACGATCTGGCCGTCAGCCACTCCGAGGACCGCGCCAGCTTTGCAGCGCTCGACCGTGGCGCCGCTTCATCGGCCAGCATTATGGTGCCCTGCCCCTGGCTGACCGAGGTTGCCGAATATGCCAAAGCGCACCCCGACGCCGATCTCGGCCTGCACCTCACGCTCACCAGCGAATGGAACAGCTACCGTTGGGGACCCGTGGCTTCCCGCAACCTGGTGCCGGGGCTGCTGGCCGCGGACGGGAATCTCTGGCCGGACTCTCCGTTCGTAACGAAAAATGCCAGGCCGGCCGAGGTGGAGATGGAGATCCGCGCCCAGGTCGAACGCGCCATCAAGGTTGGCATCCACCCGACGCATCTCGACAGTCACATGGCCGCGTTATTTAATCCGGCGTTCTTTTCCGTCTACGTGAAAGTGGCGCGGGAGTATGGCCTGCCGTTTCTGGCGTTGCGCACGCCAGGCGCACCCGCCGCGATGCTGGCGCTCTTAAAGGATAACGATCTCATGCCGGGAGCCATCGTGATGGCCACGGGCGGCAAGCCGGAAGACTGGAAGTCTTATTACTTAGGAGTGGTGAAAGGTCTCAAGCCGGGGCTGACCGAGTTGATCGTCCACATGGCGTATGACGATGCCGAGATGCAGGCCGTCACGGAAGGGCACCCGGCTTACGGGCAGCGCGTGGCGGCAGCGGGACTTCGACGTGATCACCGGCCCGGACTTCCGCCGGGCGCTCAAGGACAACCAGGTGACGCTGATCGGTTGGAAGACCATTCAGCAGAAAATGGTTTCCGCCAAGTAGCCTTTACGCGTCCCCGGGCTCTTTTCCAGCTTCGCACTCGGTGGTCAGGCGCTGCCGGCGGAGTTCTTCTTCCGCCCAGAACCAATCCTCTTCCGGATGGCGTTCTGCTTTGCCCATTTCCCAATACCACTGCGCCAGACGGGCCAGTTCCTCGCGATCGACCACTTCCCCGGTCACCGGGGCTTCCAGCTCAAATTGCTCCAAAACCGGCATGACCAAAGTATCGCGCAGTTATTCATCGGAATCAAGGGTCTGTTAATCTCTATAACCCCCTGCTATCCTGAAGAGCTGGATCATGGCGGAAAAAGTGCAACCGGCGCAGTTGAAGCCGGAGACTCTACAGGCATTCGAGGCCTACGTCCGCGACGCGGAAGCGGCCATGCAACAAACGCTCGACGGCGTGGCGTTCTTATGGTCCGACGGCCAGCCCAAACGGGCGAAACAGGTGCGTGGCGGCAAGATCGTGGCGGAGTTCTGGAGCGGCAAGGACCCTGTCAGAGTGCCGGCCGGCCTGATTCACGATTGGGTTGGAGCCGCGTTCGTTCCGGGCGCCACCGTGGCGCGCGCGTTGGCGCTAATCCAGGACTACGATAATCACAAGGTCGTCTACCAGCCCGAAGTGATCGAATCCAAACTGATCCGCCGCCGTGGCGACGATTTCAAGATTTTCCTGCGGGTGTTGAAGAAGAAAATCATCACGGTGGTGCTGGACACCGATCACGATGTCCACTATTTCTCCCTGGAGGGAGGGCGCGCCGGCTGCCGCTCCTACACCACGCGCGTGGCCGAGGTGGAGCATGCCGGCAAGCCCGACGAGAAGGTGGAACCGCCGGACACCGGCTACGGGTTCTTGTGGCGCCTCAATACGTACTGGCGGATGCGAGACCGCGACTGCGGCGTATACCTGGAATGCCGCGCCATTTCGCTGACCCGGGACATTCCCGTGGCTTTGCGGTTGATCATCGACCCGATCGTGCGCAGCCTGCCTAAGGAGGCGCTAATTCACACGCTGCAGGCAACCGTGCGCGGGCTTTCGTAAGACGTTAAGCTCAAACGAATGCCCACGGACTTGCTGGTGCGCCTGGAAGAATGGAAGAGCCGTTTCGGATCGCCGGATACCAAGGATCTGCGGCGGCTCCTGGCGGCCACCTCGCGCCACCGCTCCCGCGATGCGTCCTGGCTGATCCGCTTGCACGAGTGCCTGCTGTTTCTGCGCGCGTATCCGGCCGATGCGGACGTGGTGCGGCTGGCGGACGGGATCCTGCATTCCTTCGCGGAGCGGGTTGCCGGGCTGCCCGATCTTGCGCCGTTTGAGGACGCCGAGGTATCCGGCATCGCGGGCACATCGTTCTCGGCGGTATTCAGTTACGAAGTCGCCCGGCAGCTTGCCGGCCGCTATCCGCGCGACATCGAGATCGATTGGGAGAACTACGAACACACGGACAAGCTCGGCCCAGTGCTGCGGCGCTTCTTGCCGCTGGTGGACGAAGATTGGCCGGTGGAGGCGCATGTCCCATTCCGCAAGTGGGTGGATGCGGCGCGGCCCCGCAAATCGAGCGCGCTGGGCTGGATGCTGTGGCAGATCGGCGCGCTACCGTTGGGCGAGCGCGAACGCGCGGATCTTTACGAATCGCTGGATTTGCTGCTGATCTGGCGGATAGGCCAGTCGCGCACCAGCCGTTCGGGGATGCGGCTTCCGGTTCGCAAGGTGTTCTACCATCGCGAGCCGTTGTTGCGGCGGAGCGACATCTCCCTGGCGCGGGAGCTCGACGCCCCGCGCATGCCGGTCTCCAGGCTTTCCCGAAGGGAGGCCCGCAAGATGCTCGACTTGATTCTGGACACCTCCGCCATGCGCTACCGCGAGCTATACGGCTTCACGCATCCGGACGCGGATCTGGTTTTCCGGGCGGAGGCGGGCCGCGGCGTCGAGATCGTCTTCTTCGGCGTACCGCCGGAGTGGCGCCTGCCGCTGCGCGCGTACCACGCAGGGATGTTTTTTAAGAACGGAGTGCCGGCCGGCTATGTGGAGGTGCTGTCGCTCTGCGAACGCGCCGAGGTTGGCTTCAACCTGTATTACACGTTCCGCGAGGGCGAATCGGCATGGCTCTACGCGCGCCTGTTGCGCCTGTTCCGCCAGACCCTGGGGGTCACCTGCTTTTCCGTGGATCCCTATCAGATCGGATGGGAGAACGATGAAGCCCTGGACTCCGGCGCATTCTGGTTCTACAGGAAGCTAGGCTTTCGCCCGCTGGAAAGCGAAGCCGCGCAACTGGTGGAGCGCGAGGAGCGGCGCATGCGCCAAACGCCTGGCTATCGCAGCTCGCGGCGCACCTTGGAGAAGCTGGCTCGCTCCTACCTGCTGTATGAGAGCGCGGACACCGAGGCTGGCGCGTGGGACCGGTTCCGCGTGCGGAATCTGGCTATCCGTTGCACAGCGATGCACATGGATAGCGAAGTCCTCCGCAGCATCTCACGGAACTGGACCCCGGACGAAAAGACCGGTGTCGAAGCGGTTATTCTTGCGAAGCACGGTTCCGATGAAGCACGCTACTTGCGCCTGATGCGGCAGCACGCGCGCCTGCGCGCGGCAATCATCAAACTAGGGTCGTAACGGTCAGTGCTGCAGGATCGCCGGCTTGAAGGTCCAGGCGACGCTTTCGTCGCGAAGCGAACGCGAACGGTAATAGGTCGCGTCGCGGCCCCAGAACATGTCGGTCATTTTGACTTTAAGCTTGCTTTCCGCATTGCCGCTCACTAAGGCCTCGGCCATCAGCCGCAGGAACTGCGCGGAGTTCAGCTCGATACCGTCAACCGTCACGTGAGATGGGACGGCATTCTTCGGCAGCGGGCTCCAGCTTTCATCGTGCAGGGCATCGTTCAGCCCGGCGCAAACGCGCGCGACCGACGCCACACTGACCTCGCCGGCGCCAGGTCCTCTCGTATTAGTGATATCGGTTGGTCCGTACACCCGCAGCAGGCGCACCGTCGTTGGGAGCTTGCCCGTATGATGAAACTCGGCCAAGCTGCCGGTCATCACCTGGAACATATCCGCCAGCGAAAGGTAATGCCCGTCGGCGTACAGATACTTCGGAGGGGTGGGGCCGCTGCCCCAGGTTCTCAGAGCGTCTTCGAGGGCCGTGCGCAAACGCTCCACCGGTATGCTGTAGCCCGTGTCGGCGCCCGCCATCTCGAGCAGGCTCTTGCTGGCCACGAAGTGGCTCCCGGAGTTGGCGGGGAAGAATTCGCGCGTCAACCAGTCGAGCGTCCCGCTCTCTTTAGCGTAGGCGGCATCCACGTCGGCGGACGGGCGGCGGGCCTCCGCGGGCAATTGCGGGTGGTCCGGATGCAAATACGCATAGGCCAGCGGCGGATACTGGGTGAAGGACGCAAAGGGCGGCGTCAAGTAATTCCGCTGGTTCGCGAGCTCCACGTGCAGGATGCGAATCCTGGACCGGTCCAGCTTTCCCATCGCCTTCTGCATGGCCTCCGGTCCGTCCGACGCGCGGAAGAGGCGCAAATCCGGACCGCTCGATTCCGAAGAACGCAGCACATGATCCTGCCAGAATAACTCAGGCGACGTTTCGGGCACCGGGCTCATGGCCTTGCTGAATGACGCCTCCCAAATGCGGAACAGCGGCGCGTGGAGCGGGTCTGCGTCGGAGATACCGAACATGATCGCACCGGCATTCATTTTGCGTATGCGGTGCACCGTTTCGGTATCGGCGCCCATCTCCGGCATGACGCCCCAAGAGGCGTCCGGCACCGCTAACGCCACTCCAGTGATGCACAGCGCCTGCCCAAACACTTCCTGCATCTTCTTCAGACCGCCGTCTCGCCCGGGCACGGCGTCCCCCGTGAGCGGATCGCGTGCCTCGGTCAGCACCTTTTCCGCCGTATTCACCCGCACCAGCCAGCGGTCTTCGGCGCTTATAGCCTTCGAAAAGTCGTTGACCGGCCGATGCCTGTAGGTCGGTTCGTCGGTTCCGTCGTAACCCGGCTCGATCACCCCGCGCTGAATGAAGTCCCTCGTGTAGTCCACGATATGGGTCTGGTCGTTCCGGTCGGCCAGAGCCTGGCTGGCCGCGCCGGAAAACAGAATCGTGGCGGAAACGTGGATGTCGGGATGCTGCTTGCGGTAGCGCTCAATGAGCGGCAGTAAACGGCGCAGGCGGTCTTCGCTTACGTCCACGTTCACGTGGTCGGTGATGCGCGCGTACAAATAGATAAACACCGGCTGCTGCCCGGCGGGAGAACCAGCCATGAGCTTACCGGCCAATACGATGATAGGGACGATCAGTTGTGTAATTACGCGTTTCAATCGTGTCTCCAAAATAAGAAAGCCCCCGGGGTGGCCAAAAATCCAACCCCGAGGGCCTCAGATTTTCGACCCGCCTGACTCAATGGTATCTCGGGATGGTGACCGTCGCGGTGTTCGATTCGCAAATGGCCGTGGAACCCTGGAGCGGATTCACCGCGTAGTAATAAGTATGGCCGTTGAGAAGACCGCCGGTGTTATCCACGAAAACCGTCGACGTACTGGTTCCAATTTGTGCAAACGTCCCCGTGAGAGTGGACTTCCGGAGTATGGCGTATCCGGTTGCGTTCTGCTGATGAGACCATGTCAGCGTGACACTGGCTTTGCTGGTAGGCGTGTTGGGCTTTCCCTTCCCGTACAGATTATTGATGCACGCAGTAAATACCGATCCTTTCAGGATGATAAGCGCCCACGGTGTCTCAAACAGACTCTGCGTAGAGTTCTCGTTGTAAAAACTCGGATAGCCCCAGTGACCGTCCGAATTCTGCCTGCTTACCAAAGTCTGCGCAAAACCGTTGCACGCCGCTGTACCACCATAAGCTGATGTAAGGTCCCCGTACCAGTCGATCGGATTCGTGCCGGCGGGCTCGTCCTGCAGGTAGGTGATGGGTGTCAGCACCCCGCCCGGATCGTGCAGCAGCATGGACTTGGAGAATGAAAACATGCCGTACGTATAGTAAAGGGGATCATAGTAGTAACCGTTACTCCCCGGGCCGTAGTTCGTCGCGCTGTTAAAGCAGAAATTATCATGGTAGAAGGTTTCCGCCATGTTCCAGCGCTGGTCTGCCGCCCCCGCGGCGGTGCGGCCTATACCGTCCATCGCCATCTGTACCATACCTGAAGGAGTGACGGCAAAAGGTCCCCACGGCTCGTAGGCATATTGACTATATCCAAAGGCCCCGACCAGCGAGCCGCTGTTGGCAATACCGCCAAAAACCCCTTCGCTAATGTTCGTTTCCTGGCTGTAAGTTACCCATACTTGATTGGTATCCTTCGTAACCGTCGGGATGGGTATATTAAAGCCGCGCTCCGCGGCGATGAGGCCCACAGCGTTCCATTGTGAAACCGAGTTGTCGTCGTACGAATACTGTCCTGGTGCGCAATAATAAGACCATCCCCCTCCGTCACTCGAGCCGTTACCGCCTTCTGCATCGCCGGCGTATTGGCAGTAAGCAATGGCGTCCGCCATGTCCGTCACGATGTCCTTGTAAGTCAGCCCCAGAA
>DATGGM010000192.1:0-21009 GCA_035308525.1 Bryobacteraceae bacterium
AGATGAGTGTGATGCGCTGCCCGGTTGACAAGCGTGTGTAGTCGGAAAGCTCCACCTGGGAATCCGGGCCCAGCCGCAAAATGCTGCCGTCATCCAGCTCTACTTCCACGCGCGAGGATGCCGGCGTCCGCAGCCACGACAGCTCGCGGATCGGCATGTTGCGCCTCACCGGACGCCAATCGTCGGCGGCTTGCAATTGCACCTCCACCTGGCCGTCAAAGTCGCCGATCCGGGCGTAGCGCGCCTGCCCGGCCGTCAGGGCCACGGGAAGCAGCCAAAGCGCGAGGAGTTTCATGAGTCCTCCGTGGTGTCCGAAATTGTGACGAGCGGCGAACGCCAAACGTGTAGTGTAATTCGACGGAAACCGGATAACATAACCTCCCCGCAACCTTATGGGCGCCATGTACGTAAGCCATCTTTAACGCGTTAAACTGGATATTAATGCGAGTACGGGGATGGGTGTGCGTAGCCGCGTCTGCCTGGCTGGTGGCTGCACACGCTGCTGCGTCGCCAGCAGACTTATCGATTGACGTGTCAGTCGTCGACGCATCGAATCAGGCTGTGCCTGGCGTGCGCGTGGCGCTGACCCTCGGTCACACCGGGCTTTCGGCGGCCATTACCGATCCAGGCGGACATGTCCGATTCATCGACTTGAAACCCGGCCGGTATGACATCGCGGCGTCTAAGGATGGTTTCGAAAGCACACACAAGAATGACTTGGATTTGTCCGAGTCAGGTGCGGTGTCGGTCGAGCTCACGTTGATTCCCGCGCTGGCGCGGCAGGAAAGCATCGAAGTCAAAGATACGGCCACCCCCGTGGAGCAGGGCGCATCCGCGCCCAACGACCTCCATGTGCACACCATAACCGAGATGCCCGGCCGGCCGGCCACCGCCGCCGATGCTTTGCCCATGTTGCCCGGCATCGTGCGCGACCCCTCCGGCGCTTTGATACTCTCCGGCGCCGCCGAGCATCGCTCCGCGCTGATCGTCAACTCGGCCGATGTCACCGATCCCGCCACGGGTCAGTTCGGCTTGACCGTGCCCATCGACAGTGTGCAGTCTCTCAGCTTTTATCAGACGCCTTACCTGGCGGAGTATGGACGCTTCAGCGCGGGCCTCGTCTCGGTCGAGACCCGGCGCGGCGGTGAGAAGTGGAAATGGGAATTGAACGATCCCTTTCCCGATTTTGTCATTCGCAGCTACCACATGCGCGGTCTGCGCGACGCTACTCCCCGCATCAACTTCGAAGGACCCCTGATCGCCGGCAAGCTCTATTTCTCGGAGGGGTTCGAATATGAGATGCGCAAGACTTCGGTTTACGAGCTGCCTTTTCCCTTCAACCGGAAAAAGCAGGAAGGTATCAACTCCTTCGCCCAATTCGATTGGATCGCATCGCCTAAGCACCTGGTGACTGCCACCATGCACATAGCTCCCCAGCGCCTGGACTTCGTGAATCTGAACTTCTTCAATCCGGAGCCCACCACCCCCGACGCCAGCATGCACAATTACACGGTCACGCTGGCCGACCGGTACACGTTGGGCGGAGGCATCCTGGAGAACACCTTTTCGGCGACCTGGTTCGATGCGCGCATCTGGGGCCAGGGAGTCGAGGACCTGGTCATGACTCCCGCCGGCGATAGCGGCAGCTATTTCGCGCGCCAGAACCGCAATTCATCGCGGCTCAGCTGGACTCCGGTCTTCGCATTCGGCTCAACCAGGTGGGCGGGGACCCACAACTTCAAGGTCGGTTCCTACATGGCCGAGAGCACCGACAACGGCCAGGTGATCGACCATCCCATCGATCTCCTCAATTCCACCGGACAGTTGATCGAAAGTATCGGCTTTACGGGCGGCCTGCCGTTTCGCCGCTGGGATACGGAGTATGCATTCTTCGGACAGGACCATTGGATTGTGACGCCGCGCCTGGCCGTCGATCTGGGAATCCGCACCGAATCCCAGGAACGGTCGGAGACCTTTCGCGTGGCGCCGCGCGCCGGAATCGCGTGGGAAATTCTCCCCCATCTCGGCACCACCGTGCGCGCCGGATTCGGCTTGTTTTACGACCGCGTGCCGTTGAGCGTCTACGCCTTCAATCAATATCCCAGCCAGGTGATCACCATGTACGATCCCTTGGGCCGGATTTCTGCTGGACCGTTTGTTTATGAGAACGGTTTGGGGACGGTCTATACCCGCTACCCGTTCGTTTTCGGGAGACCTATAGCCGGCAACTTCTCGCCGCGCAGCGCCACCGGGAGTATCGAGATCGAGCAGCCGCTCTCCGAGCGCGTGAAGCTGCGCGTGGGCTACATACAAAGCGAATCGTCGGGGTTGGTGATCCTGAATACCGTGTTGCCGGATCCCGTGGCCAATATCGGAGCTTACCTGCTTTCCGGCACAGGCACAGCCCGCTATCACCAGTTCGAGGTCACCACCCGCGTGCGGCTGCGCGAAAAACGCGAATTGTTTTTCTCTTACGTACGCAGCCTGGCGCGCGGCGATCTGAACGACTTCGGCAGCTTCCTGGGCAGCTTTCCCGTGCCCATCGTTCACGGCAATCAGTTCAGCAATCTGCCATCCGATCTGCCTAATCGTTTTCTGGCCTGGGGACTGGTGCCGCTCCCCAAGGGATTCCGCATCGCGCCTGTTTTTGAATATCGCAGCGGATTCCCCTACGCCGTCACCGATGCTTATCAGAACTATGTCGGCGTGCCCTATGCCGGCCGGTTCCCGGGTTTCGTTTCGCTGGA
This sequence comes from Bryobacteraceae bacterium, assembly GCA_035308525.1. Taxonomy (GTDB): domain Bacteria; phylum Acidobacteriota; class Terriglobia; order Bryobacterales; family Bryobacteraceae; genus Bog-159. The sequence continues at coordinate 2,748 of DATGGM010000192.1, forward strand.
CGCGCGCTTCTCGAAGGACATCAAAGTGAGTCCGAAATACACCATCCGCCCCTCCGTCAGCGGCTTCAACCTGACCGATCATTTCAATCCCGGCGCCTTCCACGGGAACATCGCCGACCCCGCGTACGGGCTCTTCTTCGGTCAACGCGGCCGGCGCTACACCGCGGACCTGGACTTCGTCTTCTAGTGGCTGACTCGGGAAAGATCCGAAGGCGCGGCTTCCTCCTGCGGTCGGCCGCTCTCCTGGGCGGGTCTGGGCTTTCTCATCTCGGCGCTCCAGCCGCTTTCGCCGCAGGCCCCGATTTTCACTTTCATCCCCGCTATCGCACCGCGGCGCCGCTCGATGCGGCCCTTCACAATAGGCAGGCCGGGAGCGATGAGTTTGCCGGTGAAAAGGAGCACGACCGTGTCGCCGCAATTCTGGCGGACTGGCGAGCCGGGCTCTTGGAGTCGCCGCGCAAGATGGAGGCGGTCGCCAGGTCGCTGGCGCCCGATTTCCAGGGCGCTTCCCCGCGGCCGGCCGAGTCCCGTATTGTGCGCGCGGGCCCCGCGCTGGAAGTCCGGCGGGTTACCTTCGCACCGCGGGCCGTTCTCAAATCCGATAACTTCCTTCGCGAAGTACGGGAAGAATTAGCCACTTACACGGCGATTCTTGTAGCGGAGTTTCAGGTAACCCACCTGGAGATGACATCGTCTGGCTTGCGGACGCGCGTCCGGTATGAATTTGTCGGCGGCGGCGCGAACTTTCATCGCGAGCAGCGCGCCGGCTTCTGGGACATCGAATGGGTTCCGTCGTCCTCCGGCGGTTATCAGGTCCGCCTCTGGTCCGCTGCGGAAGAGACCCGCAGCCGGGCGGCCGCGCCCTGGTTCGCCGACGTAACTTCATCCGCCTTAGGCGGCAATCCCTCTTACTCGCGGCACTTGTCGCATGGAGTCGATTACTGGCGCACGGTTCTCGATGGCGCCTGCGGCATCGACATCTACGGCCACCACGGCGTATCTGTGGGCGACCTCGGCGGCGACGGGTTCGACGATCTCTACGTGTGCCAGCCCGCTGGCCTTCCCAACCGGCTGTATCGAAACCGCGGTGATGGAACTTTCGAGGACATTACCGAGGCTTCCGGCGTTGGCATCCTCGAAAATACCGCATGCGCGCTCATTGCGGACTTCGACAACGATGGGCGCCAGGACCTGCTGGTCGTGCGCGCCAATGGTCCGCTCCTGTTTCTAAATCAGGGCGGCGGCAGATTTCTGCGAAAGCCGGAAGCGTTTCGGTTTGCCGGCGCTCCGCAAGGCACATTCACGGGAGCCGCCGCCGCCGACTACAACCGCGACGGCTGGCTGGATGTCTATTTCTGCCTGTATTCCTATTATCAGGGCACGGATCAGTACCAGTATCCCGTTCCTTACTATGCCGCGGAAAATGGTCCGCCTAACTATTTGATGCGGAACAATGGAAACGGAACCTTTAGTGATGTGACCGGCGCCGCGGGCCTCGACGTGAACAATACCCGCTACAGCTTTTGCTGCGGCTGGAACGATTACAACCAGGACGGCTGGCCCGACTTATATGTAGTGAACGACTTCGGCCGCAAGAACTTATACCGTAATAATGGTGACGGCACATTTACCGACGTCGCCCGCCAGGCAGGCGTCGAAGATGTCGGCGCCGGCATGAGCGTCTGCTGGTTCGATGGTGACAACGACGGCGCCGCGGATCTCTATGTCGGTAACATGTGGACCGCAGTCGGTGAGCGCATCTCCGTGCAGGACGACTTCCAAAAAACAGCGGCCGAGCCCATCCGGCTGCTCTACCGGAAGCATGCCATGGGTAACTCGCTGTTTCGCAACAGTGGTGGCAACTTCCGGGATGTGACCGCCGCCGCCCGCGTCGGGATGGGCCGCTGGGCATGGTCGAGCGATGCCTGGGACTTCGACCACGACGGCTATCTCGATCTGTATGTCGCCAATGGTATGTTATCCGGACCAGTCAAGGAAGACTTGGATAGCTTTTTCTGGCGTCAGGTGGTGGCTAAGTCGCCCATTGATGCGAAAGCCTCTCCCGACTATGAGCAGGGATGGAACGCCCTCAATGAGTTGATCCGTTCCGACTATACCTGGAGCGGATTCGAGCGCAATGTGTTCTATGCAAAGAATGGCGACGGCACCTTTTCGGATGTCTCAGGCGCCGTAGGTCTGGACTTCATCGAGGATGGTAGGGCCTTCGCCCTGGCGGATTTCGATCACGATGGGCGTCTCGAAGTCTGCCTGAAGAACCGCAATGCGCCGCAACTGCGCTTGCTGAAGAACGTGATCGAACGTTTGGCCCCGTCCATCGCCTTCCGCCTGCGTGGCGTGAAGTCCAATCCCGATGCCATCGGCGCAACCGTGACAGTCGAAACCGGTGCGGGCCGCCAGACCAGAACCCTGCAGGCTGGTTCGGGATTCCTCTCTCAGCACGGCAAAGACCTGTTTTTTGGGTTAGGCGACGCGAAAGGCCCGGTGAGCGCGGCCATCCGTTGGCCGAGCGGCCTGGTGCAGCAGCTCCACGGGCTGCCGCTCAACCATCGCATCCACGTCGAAGAGGGTTCCGCTCCAGTCCGTCAGGAGACTTTCCGCACGCCCGCAAAAGCCGGCGCACCGCGGCAGCCGGCCGGCGAGGCTCTCCCTGACACCGTTGAAACCTGGCTCCTGTCCCCAGTGGCGGCGCCGGACACCGGCCTCGCTGGCAAGCCCACCCTCGTCACCCTTTACGCGCCCGAATCCGACAAGCCCAGAACCATGTCGTCTCTTCTCCAGCTCCACACCATCAAAGCGGACGAATCCAGCGACCTGGCAGCCGGCTACAACATTCTCTACCGCAACTTATTCGATCGCCGACGGGACCTGGCCCTCCCTACGTCCTTCCTGATCGACGAGCAAGGCGACGTCGTCAAGGTGTACCAGGGCCCCGTAAGCCCCGCGCACGCCGAAGAAGATTGCCGTCAGATTCCCCGGAGCGCCGCGGATCGCCTGGCGCGGGCGCTGCCGTTTCCCGGCGTTGCCGCAACCTATGAATACGGGCGCAACAACCTTACCCTCGGTACCGTGTTCTTCGAGCGCGGCTATTTCGAGCAGGCCGAAGCCGCTTTCCACCTGTCCCTGCGTGACGATCCCTCCAGCGCGGAAGCGCAGTATGGGCTCGGCAGCGTCTATCTGAAACAGCAGAAGGATCGCCAGGCGCGGGAGAGCTTCGAGCGCACCGTGAAGATGACCGCGAGTTACCCCAATACGTTGCCGAATGCCTGGAACAACCTCGGCCTGCTGGCCACCCGCGGCGGCCGCATGGACGAAGCCGTCCACTATTTTCAAGAAGCCCTGCGCGTCAGCCCCGATTACTGGATCGCCTTGGAGAATCTGGGCAACGCCTACCGTTCTCAAAAGCGCTGGGATGAAGCCCGGAGGACGCTCGAAAAGGCGCTGGCAGCTCGTCCCCGGGATCCGGAGGCGAATTACAACCTGGCGATGGTGCTCGCGCAGCAGGACCAGGCCGGCCGCGCCTTCCAATATCTCCAAACCGCCCTGCGCCTGCGCCCCACCTACCCCGAGGCTCTGAACAACCTCGGCATACTCTACCTGCGGACGCGCCACCGTGATGATGCCGTCGCCAAGTTCGAGGAATGTATCCGCGTAGCGCCCGCCTTCGATCAGTCTTATCTGAACCTCGCGCGTGTCTACGCCCTGGAGGGAGCACCGGAGAAGGCACGCGCCGTCCTTCAGGCTTTGCTCAAACAGCATCCCGGCCACGTTCAGGCGGAAGACGCGCTGCGGCAGTTACAATGATGAATGTATGCCGGCGCCGGCCAGACTAACCCGCGCGTTTCTCCTGACGGTGATGGCAGTCTCCGCTCAGAGTCTGGCTACGCTTGAGGGCACCCTGCGCGACTCCCAAGGCCACCCCGTAGCCGCCGCTATCGTGGACTTACAGCCGAAGCCAGGCGGCCCGCAACTCACTGCCAAAACCGACGCGCAAGGCCGTTATCGCTTTCCAGCGCTCCCCGCGGGCAATTATACGCTGCGCGCGAGAGCGGACGGGGGCGAGGCTTCCGCCGGCCCCTTCACCGTTGCAGTCAGTCAGACGAAGACACTCGATCTCACTCTCCAATATGCGTTCTTCGACGAGCCTGACTTCATTGTCGCGGGAGTGACTGACACTACCGCGCATGGCGGCCACGGCTCAGATACTGTGATGCGTTCCGCCGAGTCACTCACCAGGGCCACTGTCTCGTTAGAGGGCGCCTCTCCGGCAGCGCCGCCGGCCGCCGCCGAGATGCATCACTCCCGCGCCGTCGCTGCGGAAAATCAGGGTAATCCCCTCGAAGCGGTGCGCGAATATCAGCGCGCGGCGGAAATGGATTCGAGCGAGACGAACCTGTTTGATTGGGGCGCTGAATTGTTGAAGCACCGCGCGGCCGAGCCTGCCACCGAGGTCTTCAACAAGGGGAATCGCCTGTTTCCGCGCTCGCTCCGCATGCTGCTGGGCCTGGCCGCATCCTGGTACGTGCGCGGCTCCTACGATCGGGCCGCCGAGCGTTTCTTTGAGGCTTGCGATCTGGATCCCGCGAATCCCGAGCCCTACCTGTTCCTGGGGAAAGTACAGAGCAGCGAGATCACCCGGTTGCCTGGTTACACGGAACAGTTTGCCCGCTTCGCCGCCCGCAATCCCGACAACCCCTGGGCCAATTACTATTACGCAGTCAGTCTATGGAAACAGCGCCAGGATGCCGGAGAACCCGGCACGCCCGCGCGCGTGCGGCAATTGCTCGAAAAAGCCATCCGCCTCGATCCGGCCCTGGGCGCCGCCTACTTACAACTCGGCATCGTGTTCTCCGGCCAACAGGATTATCCCAGCGCCATCTCGGCTTACCGCAAGGCGATCGAAGTGACTCCGCAAATGGAAGAGCCCCACTATCGCCTGGGCCAGGCGTACGAACGGGTGGGCGAAAAGGAAAAGGCCCGTACAGAACTGGACCTCTACCAGCAGATGTCCCAGAAGTCGGCCGAGCAGGCCGAGCGCGAGCGCCTTGAGATCCGGCAGTTTGTCTATTCCCTGCGCGGGGGCGGCAACGCTCGCTGACGCATGCACGACACCTTCATGCGCGAGGCGCTGATGCTGGCCCGCCAGGCGGAGGCCGCCGGCGAAGTGCCCGTGGGAGCTGTCGTGGTTGTGGATGGCGCCATCGTGGGCCGTGGGCAAAACTCCCCTATCGCCCTGCGCGACCCCACCGCGCACGCCGAGATGCTGGCCCTCCGCGCCGCCGCGGCTTCTATTCAAAATTACCGGCTGGAGCAGGCCACTCTGTACACCACACTGGAGCCGTGTGCCATGTGCGCCGGCGCCTTGGTGGCTGCGCGCATGGCACGTCTGGTGTTCGGCGCGCGCGATCTGCGCTTCGGCGGCGTCCGCGGCAAGTTCCGCATCGCGGACTCCGACCTGTTGAATCACCGTGTCGAGATCGTAGAGGGCGTGCTAGCGGCTGACTGCGTGGAGTTGCTCCAGGCGTTCTTCGCGCGCCGCAGGCAACCCTGATACCCGCGGCCGCTTCTCCGGCTGAATTCCGGCCGCTTTGCGCAACTCATGGAACGACTGCTCCAGAAACTCCTTCATCCGTGCCCCATCAGGAGCCGCCAGCGCATCCGTGGTCAGGGCGAAATAAAGAGTCTGGTTGTAGCTTTCAATTGCCACGCTGATCCCCACGTCCATGCCGGTCGGTACGTGCGGATAACACGCCACCATGCGCTTCCCGCAGGCGTACAGCGGGATCTGCGGACCCGGCACATTGGTGCACACCATGTGGAACAGCGGCACCGGAGTGTTCAGCCATCCCAGGTTCTCGGCCAGAAACGCCTGTACGGGCGGCGGCAGCAGCCCTAGCCACGCCAGGCCCAGCCGCACCAGTTCCGGCATGCGCGCGCCCTTCATGGCCTCGGTCTGTTCGTGTATGTGTTTCAAGCGCGCAATGGGCTCCCGAATACCCAACGGCAGCGTGATCGGCAGCAGGGAAATCAGGTTGCCGAAGGCGCCGATCGACTCTCCTGGCGGCCGCACGTTCACCGGCACCAGCGGACGGAAGAACCGGTTCTTCACGGTCTGGCCGTGCAGCTTCGTATATCGTGACACCGCGCCCGCCACTACCGTCAGGATCACGTCGTTCACCGTGCAGCCGTAGGCCTTCTTGATGGCGTGCGCTTCGGCGAACGGAAACTCGGTCCAGAAAACCTGTCGCTCCCCGGAGCAGGGCCGGTTAAACGGCAGATGCTCCAGCGGCGACAACAGCTCCGGCATCATGTCCGCCACCCGCTCCAGGCCGAGTGCCGCGAAATTGTCGTGCCATAGCATCGCGCCGTAACCCACCAGCGCATCGCGCACGTCCGCCAGGCGCTTGGGAATCTGCGTCACGCTGTTGGCAAAGGCGTCCACGAACAGCGTTGCGCTATCCGGCGGCTTCGGCGCGGGATGGCGTTTTTTTCTCGGCAACCGGTGCTCCTCCGGCGACGTTTCCATCATCACCGTCAGCAAGCCGATCCCGGCCACGCCGTCCACGATGCAGTGGTGCACCTTGCAGATCACCGCCGAGCGCCCGCCGCTCAGCCCGTCCACCACATATGTCTCCCAAAGAGGCTTGTTGCGGTCCAGCAGCGGCGTGAAGATGCGGCCGGTCAGTTCCCGCAGTTGCTCGTCGCTGCCTGGCGAATCCAGCTTCAAGTGGAAGATGTGGCGCCGGATATCGAAGTCCGGATCGACCTGCCACGTCGGGTATCCCACGTCCAGGAAGGGCCGCATCACCTTCTGCCGGTACCGCGGAATCGCGTCCAGCTTGCTCTCGATCGTAGCCACGTACCGCTCGAACGGGATGCTTCCCTCAAAAACGCAAACGCCGCCGATGTGCAGCGGCATCTCCTTCGTCTCGAAATTCAAAAATGCGGCGTCCAGCGCGCCCAGGTGTTGCGGTAATTGGGGCATAGCCATGCGCGGCTCCTTTCTAACCAGCTATTAATATTATATTGTCTGTTAATCGCGGGCAGCGTGCAAGGGCCTGTGCTTGTCTTATTGCCGCCGATGAACGCGGATGAACGCCGATAAGACCAGGAGAAGCCCGTTATTTCGCGGTCTCGATCAGCTTCCGGATTGGCGCCGCCACGCTCAGCAACAGTTCCCCGTGCTGCCGTGCGGCCCGCTCCAGCAAAGCCTTCTGCTGGTCCGTCCAACCCGCCGCCGGATGCCCCCCGTCGAGCGCCTGCAAACCAGCTGCCGCAATGGCCGACAAATCCTTGGATATCTCAGCATCTCTCGCCAGTAGCGTGGAATGGGCCATGAGGGGTTCCAGCTTCGCATCGTTGTCCCGCCACAATGTCAGCCATTCCCGGATCTTCGCCAGATCTTCCGGTTTTCCGCTGTCCACCAGCTCCGCAAACCGCCGCGGCACCTCGCCCGTGCCCGGTAGCGTATCCACCAGCCCGATGTACGGCGAGAAGCTGTCATAATGCCGCACCTCGCCGCGTGCGTAGTCCTTCACCGGCTCCACCACTTCCGCCAGCACGCGCACCGGCCCCACCGGACCGCCGCCCGCCAGGCGTTCCAGCATTCTTTCGCGCTCCGAGACGTGCGTAAGGCCCAGCCACTCCAGGTCCCGGCTCACAGCCGCCAGCCGCCGGTACATATCCGGTTCGTCCGTCACGTTTTGCGGTGACCACAAGCGCTCCGCAACGGCCGCCGCGCGCGGCCACACGCGCAGATCCAGCACCTCGGGCGTCACGAATTCCGACCACATGCAGGCTTCGCCGCCCAGCACCAGCTTCTTCTGCTCCTCGCTGAGATCCGCCGCGCCGGCCCCCAGCGGATCCACCGCGTAGTGATGCGCCGCGTCGTACCCCAGGTCCAGATAGTACCCGTTCGACAGGATGCTGTGTACTCCCTGGCGCGCCGCATCCGCCAGCGATTTCGGCCCGCGCCACGACTGTACCAGGATGCTGTGCGGCATGTCCGGCGTCAAAATTTCATCCCAGCCGATCATCTTCTTCCCGTGCTTGGCCACCAGCGCCTGCACCCGCCGCGTAAAGTAAGCCTGCAGCGCCTCGTTGCTCTTAAGGCCCTGCTCGCGCATGAAAGCCTGCACGCGCGGGTTGGCGTCCCACTGCTTGCCGTTCACTTCATCCCCGCCGATGTGGAAGTACTCGTCCGGGAACAGCCCCGTCATCTCGCCGATAAAAGTGTCCAGGAATTGATACGTCTCCTCGCGCGTGGGGTCCATGGCGGGATCGAAGATGCCCCAATCGCGCTCGATGTGATACGGCCCCGCCGCCGAAGCCAGCTCCGGATAGCCCACGAACCAGGCCGTTGAATGGCCCGGCATATCGAATTCCGGAATCACCCGAATGCCGCGGTCGCGCGCGTAAGCGATCACTTCGCGCACCTGGTCCTGCGTATAGTAATCGCCGTCCGATCCCATCTCGTGGAGTTTGGGGAAGGCTCGGCTCTCCACGCGAAAGCCCTGGTTCTCCGAAAGGTGCCAGTGGAACACGTTCAGCTTCACCGCCGCCATGCCGTCCAGCGTGCGGAGCACTTCATTCAGCGGAATCCAGTGCCGCGCCACGTCCAGCATCAGTCCGCGCCACGGAAAACGCGGGCGATCCTCGATCGTTACGGCCGGGATGCCGAATCCGCTCGCGTCCAGATCCACCAGTTGCAGGACAGTTTCAAACCCGTGCAGTACGCCCAGCGGGTTGGGAGCGTCCAGCCGCGCGCCCAGCGGCGTAACCGTCAGGCGGTACGATTCATCCTCTTGCGCGGTCTGCGGCGGTGCGCTCGCATGGTCGCAATACACCACCAGCGCCGGCTCGGGCGCGCGGCCCGCCACCCCCGGATTCATGGGGATTCCCGTCTTCAGCGCCACGTGTTCCACCAGCCGCGCGGCGGCGGCTTCCAGGCGCGGTTCGCGATACCCGTTCAACTGTATGAATGAAAAATTGCGGTCGATGCGCAGGCGGCCTTGGCCCATCTGGACTTTCGCCGGAGCCGGCATCAGGTCATGGGCCAGCAGGGCCAGAGGCGCCATCAGGAGAATCGGTGCTTTAAGTATCATCATTACCAGCCTACGCCGTTTCACCCTATACTGTGAGGATCATGCCAACCCTTCGTCGTGCCGCCATGTGCGTGCTGCTGGCCGCGCTGTGCGCCACCGCCGCGCCGGCCCAGGCCGATTTTTATTTGAAAGATGGCGACCGCGTGGTCTTCTATGGCGACAGCATCACCGACCAGCGCCTGTACACCACGTTCGTTGAAACGTACGTGGTCACGCGCTTTCCGCAAATGAAGATCGCCTTCGTGCACTCCGGCGTGGGCGGCGACCGGGTGGACGGCGGCATGAATGGACCCATCGACCTGCGCCTGGCGCGCGACGTGGTGGCCTACAAGCCCACCGTCACCACCATCATGCTGGGCATGAACGATGCCAAGTACCGCGCGTTCGATCAGAAGATCTTCGACGTCTACGCCGCCGGCTACCGCCACATCATCCAAAGCCTGAAGGAATCCCTCGCGGGCATCCGCATCACCGTGATCCAGCCCTCGCCGTTCGACGACGTCACCCGTCCGCCCACCTTCGATGGCGGCTACAACAAAGTCCTGCTGCGTTACTCCGAATTCGTCAAGCAGTTGGGCCAGCAGGAAATGCTGACGGTGGCTGACTTGAACACGCCCGTGGTCACCGCGCTCGAGAAAGCCAGTAAGCTGGATGCCGAAGGCGCCAAGAAAATAGTCCCGGACCGCGTGCATCCCGCGCCCGCCGGACATCTCCTCATGGCCGAGGCGCTCCTCAAATCGTGGCATGCGCCCGCTCTGGTCGCCGCCGTGGAGATCGATGCCGCCGGCGCCACCGTCGTTCACACCGGCCACGCCCGGGTGACCGATCTGACCGCGGGCGATCGCATCTCATGGACCCAGGCGGACGACGCTCTGCCCATGCCCATTGATCCGAAGGACGACGTGCTGGCGTTGGCTTTGCGCGCGTCGGATGTCGTGGACGCGCTAAACCAGGAGCCGATGAAGGTGACGGGCCTGACTGCCGCCCGCTACAGCTTGAAGATCGACGGCGAGTCCATCGGCAGCTTCACCAAAGAGGAGTTGGCCAAGGGCGTGAACCTGGCGACCCTGGCCACCCCCATGGCCAGGCAGGCTGCCGCCGTGCACGATATCACGCTGCGGCACAACGTGCTGCATTTCGCGCGCTGGCGGCTGGTGGAATTGAACATGCAAACCATCGCTGTCCCGCCGGCGCACGTGCGCGCCGCCGCCGATGCCCTGGACGCGCTGGACGCGGACGCCATCGAACAACAGCGCGCCGCAGCGCAGCCCAAGCCGCATCGATTCGAACTGGCAGCCGAGTAGCCGTCAGGCGATCCCCATCTTCTTCTGCATCTGCTCCAGCGTGACGCCCTTGGTCTCCGGGAAAAACGCCAGCACCACAAAGAACTGCAGAGCCATCATGCCCGCGAACAGAGCGAACGGGGCTGCCCGCGAAATGCTCGCCACCCACGGGAACGTGAGCGAAATCAGTGCATTCATCAACCAGTGGCTGAGGCTGCCCAGGCTCTGCCCATTGGCCCGCACCCGGGTGGGAAATACTTCGCTCAGATACACCCAGATCACCGCTCCTTGCGAGAAAGCAAATGACGCGATGAAGAAAATCAATAACCAGACCAGCAGATCCTGATGGCTGTGAGTGGCGAAGACCGCCGCCACGCCCGCCAGTGAGATGGCCAGCCCCACCGATCCGATCAGCAGCAATGTCTTCCGCCCGATCCGGTCGATCACCGACATGGCGATCATCGTAAATAGCAGGTTGGTCGCGCCAATGGCCACCGACTGCAGGTTGCCCGAATCCTTGGTGAAACCGGCCTGCAGGAAAATGTAGCTCGAATAGTAGAGTATGGCGTTGATCCCGGAGAGTTGGTTAAACAGGCCGATGCTGACCGCCAGCAGAATCGGCACGCGATACTTGCGCTGGAACAGTGGCTCGTCGCCGTGCCCGTGCTCCGCGTCGATGGACGCGACGATTTCCTGCAGATCCGCTTCGTAATTCTCTTCGCCGGCCAGCCGCAGCACTTCCCGGGCTTCCGCCACACGCCGCTTCTTCACCAGCCAGCGCGGGCTGCGTGGTATGCCCAATAGCAGCAGCATGAATGCGGCCGCGGGCAGCGCCGAGACGCCCAGCATCCAGCGCCACTCGGCTGCGCCGAAATTCGCCAGCCCGATCAGGTAATTCGAAAGGTAGGCTATCAGAATCCCCAGCACCACATTGAATTGAAACAATCCCACCAGGCGTCCCCGCCACTTGGCCGGAGCGATTTCCGCGATGTACATCGGTCCCAGCACCGACGATCCGCCGATGCCCAGCCCGCCGATCACCCGGAAAAAGATCAGCGAATACCAGTCCCATGCAAATGCGCAGCCCAGCGCGCTGGCCAGATATAGCACCGCCATCACGCGCAGGCTGTCGCGCCGCCCCCACCGGTCGCCCGGAATTCCCGCGAACATGGCGCCCAGCACCGTCCCCAACAACGCGCTGAAAACCGTGACCCCCAGGGTCCAGGGCGACAGGTGGAACGTCGTGGTCAGCGCGTCGGTGGTTCCCGAGATCACCGCCGTGTCAAATCCGAACAGCAGGCCGCCCAGGGCTGCCACGATGGTGCTCTTCACCAGGTAAGCGTTCAGGGTCATGGCAAGGCCCGACTCTATCACAGTTCTGACCGGTTCGCCGCCCGCGCCGGACTGCATGCTAATTTGGTTCCCAGTGCTGCCCATCGACGAACAGCTCACATATCTGAAGAAAGGTCTCGCCGAAATCATCCGCGAGGAAGACCTGCGCGCGCGCCTCGTGCAGGCCGCCCAGGCCGGCCGGCCCCTGCGCGTAAAAGCCGGCTTCGACCCCACCGCCCCCGATCTGCACCTCGGCCACACCGTCCTGCTGCGCAAGATGAAACATTTTCAGGACCTCGGCCACACCGTGATCTTCCTGATCGGCGACATGACCGCGCTCATTGGCGATCCCACCGGCCGCAATCTCACGCGCCCGCCCATGACCCGCGAAGAGATCGAGCGCAACGCCGAAACCTACCGCGCCCAGGTCTTCAAGATCCTGCATCCGGATCAAACAGAAGTCCGCTTCAACAGTGAGTGGCTGCAGCCGCTGCATTACGAAGACGTGGTGCGGCTGTGCTCGCGCTATACCGTGGCGCGCATTCTGGAGCGCGACTATTTCGCCAGACGCTATGAGAGCGGAACCCCCATCTCCGTACACGAGTTGCTCTATCCGCTGGCCCAGGCTTACGATTCCGTGGCGCTCCGTTGCGACGTCGAAATGGGCGGCACTGATCAGAAGTTCAACCTGCTGGTGGGCCGCGAGATTCAGAAAGACTACGGACAGCCGCAGCAGATCGTGGTCACCACGCCGCTGCTCGAAGGCCTCGACGGCGTCAACAAGATGTCCAAGTCACTGGGCAATTACATCGGCATCACCGAGCCGCCCGAAGTCATGTACCGCAAGCTGATGCAGATCGGCGATGACCTGATGTTCCGCTATTACGAGCTGCTCACCGACCGCAGCCTGGCGGATATCGCGGGCCTGCGCGCACGCATCGCCGCCGCAGACTTGCACCCCATGCAGGCCAAGGCCGATCTGGCGCGCCTGATCACCGCCGATTTCCACTCCTCAGCGGACGCCGCCCGCGCCGAAGAAGAGTTCAATCGCGTGGTGCGCCGCCACGAAGTCCCGGTGGACATCCAAACAGTGCCTCTGCCTGCAAACGCGCGCGTCGCCGGCGGCATCCGCGTCGACAAGATGCTGGCCGGCACCGGCCTGGCCGAGTCGGTCACCGACGCCGTCCGCAAGATCAAGGCTGGCGCGGTCGAGATCAACGGCCGGCGCGCGCACGATCTGCTGCTCCCCGATCCACCGCCCGAATTGCTCGTGCAGCTTGGCAGGAACTGGCGCAAAATAGTAACCTAACAGGGCATGTTGGCCCTCCGCGACGACCTGTACCTGGCCGCCGACGCCATCCGCGCCCACAAACTGCGCGCTTCGCTCACCATGCTCGGCCTCACCATGGGCGTCGCCACGCTCATCGCCGTGATGACGCTCGTGCAGGGCGCCAACCGCTATGTCGAGCAGAAAATCGCCAACCTGGGCACCGACGTGTTCCGCATCTCACGGCTGCCTTTTGTGTTGACGGATTTCTCGGTGGTAGCGCGCGCCCAGCGCAACAAGAACATATCGCTCGAAGACATGCAAGCCGTCGCTCAAGGCTGCGGGCATTGCCAGTACGTGGGTGCCTCGGTCGCCAGCACGCTCGGCGTGCGCTATCGCGGCCGCGATCTTGAGGATGTCGCACTCCGCGGCCACACGGCCAACATGGCCCAGATCGACACCCGCACGCTGGCCCTGGGCCGCTATTTCACCGAGTCGGAAGACCGCCACGCCGCACCCGTCTGCCTGCTGGGCGATCGGCTGGTCCAGGAGTTGTTTAGTGGAATGGACCCCGTCGGCCATGCTGTCAAAACGGGTGCCGGGGAATTCATGGTGGTCGGTACCTTTGAGTCGATCGGTTCCGTCCTGGGCCAGGATCAGGACACTTTCATGGTCATTCCGCTCAATACATACTTGCGAATCCGCGGCGCGCGCAATAGCTTGACGCTGGAGATCAAGGCCGCCGGCAGCCAGCAACTCTTTCAGCAGGCGCAGGACGACGTGCGCCTGATTCTGCGCGCCCGCCGCCATATCACCCTGGGCCACGACGAGGACTTCTATGTTGGCACGGCCGAGAGTTATATCTCGCTCTGGCAGAGCATCAGCTCGGCGTTCTTCGCCGTGTTCGTGATGGTAAGTTCCATATCCGCTGTGGTAGGCGGCATCGTAATCATGAACGTGATGTTAGTCAGCGTCACCGAGCGGACCAAGGAAATAGGCATCCGCCGCGCCATGGGAGCCACCCGGCAAGACATCCTTCGTCAGTTCCTCACCGAGAGCGTCATGCAGTGCATAGTAGGCGGCCTGATCGGCGTGATCATCGGCTTTCTCTGCGCCCTGGCCATCCGCGGCCTGACCTCGCTGCCCGCCGCGGTGCAAACCTGGGTAGCCATCCTGGGAGTCATCCTGAGCTCCATAATAGGCCTCTTCTTCGGCATCTACCCAGCCATGAAAGCCGCCAAACTGGACCCCGTAACCGCGCTGCGCACGGAGTAAAATGGAACCACAGATGGACACCGATGAACACGGATTCGGCGGCCACTACCGAGACATCATTGTCGGAGAATACGTCGCAGATCTGTCAGTAGAAGGTCTGGTCCGGGTCGAACCTACGGCGATCAAGGAATTCGACGATGTTCATCTGGCCCAATGTTTCAGCTGCCTCAAAGCCACCGGCCTGCAATTGTGCCTGCTGATAAACTTTGGAACTCCCAAGCTCCGGATTAAGCGCATAATTAGTCCGTTTTATCCGTGCCCATCTGTGTCCATCCGTGGTTCCAAATGACCCAGGCCGAAGTAAGGGAGAACCTCTTAGTAGCCCTGGACACCCTCCGTTCGCGCAAAGTCCGCTCCGCCCTCACCATCCTCGGCATCGTCATCGGAGTCACCTCAGTCATCTCCGTGGCCGCCATCATCGACGGCCTGAACGGCTACATCCAGGGACGCATCCGTAGCCTCGGCTCACAGGCTCTTTTCATCACCCGCATTCCGCCTGGCTATACCGGCCTTTCGCGCCTGCCTGCCAACATCCGGGCGCGCAAATACCTGCAATTTGACGATGGCCGGTACCTCGCGGAGACCGTCCCATCGCTCGCCTATGCCACCGCGTTCGCCCAACGCATCAATCTCGGCGAAGTCGTCGACCAGATCCGCTACGGCAACCAGCACGTGGAGCGCATGATCGTGCGCGGCGTCGAGCCGAACTACACCAGCGCCGTACCGCTGTTCGCGGTGGCCGAGGGCCGTTTTATCTCTCAGTTCGATCTGGAGCACTCCCGCGACGTAATCATTATTGGGTTGGCGATCGCCGAAGCTTTGTTTCCGCACGTCGATGCCATCGGCAAGATGGTCCGCCTCAATGGCCGCCTGTACGAGGTTGTCGGCGTTTTCGAGAAGGATCCCGGGCTGTTCGGCGGCTTTGGCGTGGACCAGTTCGCGGTCATTCCGCTCACCAACTTCCATAAGAACTATCCCGAGATCCGCGAGGTCTTCCTGATCGCGTCGGTCCGCCCCGACGCCGACGTCGGCCGGGCCCGCGACGATATTATCGAGGCCATGCGCCGCCGGCGCCGCGTGCCTCACAACGGCGAAAACGACTTCGATGTGGCCGACGCCAACTTCTTCCTGGATCTCTGGAATCAGCTCACCGGCGCCATGGTGCTGCTCACCGGCGTCATCAGTTCCATCGGCCTGCTGGTGGGCGGCATCGGCGTGATGAACATCATGTTGATCTCCGTCACCGAACGCACCCAGGAGATCGGCATCCGCAAAGCCATCGGTGCCCGGCGCGCCGACATCCGCGTGCAGTTCCTGCTGGAAGCCATCACGCTTTCCGGCATCGGCGGCGCGCTGGGAATCCTGTGCGGCGCCCTCATCGCCTTCACCATCCGCGCCCTGGTACCGTCCATACCCGCCACCCTGTCTCTGCTGTGGATCACGTTGGGCGTCATGATCTCCGTCGGCGTCGGGCTCTTTTTCGGCTTTTACCCGGCCAACCGGGCCGCCAATCTCGACCCTATCGTTTGCCTACGCTACGAGTAACCGCGCTCAAGGCAGTGATATCATAAAAGACGTGAGCATGCTCCGGCCATCCCTCCAGCTCAAGGTCGCGCAGAAGCAGATCCTGACACCTGGGCTGGTCCAGATGGTCACCGTACTCCAGTTGAACCGCCTGGAGTTAAAGGAGATGATCACCCAGGAGATCGTCAAGAACCCGGTCCTGGAGGAATCTACTGAAGAACCTGGCGAGGAAATAACGCCGGAAGAACTGCTCCCCCTGCTCGAGCCCGAACGGGTCACCGACCCCTCCGATCAGCAGATTCTGGAAGCCGCTTTGGGTGAAGCCGCACATACCAACGGCATCGCCGGAGAAGCCCCCACGGAGGTATTTGCGGAGCCCTTCCAGGAGACCGCCGCCGGGGTTGCCGCCAGTCCCGAGGCGGCTGCCGCTGTGGAAACCGTCGAGCCCCCTGCCGCCACCGATCCCTTCGACGAAATCGACTTCGGCTCTTTCTTCGACGACTACCTGGACCCCGGCTACAAAAGTCCCGCCGCCGAATCCGTAGACAAGCCCTCCTTCGAGACGTTCCTCTCCGCTCCCGTCACTCTGGCCGATCACCTGCATTCCCAACTCAGCGTCAGCGTGCTGTCGGAATCCATCCGGGATGCCGCCGAATCCATTATCGGCAACCTGGACGAGGATGGCTACCTCTCCGCCTCTCTGGAAGAGATCGCCGCCATGGGGGATCACAACCTCGAGGAGATCGAGGCCGCCCTGAAGGTGGTGCAGTCGCTCGATCCCGCCGGCGTCGGCGCGCGCAACGTGCGCGAGTGCCTGCTGCTCGAACTCGAGAGCATGAACGGGCGCGGCGGAGTGGCCTGGATGATTGTCTCCGACCATCTGCGCATGGTCGAGATGCGCCAGTATCGCGAGTTGTCCAAGATGCTGGGCCGCCCCCCGGAGCATATCGAGATCGCCGTGAACGCCATCCGCCGGCTGAACCCGCGGCCGGGCCTGCGTTATTCCGGCGCCGGCGCCCGCACCGTCGAGCCGGACGTCTACTTCACTAAAGACGGCGACGATTACATCATCCAGATGAACGACGAGGATGTGCCCCAGCTCCGCCTCAACGCGCAGTACCGCCGCATGCTCGACCGCGACAACGGAGCTACCAAGGAAGTGCGCGATTACGTGCGCGAACGCTACACCTCCGCCATCCAGTTGATGAAAAATATCGAGCAGCGCAAGCAGACCATCCTCAAGGTCTGCCAGGCCATCGTGCGCCGCCAGACCGAGTTTCTGGCCAACGGCCTCGATTATCTCAAGCCCATGATGATCAAGGAGGTGGCCGAGGAAGTGGGCGTGCATCCTTCCACGGTCAGCCGCGCCGTGGCCAGCAAATACGTGCACACGCCGCAAGGCGTTTTCGAGCTCCGCTATTTCTTCTCGGAAGCCGTGCAGGGCCCCTTGGGCGGCAACACGCCGCTGTTGCTGCTGAAACGCAAGGTGAAAAAAATGATCGCCGAGGAGGACCGCGCCCACCCGCTGACCGACGAGCAGATCACCGCCGCGTTGCAGCAGGAGGGCATCAATGTGACCCGGCGGACCGTGGCCAAGTATCGTGAAGATATGAAAATCCCGTCGACACACCAAAGACGGGTTCGCCCCTGACGTGCTGGGGCGGGCTTTAGCCCGCGCGGGACTCTAAACCCGTTGTAGGGGAGGGACGCATGAAGATCACATACACAGGCAGGCAGGTGGAACTGGCCCCCGCGCAGCTCAGGAAAATCGAAGCGCAGTTTGCCAAGGTGGGCAAACTGCTGGACGGACGGGAGCAGCGCGAAGCGCACGTGATCTTGTCCCTGGAACGGCATCTGCATCAGGCCGAGATCACCGTCAACTACTTTAACCACCCCTTGGTGGGCATCGGTTCCAACGCGGATCTGTTCACGGCCATCCACGCCGCCCTCGAAAAGCTGGAAAAGCAGACCATCAAAGTCCGCGCCAAGTGGCGCGATACCAAGCGCACGCCGCGCAAGCAGCAGGCCGCCCCGCCGCCCGAGCCCGCCGCCGATCCCGAGCCCGAAATTGAGCGCCGCATCTTCCACATCAACCACCATGAGCGGCGTAAACCCATGACCCTCGACGAAGCCCTCATGGAGATGGAGAAGGGCGCCGACTACCTCGTCTACCGGGACGCTCAAACCAGCCGCGTGGCTGTGCTGGTGCGCCGCCGCGACGGCAATTTCGACCTCATCGAGGCTTGACGCGGCGCGGAATGGCAAACCAAACCGATTCGGGCGGAGGCCGCCGTGCTGCGGAGCGGCCCGCCGAACTGGTCATCATCACCGGCCTCAGCGGCTCGGGTAAAGGCTCCGTGCTCAAGGTCCTGGAAGACCTGGGCTACTATTCCGTCGATAACCTGCCCGTCGATCTCATTCCGAAATTCGCCGAGCTCACCCAGGATTCCGCCAGCATC
>DATGGM010000193.1:0-7156 GCA_035308525.1 Bryobacteraceae bacterium
AGCACTTCGAAGTCCTGTTTGAAGACCCCCATCTGTTGGCCGTCGACAAACCCAGCGGGCTGCCCACCCTCCCCGGCAGCGGCTTCATGGAAAACACCCTTCTGCGCCTGGTGCAAAAGCAAACCCCCAACGCAAACCCTCTCCACCGGTTGGGCCGAGGCACCACCGGTATCGTCCTCTTCGCCAAAACAACGCAGGCGGCCTCAAATCTTTTGGCAAACTGGAACACACCCAAAGTTCAAAAAATCTACCGGGCGCTGGCTCAAAACATTGCGCTGTACGACGCCTACGAAATCCTCACACCCATCGGTCTCGTGCCGCACTCGCGCATCGGTTTCGTGTGGGCCGCCAACCCGAGTGGTAAACCGTCAAAGTCACTGGCAAAGGTGATCTCACGCACCACCAGCACCACAACATTTGAGGTAAGCCTAAACACGGGCCGCCCTCATCAAATCAGAATCCATCTGGCATCCATCGGCCATCCCCTGGTAGGCGACCCTCTGTACGGCTTAACCGGCCAGCCTCTTGAAATTCTCCCGGGCCTCCCCGGCGATGGAGGATATTTCCTGCACGCCCAATTTCTGAAATTCGAGCACCCCATCACCGGAGAACAAATCAATCTTGAGGCAGCGTTGCCGTCCGGATTCTCACTGCATCAGTAGGCGCGTAGTCCGACTCGCCGGTAAAGCCCGCACGCTGACGGACGACAGCCCGAAACGCCCGGGAAGTATGCATGACGGCCGGCCGGCTCCATATGATTATCTCGCGTAGCCGTTTCGACTGAACGCCGATTGGACAGCGTGCGTATTACCTTCTTACGGGGGCCAGGAAACCATGGATTACCTTTGGCAAGACTTGCGCTATGGGATTCGAACGATGTTGTCGAAACCCGGATTTACGGCAGCCGCGGTGGTTGTGCTGTCGCTCGGCATCGGCGCTAACGCCGCCATCTTCAGCCTGGTGAACGCATTTCTGCTGAAGCCGCTGTACATCAAGAACCCGTCGGAACTGGCCGGCTGCTACAGCCGCGACACCAAAAAGCCCGACAACTACCGCGCGTTCTCGTATCCGAACTACGTCGACCTGCGCGAAAAGAACCAGGTATTCAGCAGTCTCATGGCGCATGACATGGCGATGGTCGGAGTGGCCGAAGGCGACGTGACCCGGCGGGTATTCGCGGACGTGGTTTCTTCCAATTACTTCGCGACGTTCGGCGTGCCTTTGTTCCAGGGCCGCGCCTTTACGGACGCCGAAGAGCGCCCGGGCTCGAACTCCACGGTGGCCATTGTCAGCTACTCCTACTGGCGGAAGACCGGCGACCGGAACCTTCTTGGGAAATCCATCCGCATCAACGGGAGGATCTTCACGATCGTCGGCATCGCGCCCGAGGGCTTTACGGGAACCACGGCGCTGATCAGTTCCGAGCTGTACCTGCCGCTGGGCGCCTATCAGTCGGTGATCAACGATTTCGAGGGGCACGGAAGGTCTCTCGAGGCGCGAGACCACCATACCCTGATCCTGGTGGGCCGTCTGCGGCCGGGAGTGACCGCGCAGCGGGCCGACGCGCAACTGGCGGTGGCCGCAGCGCAGTTGGAGAAGGCTTACCCGGGTGAAAACCGAAACCAGACGTTCATGACCAGCCCGTTGTCCAGGCTCAACATCTCCACCAACCCCAGCAACGATGCGGAATTGAGGATGCCTGCCATCCTGCTGCTCTCGATGGCCGGAGTGGTGTTGCTGATCGCTTCCCTCAATCTCGCGAACATGATGCTGGCTCGCGGCACCGCGCGGCGCAAGGAGATCGCCATTCGCCTCGCGATCGGCGGCGGACGCGGTCGAATCGTCCGGCAGTTGTTCACCGAAGGGCTGATCCTTTCGGTGTTCGGCGGCATCGGGGGATTGGTCCTGGCGGCCTGGAGCACTTCCCTCCTGGTGGCATCTCTGGGCCGGCTTGCGCCGCTCGAGATCGTCTACCACGCGGGGCCGGATGTGCGCGTGCTCGGCGCGACCATGGGCTTCTGCGTGTTCAGCACAGTGCTATTCAGCCTGGGACCGGCCTGGAAGCTGTCGCGGCCGGACGTGGTATGCGATCTCAAAAAAGCTTCGGGCGACGAAGCGGCAGGCAGATTCCGCGGGCTGTTTTCCCGCCGCAACCTGCTGGTAATGGGCCAACTCTCGCTGTCGCTGATGATGCTCACGGCATCCGGCCTGTTCGTCCGGAGCGCGATTCACGCGGCCAACGTGGCTCCCGGGTTTGTGCTCGATAACGGCCTGATTGCCGAACTCGATCCCAGCCTCGCCGGGTATGACGAAACGGCCGGCCGGCAAGCGTACAGTACTTTGCTGAGCCGCATGCGCGGCATTCCCGGGGTGGAATCGGCCGCCGTCGCAGCTGCGGTTCCGTTCGGCATGACCTCCTTCGGGAAGGATCTTCGTGCGGCCGAAGAGGGCAAGGGCGACGGCCGAGCCAAACACGTCGGCGCCACTTACAACATCGTCAGCGAAGACTATTTCAAGACCCTGGGAATCCCGCTGCTCCGCGGCCGCACTTTCATGCGCAGCGAGGCGGCCAGCGCGGCGCATGCCCACGTTGCGGTGATCGATAAACTCGCCGCGGAGCGCCTATGGCCGGGCGCGGAAGCAATCGGCAGGCATCTTCGGATGGATGCGGACGACCGAACCAAGCCGGCCGAGGATATCGAGGTAGTCGGAATCGTGGGCAACGTGCAGGACCACATCATCGGCCGCGACCTTCAGCCCCACCTTTACGTGCCATTCGGACAGCAGTATCAGGCCAACATGCAGCTTCACCTGAAGACCGCCGCGGCGGGGAAGACCGGCCTGCTCGATAGCGTCCGCCGCGAGATGCGTGCCGTGGACCCGCGGCTGCCCGTGTTGTCGCTGAAAACGATGCGCGATCACCTGGACGCCAGCTTCGATCTGTGGATCGTCCGCACCGGTGCGCGTATGCTCACGATCTTCGGCATCGTCGCCCTGGTGCTGGCCGTGATCGGGCTCTACGGAGTGAAGGCGTACATGGTGGCGCAGCGCACCCGCGAACTGGGCATCCGCATGGCGCTGGGCGCCGACTCCGCCGATACGCTGAAGCTCATTCTCGGCGAGGGGCTTTCGGTGAGCCTGGTGGGAATCGCGGCCGGCATGGTGCTGGCGCTAGGGCTGGGACGGGTACTGGCCGGAATTCTGTACGAAGTCAGCGCATTCGATCCCGTGGTGTACACGGCCGCGCCGGTAATACTCGCGACCGTATCGCTGGCGGCCTGTTATCTGCCCGCGCGGCGCGCGGCCCGGGTGGACCCGATGATCGCGCTCCGATACGAGTGAAACCGGCAAATCGGTTATCCGGGAGCGTGGTTTGGCATGGGCCAGGCTGGTCTTTCGGGAGCAGCCGATGAACATATCCGGCGCTTCGTGGTTGAGAACGGCCGCGTGCCCGTTACCTTGGATGCCGATTTCGCTAATAGATGAAAGAAAAGCGGAAACGTTTACCAGCCCCCGGCTTACTTCATCCCCGCGCGCCAGTTCAGCACGACCGTGACAGACGCGTCAATCGAGCTCTCCGTAATGAAGAGGAACCGACCATCCGGCGCCACGTCCCAGCTCATTGGCCCCGAGCGGATTCCGGTGTCGATCAGCTCCGTCATGAATAACGCTTGCGGCGTGCCGGACTGGAATTCCGGCTGCGTCTTCACCTCCATGGCCATCAGTCTCGAGTCCGGAGAGATATAAAACAGCTCCTTGCCGTCGCGCCGCCATCGAGATTGCACGCCACCGCCGCGCGACACCAGCCATTTCCCACCGCTGGGCGAGGGTGGAAACGGAACCACGTAGATCTCGCTCACCCCCGACTCGTTGGAAGTGTAGGCCACCCAATGTCCGTCGGGCGAAAACTGCCCTTGGCTTTCATTGGCCGGCGTGGTGGCTATCGGAATGGGACTGGATTCGTGCTGGACATCGATCGCAAACAAGTCTGCCGGGGTGCCCGGAATCACCCTGTCGAATAAGATGAACCGCCCATCCGGCGACCAGCTTTTCGGAGCCACCAGACCCCCGGCGGGCCAGGCCTTCACGCGATACAGGACATCGATGCTCCCGCTGCCGTTCGCGGCCATGCGGCCAATTCCCCCGTCCACCGAACGCGCGATGAACCGGCCGTCGGGCGACCAGATGGTATTGCCGCTGCCAGGGCCAACCATCAATATCCGTGTGCCGGCTCCGCCGCCGATCGGCAACACCCATATGCCATCGCTGCGATCGCCCACCATCAGCTTGCCATCCGGCGAAATGGCTATGGCGTTGCCGGCATCCGGCGACGTGCCGAGAATTCTGCCCTGCCTGTCGCGCCACATGTATTGCCGCTCCCGGTGCGGGCCGGATACATATGCAAGCAGTCCTTCCGGCGAGCCCGCGGCCAACCATCGAGAAGGGTAGCTAGCCACAATCGACCGCACGATGGGGCTGGGATCCCCCGCCGGCTCCAGCCGCTGCATATCGAACGGCAGCGCCATCAGGGTACCGTTGCGCGTGAAGAGGAGCTGCCCCATCGGGCTCCCTGCGGTTGGTTGGACGATATCGGTCTTGCCCAGATCCGGCAGGATTCGCCGTATGGCCGGTCCGTCCATGGGAATGACCCAGACGCCTGCTTCAGGCGTACCCGAACGGCCGCGCGACGCCAGGTAGTGCCGTCCGTCAGGCAAGAAGGTCGGATACAGATCGGTCACCGGCGCATGATTCGGCAGATCCGAAAGCGTCCCGCCGCCGGCGGGAATCGTCTGCGCCCGCGACAACCCCGCGATCAGGATTTCGCCGTTCGGGTTCCAGGCCCCGCCGGCGGCGCCCAGCGCGTCGCAAAGCGTTTGCACAGGGCCGCCGGAGTGCTCGATCTTTTTCATCTTGGCATCCGCAAAGAAACCGATGTAGCGGCTGTCGGGCGACCAGAATAGATCCAGTGCGCCATCGGTCCCGGGCAGCACGGCAGGCTCCAGCGCATCCAGAGGCCGCACCCAGATCTGCTGCGTTCCGTCCTTCACCAGAACCATGGCGATTTCGCGCGAGTCGGGAGAAACCGCCAGCGACACGACGCGCGATTTTTCCGGCAGCAGCAGGCTCATGCGGACCACTGGCGGGGCGGCGGGCTTCTGCCGGAAGTAAACCAAGGCTAATGCAGCGAGCAACAGCGTGACCACCACTACCGCACCGGCCAGCAGACGTGCCGCGGTCTTATCCTTATTTGAATGGCGAGCGCTTTGCAGGGCGCCGCCGGCGGCGGTCCGCTCCGCGCCGGCCATCGATCCCAAGGCAAAACCGATGTCCGCCGCGGACTGGAATCGTGCGCCGGCTTCCTTCTCCAGACAGTGGGCCACGATGCGCGCCAACCCGGCAGGCACGCCGGGAGGCAGCTCCGGCGCATCCTCCGTCAAGATGGCGTGCATGACGTGAACGGAGGATTCGCCGGTGAACGTCCGCTTGCCGGACAACATTTCATGCAGAACCAGGCCCAGGCAGAAGATGTCCGAGCGCTGATCCACGGCCTCTCCGCGCACCTGCTCCGGCGACATGTATGCCGCCGTGCCCATGACCGTGCCGGTATGGGTGAGATCCTCCGGCACGCCATCCGCTCCCGTGCGGCGCTTGGCCAGTCCAAAGTCCAGGATCTTCACGCGGCCTTCCCGCGTGACCATGATGTTGCCCGGCTTCAGATCGCGATGGACCACGCCGGCCGCGTGCGCCGCCGCCAGCCCGCCGGCAATCTGGGCGGCGATCTCGATGGTTTTGCGAACCGGCAGCGGTCCGCGTTCGATTAAGTTCTTGAGGGGCTCCCCAACCACCAGTTCGGTGGCGATCCAGTAGGTCTGGCCTTCCAGTCCCAGGTCGTAAACCGACACGATATTCGGGTGATTCAGGGCGCTGGCCGCGCGCGCCTCCCGTTCGAATCGGGCGATGTGCGCCCGATCGAGCGCCATGGCCGCCGGCAGGACCTTGATGGCGACATCCCGCTTCAACCGCGGATCGTGCGCGCGGTACACCTGGCCCATGCCGCCCGCGCCGATGGACGCCAGGATCTCATAGGGACCCAGGTGAGTTCCGGGAGCCAGCGCCGTCTTTTCGCCGGCCAGCTCCCGAGCCGCCGCCTGCAACGCGGGAGTCTCCATGAAGGCTTCGCCCTTCTTCTCGTAAGCCAGCAGCGATTCCAGTTCCCGGCGCAGATCGTGGTCCCCGGCGCAGGCCTCCCGCAGGAAGGCGCTGCGCTGGCTTTCTTCGTGCTCCAGGGCCGCGCTATGCAAGCGCACCAGATTCTCCCAGCGTTCCCGGTCCATCACGGCGGCCCGCCAGCATCACCTGGTGGCCCGCCCGCGCGGCCGCCCAGCTCGCGCAGGAGCCACGCCTTGGCGAACTTCCAATCGTTCATGACGGTCACCGGCGAGACGTGCAGCACCTCCGCGGTTTCCTCGACCGTCAGCCCGCCAAAGAAGCGCAGCTCCACTACCTGGCTTCGCCTCGGATCTATGGCCGCCAGGTCCTTCAGCGCATCGTCCAGCGCCACCAGGTCGGGCCCGGCGGCCGCCGAGATCAGCAAGGCTTCATCGAATGTAACGGCCGGCCCGGCGCTGCCTCGCTTCAGGGTGCGCCGCGCGCGCGCCCGCTCCACCAGGATGCGCCGCATGAATTGCGCGGAAACGGCGAAGAAGTGAGCGCGGTTTTGCCAGCTCACCTGCTTCACGTCCACCAGGCGCAGGTAGGCCTCGTTCACCAGCGCGGTGGCCTGTAGCGTCTGGCCGGGCCGTTCCTGGGCCATATAGCGTTGCGCCAACCGGTGCAGCTCCCGGTAAACCACCGGGGCGAGTTTATCGAGCGCGCCTTGCTCGCCCCCGCTCCACGCCTGCAGCAGTTGAGTGACTTCCTGTGGCGACTCTGCCATCTTCAGAAGGCTACCACCGAGGCTCGGGGCTGTCCAGCCGCCAAAATCTCTTGAGGAACACGCGCAAGACGGGGCGATCCGCGCCGCTTGAATCTGAGGAGTTCCTCGCTTATATGGCGGCGCGGCAAAACGCGCCCCTTTGCGCTTTTGAGGAACACGCGCAAGACGGGGCGATCCGCGCCGCTTGAATCTGAGGAGTTCCTCGCTTATATGGCGGCG
>DATGGM010000194.1:0-18444 GCA_035308525.1 Bryobacteraceae bacterium
CACGTTCTTCCCCTTCAGACCACCAATTACGTGCCGATAATTCTGGCCATGACCATCATGACCAAGAACGCCGCGGATTACGGATTGGAAGGCGTCGTTCCGAACCCTCCGCTCGAATACGACACCATCGAGGTTTCCTCGCCCACGCACCTGGCGCTGGTGGCGGACATAACCGACGCACCCATGCAGGAGTTGGTGGACCTGAATCCCGCCCTGCTCAAGGGTATAGCCCCCAGCGGCTATGTCCTGCATGTTCCCAAGGGATCGGGCAGCACGCTCTCGGCGTCCTTGCAGATGATTCCAGCTGACCGGCGGGCTGCCTGGCGCGTACACCGCGTCGCTACCGGCGAATCGCTGACAGCCATCGCGCGGCACTACGGCATGACCGCCGGCGTTGTCGCAACGGCCAACGGGCTGAACTCGACGGCCTCGCTGACCACGGGTGATCGCCTGCTGATCCCCGCCGCGTATCGCGCACCCGCCGTCCGGAAGTCCGCCGTACCCGCGCGCCGCGCGAAAACTCAGCGCAAACGCCCGTCGCTCACCCACACCGCCGCCAACCGCATGCCGCGGGCCGCCGGCGGTGAGTAGGCTTACGCTTCCAGTACCGCGTTCAGCGTAATTTGCGTATTGAACAGCTTGGATACCGGACAGCCCGCCTTGGCGTTGCCCGCCGCTGTGTCGAAGGCTGCCTGCGCCGCGCCCGGAATCTTGGCCTTTAATTCCAGATGGCTTTCGGTAATGGCGAATCCGCTCGCCGTCTTTTCGAGCGAGATCGTGGCCGTTACGTCAATGCGCTCTGCCGTCAGCCCGGCCTCCCCCAATTGCGCCGAAAGCGCCATCGCGAAGCAGCCCGCGTGCGCGGCCGCCAGCAATTCCTCCGGATTGGTTCCCACGCCATTCTCAAATCGTGTGGCGAACGAGTATTGTGTATTGGAGAGCACGCCGCTGGCTGTGGATACGGCTCCCTTCCCTTGCTTGAGGTCGCCTTTCCAGACGGCCGACGCGTTCCGTTTCATGCAATCCTCCTGCGATCAACTAGAATGGATGCGCGGCCACCCCTGCAGGATACGGAAATTGCGTCGAGGGATGTTGGCTTTAGGTGAACAATGAGTGGGTGGTCATTGTGCTGCTTCATGTTCAGAACATTCATTCGGCTCTTGCCGGATGGAGTCGAACTCAAAGCCGTGCGGCGAGCCGGAAATCGTCAGGCTATTGGCCGGCTGGCGGTGACACCATCGACCAGGCCGTTTCGCAGTCCTTCGGCTGGCTGAAGTAAAAACCCTGGCCGTACTCGCAATGTAGAGCCTTCAGTTGTGCGGCTTGCTGGGCTGTCTCCACCCCTTCCGCGATGACGTCCATGTCCAGATTGTGTGCCAAATCCACAATTGCGCGGACGATCTCCAGGCTCTCCTCGTTTCGCCCGATCCGGGCGACAAAGCTGCGGTCGATCTTGAGCGTCTGGACGGGTAGGTGCTGCAACTGGCTTAGCGAAGAGTAGCCCGTGCCGAAATCGTCAATATCCAGATGCACATCCAGGTCCTCTAGGCGCTCCAGCAGCCGCGATACCCCCGCTGGATTCCCCATCATGGTGCCCTCGGTGATCTCGAAGCTCAGCCCGCACCCGCCCGGCCAGCTCCTTCTCACGATGCGTTCGATATCCTCGATGGCGCCGGCCTCCGCAAGTTGCCGCGGCGAAAAGTTGATGTGCAGGGTCAGCTCCGCCCGGTCCCCTGAGGCCATCTGCCCCGCCGGCGCCCCCAACCCAGCGCTGTACATCCCGGCAGGCCCGCTCCAGGATCCAATACCCCGCCGGAACGATCAGTCCCGTCTCCTCCGCCAGGGGTATGAATTCCCCCGGGTAGATCAGGCCGCGCTGCGGATGCTGCCAGCGCACCAGTGCTTCGAAACCCGCGATCTTCTCCGTGCCCAGATCCATGATCGGCTGGTAATGCAACCGCATTTCGTCCCGCTCGATCGCCCGGCGCAGTTCCGTCTCCAGTAGCAGCCGGCTGACGGCTCGCCGGCGCATGTCCGTATCAAACATCTCAAAGCGCGCCCGCCCCGCCACCTTGGCGCAATGCAGGGCAGTCTCGGCGTCGCGCAGCATATCTTCTCCGCGCTCGTAGCCGTGGCCGCTGCCGGCGATCCCCATGCTGGCGGTGACAAACACCTCGTGCCCGTTCAGCGAAAAAGGCGCCCGCATCTCCGCTTCGATGCGCTGGGCGACCGCCACGCTGTCGCGCGTGCGGACAATCTCGTGAAGGAGAACGGCGAACTCGTCGCCGGCCAGTCGCGCTACGGCGCAATCCTCATGCAGGCGCGCCACCGTGTCGGAGGCCCGCAGCCCTTCCCGCAATCTCCGCGCCAGGGATTGCAGCAGTAGGTCTCCGGCAGCGTGTCCCAGGCTGTCGTTGACGTTCTGGAAGCGGTCCACATCCAGCAGCACGATCGCAAACTCGCCGCCCGGCCGCCGCCGGCTTTGTTCCATGCGTCGCTCCAGCCGGTCCATGAAAAGTACGCGGTTAGGAAGTCCGGTCAGCGGGTCGGCTTCCTTTGACCACGTGATGTCCGTCTGCGAGCCGGCCATGCGCACAGCCTCTCCCTGGCCGTCCCACACCGCCAGTCCCCGGCTGTGCATCCAGCGGTACACGCCGTCCTTGCAGTGCACCCGGTATTCGCAGTCCAGGTGCGGCGTCTCCCGTCGGCTGTGCGCATCGATGGCGGATTGCACCCGCGAAAAATCGTCCGGATGCACGCGGCAAAGCCATTCGTCCGGAGTGCCGCCGATCTCCTCGTCCGCGTACCCCAGCATCTCTTTCCAGCGCGGCGAAAAATAGATCTGCCCGGATTTCAAATCCCAGTCCCACAGGCCGTCGTTGGCGCCCCGCGCAGCCAGGGCGTAGCGCTCCTCGCTCTCGCGGAGCGTCGCCGCCAGCGCCTTGTGCGAGAGATGCGTCCGGATGCGCGCCAGCGCCACCGGCATGTCCACTGGCTTGGTGATGTAGTCATTGGCGCCCAATTGCAGCGCTTCCACCACGCTGGCGCTCTCACACTCCGCAGTCACCACGATAACCGGCAGGTCGGTCGTCGAAAAACGCTTGCGCAGCGCTTGCAGGACCTCGGTGCCGTTCATTCCCGGCATGCGCATGTCCAGCAGCACGATCTCCGGCATCCGCATGTCGATCGAGGCCAGCGCCTGCGGCCCGCTCTCCGCCAGCCAGACCTCGAACCCCTGGCGTTGCAGCCGTCGGGAAAGCATGTCCCGGTTGCTTTCCTCATCGTCGACAATTAACAACGCCACTTTAGTGATCCCCCGAGCTAGGGAAAACACAAGCGCGGCAAGCAGGCAGATCGCTCATCACTCTGCCTATCGGCGAATCGTCAATCATACTTTAGGGCCTTAAAAAGTGATGAGCGGCCCCGCATGCCGCACCCAGGGTCGATCCAAATCCACGGCGGACAATTCGACCATCGCTCCAGTCCAGCACCCCGGATACAAGAATCCGCTGGATAGCGGGTAGATCGAAGGGCGCGCTTTTGCCGCCAAATGCTGCCGGCGGGCCAGCCGGCCAGCGGCCTCTTTTGCTTTCAAACGGGCTATTAACGGGGAGCCACTCTTTGCCTAAGCGGCTTGCGTGAGGCCGATTCGGGGAGCCTTGATGGAAATTTCTACGGCACGAGTACGACATGCAAGGTCGAGGTTATCACCCCCAATGGCTCCGCCAAGAGCCCAAGGAGGTCCACCGTCAACCGAGAAGAGGACTGAGCCAAGCCGTCCTTCACCCGCGCCGGTTAATGAGCTTCAGAATCGTTGCGCTTGGGTTTTTGGGGTTTTCCATGCGGAGCAGTTTGTCGGTTCGGAGCCGGATCACTTCGGTCCATTCGGGATCGGGAAGAATATAAAACTGCTCCTTCCGTATTGCATCGAAGACCACGTCAGCGAGTTCTCGAGGAGTCATGCTTGCGTCGATGGCGGCTTTGAATGCGGCCAGGCCGGCTTCCATTTCCGGAGTCCGCGCGGCCGGTTCGTTACGCAGCTCCGCGGGCCTGTTGCGCTCGGCCTCGGCAATATTTGTCCGCACCAGTCCTGGGCACAGAACCGATACTTTGACCAGCGCCTTCTGTTGTTCGAGCGCTATGTACAGGCTTTCCGAGAGGGCTACCACCGCATGCTTCGCCACCGAGTAAGGAGCGGAGAAGCCGCCCACGATCAGTCCGGCGCCCGAGGACGTATTGACGATATGGCACTCGGTATTCTGCGCCAGCATCAGCGGCGTGAACACCTTGACCCCATGGATCACTCCCCATAAATCAACGCCGATCACCCACTCCCAATCGTTCCAGGTGGCCTCCCAGGGCGCCCCGCCGGCGCCGACGCCCGCATTGTTGAACAGCAAGTCCACTCGACCAAATGCATCGAGCGCGCGGCGAGCCAGCCGCTCGATGTCACTCCGCTTCGAAACGTCCGTCCTTACACCAAGCACAGTTCCGCCCGGCGTGCTCAGTTCGGTTTCCGCCTTCGCCAGGTTAACTTCATCGATGTCGGACAGAACTACTTTCATGCCCTCGTGAACGCACCGTTCCGCGATCCCACGTCCGATGCCGCTCGCCGCACCGGTAATCACCGCTACCTTGCTTTTGAACTCTTTCATTACATGCCCGGCATGGCGCCCGCCAAAGACTGCGGCGCCTCCCGCCCCGCGCCCTCGCGCCGCACCGCGCGCAACAGATCCAGCGCCTCCGGCAGCGCGAACTGTTCGCCCAGGAACGCATCCGCAAAGCGCCCGCCGCGGATCTCGCCGCGCGCCTCCATGCGCCGCAATTCCACCAGCACGGCGCGCCACGGCGGAGCCAGCGTCTCCCGATGCGCCAAGTCCCGGAACACCACTCCCCAGCGCCGCAGCAACTGGCGCGCGAATGATGCCGGCGAGATCTCCGCGTGTGCCGCTGCGGACCGCCGCAGCAATGCCCAGCGTCCCGCCGCATGCCGGGGCCGTGCCGTCCGCCCGCGGCCCTCGCCGCGCCGCCGCTTGGGATCCAGCAGCGCCCGTAGATTCTCGAACCCGTCCGCCGTCACCAGCCCGGCCGCCACCAGTTCCCAGAGCGCATCCTCCACCTCGCTGGCCAAACGCCCCGTCAACCGCGCCAGCTCCGGGAAGAATGACGCGCCGTGCTGCTGCAACGCCCCCAGTACCTCCCGCGCCGGATGCGAAAGCGCCGTATCCGGCGCCGGCTGCGGACCCGCCAGCAGCCACTCCGCGTCCTCCCGCAGGAACAGCGTCAGCGGCGCCACCCGCGTGGGCCGCACGCGATGCGTTCGCCCATCCGCCTCGGTCTCAAACGCCGGGTGCGGTGATAGCCGCCCCCACATCACTTCGCCCGAAAGGCAAAGCTGGTCCAGATGCTCAGGCTTGTAGTTCGCCACCCGTCCCGGCAGGATCTCGTCTTCCCACGCCGCCGCCGAGATCTCGTATCCCTGCATCTGCCGGATCACGTGCAGCACGCCGTCCGCTCCGTGCAGTTGCGCGCCGGGCGCCACATGCTGCCAGCGGTCCACAAAGCGCTCGAAATCCGCCGTGCTTACCGGCTCGATCTCGCGCCGCAGCCGGCCGATGGTCAGCCGATGGATGCGCGCCAGCAGCCGGCGATGGCACCACTCCGGCTCATCTTTAGCGCAAAGGGGCGCGTTCTGCCGCGCCGCCATACAAGCCAGGAACTCCTTAGATTCAGCGGCGCGGGTCGCCCCGTCTTGCGCCTGTTCCCCAGAAGCGCAAAGGGGCGCGTTTTGCCGCGCCGCCATACGAGCGAGGAACTCCTTAGATTCAGCGGCGCGGGTCGCCCCGTCTTGCGCGTGTTCCCCAGAAGCGGCGTCCGGATGGAAGCGGCCGCGCAGAATCTGTCCCTCGGCCTCCAATTGCGCCAGCGCTGCGTCCACCAGCGCTCGCGGCAAAGCCAGCCGCCCCGCCAGCTCCGCAGCGCGATATGGCCCCCCGGATTCGAACCACCCGCGCAGGATTTCCGCCGCGCAGCCTTCCTCGGTTTCGGGCGCGCTCCCCGGAAAATCGATCGGCGGCGTCAACGTCGCATCCGCATGCACCGCCCGCGCGAGTTGGCAGCGTTCCGCGGGTGTCCACAACAATACTCCGACGGGGGTGCTCAACACTGCCGCCCGCCGCGCTTCCACCAGCGCCCCAAAGAACGGCTCCCACTCCGCAGCCGGCGGCACAGTCACCAGCGTCAGCAGCGCCTCGTGCAATTCGTCCGCATCGCGCACCAGCGGCCAGGCCTCCGCCGCCACCTGGGCGATGGCTTCCGCATCCAGCGCCCCCGCCCCCTCCACGAAATCCGTGCGCACCGTGCGCCGCAACTGCACCGCCCGCGCCCGGCGCTCCTCCAGCGGCGCGTCGTCCAGGAACGCGTAAGGATTCGCATTCAGAATCTCGTGCGAGAACGGCGTGGCCTCCGGCGTATCGATAGCCGTAGTCCTCACCGCGCCGTTGCGGATGCCCTCCAGCACGGCGATCAGCCCGGTCAGGTCCATCGCCTCGTGCAGACAGTTCCGTATCGTTTCGCGCACCAGCGGATGATCCGGGATCCGCGGCGGTCCCGTCAGATTCTCGGCGCAGGCCGCCTGGTCCGGGAAGGTCGCCGCCAGCAGATCGTCCGCCCGCATGCGCTGGATCGGCGCCGGCACTTTAGCCCCGTGCGCGAATCGCAGGATGGCCAGCGCCCGCGAAGCGTTCCATCTCCACCGCGCGCCGAACATCGGCGCCGCCAAAAGCGCCTGCGTCAGCACATCCTCCACCGTCTCCGGCCGCAGAAATTCGAACACGATGTCCAGCGGAAACGAATGCTGCTCGCCCAGCGACAAAACGATTCCGTTGTCCGTGGCGGCCGCCTGCAGTTCGAAATTGAATTTCCGGCAGAAGCGCTTGCGCAGCGCCAGCCCCCACGCGCGATTGATGCGCGCCCCGAACGGAGCGTGCAGCACGAACTGCATCCCGCCGCCTTCGTCGAAGAAGCGCTCCGCCACCACGTGCGTGGAAGCCGGCAGCACCCCCAGCGCGCGCGCCCCCGACTGCACATACGCGATGGCCTGCTCCGCGCCCAGCCGGTCGAGCCCCGCCTCCCGCAGCAGCCACTCGATCTCCGGCTCCGCCAGGACGTCCGCCCGCAGCCGCGACACTTCCGCCGACAGTTCCGCCGTCCGGCCCGGCGCTTCACCGTTCCAGAACGGGATCGATGGCGCGGCGCCCTTGGCATCCTCCACGCGCACCCGTCCGTTCTCCACGCGCCGTATGCGCCACGAAGTATTACCCAGCAGGAACACATCGCCCGCCATGCTCTCGACGGCGAAGTCTTCGTCCACCGTGCCCACCGTGGCGCCCTCCGGCTCCGCCACCACCAAATAATTAGCGTTATCTGGAATCGCGCCGCCCGACGTGATGGCCGCCAGCCGCGCCCCCCGCCGCCCGCGCAGCCGGTGATTCACCTGGTCGCGATGCAGATACGCGCCCGCCCGCCCGCGTGCCGTCACGATGCCGTCGCTCAGCATCGCCACAATATCGTCGAAGTCTCGCCTGTCCAGCGTCCCATAAGAATAAGTCGAGCGCGCCAGCGCGAACAGCCCGTCCTCGGTCCATTCCTCGCACGCGCAGGCCGCCACGATCTGCTGCGCCAGAATATCCAGCGGCGACGCCGGAATCTCCGTCCGGTCCAGCGCGCCCGACCGTATGGCCCGCACCAATGCCGCGCACTCGATCAGCTCGTCGCGCGTGGTCGCGAAGATCCGGCCCTCAGGCCGCGCGCCCACCCAGTGCCCCGACCGCCCGATGCGCTGCAGCGCCACCGCGATTGACCGCGGCGTGCCGATCTGGCAAACCAGGTCCACCGTCCCGATATCGATTCCCAGCTCGAGCGACGCCGTCGCCACTACCGCCCGCAGCGCGCCGCCCTTCAGCCGCGCCTCGGCTTCCAGCCGCAGGCGGCGCGACAAACTGCCGTGATGCGGCAGCACGGCCTGCTCGCCCAGCCGCTCCTGCAGATGGTGCGCCACGCGCTCCGAGAGCCGCCGCGTGTTCACGAACACCAGCGTCGTCCGGCGCGCCCGAATCAGCTCCGCCACGCGGTCGTAGATCTCCGCCCACATCTCGTTGCTGGCCACCGGACCCAGCTCGTCGCGCGGCGTCTCCACCACCAGTTCCATATCGCGGCGATGCCCCACGTTCACAATGCGCGCGGTCTCGCTCAGGTAACGCGCCACTTCCTCGATCGGCTTGACCGTCGCCGAGAGTCCGATCCGCTGCGGCTTGGGCCCGCCCGCGGACGCCGTCAGCGCGTCCAGCCGCGCCAGCGTCAACGCCAGGTGCGACCCGCGTTTGTCGTCCGCCACCGCGTGAATCTCGTCCACGATGACTGTGCGCGTCGTCCGCAGCATGTCCCGCGGCCGCTCCGCCGTCATCAGGATGAACAGCGATTCCGGCGTGGTCACCAGCACGTGCGGGCGATCCCTGCCCATCTGCTGCCGCTCCCACGCCGGCGTATCGCCCGTGCGCACCGCCGTCCGGATCGGCGCCAGCGCAATGCCTTGCTCCGCGGCCTGCGCGGCGATCTCCGAAAGCGGAATCTCCAGGTTGATCCGGATATCGTTGCTGAGCGCCTTCAGCGGCGAGACGTAAACCACCTCGGTCTGGTTAGGCAGCGGTCCCCGCCGCGCCGCCCGCACCAGCCTGTCGAGACACAGCAGAAAGGCGGCCAGCGTCTTCCCCGAGCCGGTCGGCGCGGAGATCAGTACATCGTGGCCCGCCCGGATCTCCGGCCAGCCCAGCGTCTGCGGCTCCGTGACTTGCGCGAAGCGCCGCGTGAACCAGTCGCGCACCAGGGGGTCGAACTCTGCGAGGGGGGACACCTGGATCTATTCTAACGGTTGCCGCCGCTGTCCTTCTTGGGGTGCTTGAAACCTGGCTTCTCTAGCCAATCATCGAGCTTTCAATCTGGTGTCCCGAGGACTTTTCCGGCGAGCATCCACTTGCAGATTCAGACCTTCCAGAGCGCGCGCACCGAGCAGTTGTAGATCGCCTGCTTCGGCGAAAACGACTTCGTCCACAGTCTCGGACTTATCCACCATAAGCACGGCGTAGCCCGGCGGTTGACTTGGAAGTCACCGTATTCAGGACCCGGTAACCTACGTAAAAAAGTCCCATCTGTCCGCAATGATAACGCGAGAAATCCCGGCCCGCGGATTTTAGGACACTACCCGCAGCACCACCGGTTTACCGTGCGGCGTGTGCCGGTACGCGTCCGCCCACGCATCTTTGCGCTCCGCCAGCTCCGTCCGGTCCGTTAGCCCTTTGCGGGTCGTCAGACGCTCCAGCGTCGCCAGCCAGTGATCGTAATAATGAGTGCCGTCATCCGGTTGGCCGCGATCCGCCGCGGCCTTCAGCTCCGCCGCCAGTTCGTCCGACCATTCCTTCCAGGTGAAGTGGCCCTGCTCGGAAAGCCGCACCGCCAGCGCGAATGCCTGCGCCTGCCAGGGCTCCGCAAAAACCCGATCGCCTTCGTCAGGCGCGCTCAAGATAGTCCTCCCACATGTCCAGATGCACCACGACGCCCGCCGCTGCCGCTTCTCCCCAAAGCTCGCGCGACGTGAATTGCACCGAATATAAATGCTGGCGCTTGTCGCCCAGGCCCTGCGCCGCCGTGTCTGGAAAGGAGTAGACGCCGTGGTCCCGCACGATCTCTCCCGTCTTGCCCCGCGCGTATCGCGGCAGGCGCGTATGGCCCTCCGGGTTGATATTGCGTGCCCGCACCCGCTGCCCCACCTGCAAACCTGCAGCCACTGACGGGTCTTTCGCGGAAGGAATATTCCGCGCGAACTCGTGCGCCATCTCCACCGTCAGCGCCGGAACCGCTTTCACCCCTTCCGCCGCGGCCTTGCCGCTCTCCAACTCTTTCCCGGTAACGAATCCATACTGCACCACGCGTTTCAACATCGCGGCGAACCATTTCTCGTAATAGCTCATCCGCAAATAGTCCGCCGGTGGAAGCGTCTCGATGTGATACCGCCACGCATCGATGTTCCACCTGTTAAACGCGCCCAGCGCGGCATTCATGGCCCATACGCGCGCCTCCCAAGGCGCGTGAAATACCGGCTCGTTCTTCTCGTACCGGACGGCGCCCATGCCCTGCATGCCGCCCATGTCGTGCACGCCGTTCACGATTTCTCTCCGCTTTCCGGCATGGAAACCCGCCCCACCCCCACCATGGCATCGCGCGTCACCAGCGCCGCCAGTTCCTCCTCGCTCAACTTCTCGCTTCCCGCCGGACGCTCCGGCAGAATCAGGTAGCGAATCTCCGCCGTGCTGTCCCAAACGCGCAGCTCCACGTCCTCCGCCACCTCCAGCCCGAATTCCCGCAGCAGTCCCCGCGGATCGATCACCGCGCGCGACCGGTACGCCGTGGATTTGTACCAGACCGGAGGCAATCCCAGCATCGTCCACGGATAGCACGAGCACAAAGTGCAAACCACCAGGTTGTGCACTTTCGGTCCGTTCTCGTGCACCACCATGTGCTCGCCCTGGTGGCTGCTGAACCCCAGTTCCGCGATCGCCGCGGGAGCATCGGCCAACAGCCGCGCCTTGAACGCCGGATCCGTCCATGCCCGCGCCACCACCCGCGCGCCGTTTCGCGGACCGACCCTGTTTTCATACCGGTCGATCAGCGCATCCAGCGCCGCCGGATCCACGTATCCTTTTTCCACCAGCAGCGATTCCAGTGCCTTCACCCGCAGTGTCGGATCCGAAGGCACCACCTGGTGCTCATGATCGTGATCGTGCATCCCTCAGGCATCCACGTGCGTGCTGAAGAACCGGTCCAGCGCCACTTTATTCCGCGCCGCCAGCCCCGCCGACAACTGCTTCATCTCATCCGTCGGCAGCGGCTTGAAAGCCTTGGCCAGGGCCACATTCTGATCGATGAATTCGAACTTCGGCATGCCCACCACCGCCAGCGCTACCCCCGCCAGCGACAGCGGATAATACAGCAGTTTTTCGGGCGTCGCCTGCCCCACCAGCGCCTCCTGCGCGAAAATCTTCATGGCGGTCACGCCCATCTTCTTGCCGCGCGCCACCGGCAGCGCCACGTCCTCGAAGCTGGTCTTCAGCGCTTCGTTCGGCACCATGTTCGTGGCGCCGCTCTTCATGCCCACGCGCGCCGCGTTCAACGCCATCTGCGTGCAATCGAAATCGTGGCGCTCCAGCGCGGCCTTCAGCACCACCGGGTCCGTATGGCTGGTGATCCCGATAAACCGCGTCATCTTCTCTTCGCGCATCTTCAGCAGCGTGTTGAGTACGCCGTCCTTCGCTTCCACGGCCGCCAGGTCCTTTTCATCGGTCAGGCTGTGCACGTGGATCAAATCCAGATGATCCGTCTGCAAGCGCTTCAGGCTGCCTTCCAGGATGCGCCGCGCCTCATCGCCCTTGCGCGCCTCGATCTTGGTCACCAGGAAGATGCCCTTGCGCCGCGTCTTCATCAGCTTGCCCACGCGTTCTTCGCTGCGCCCATCGCCGTAGCTGTACGCCGTATCCATGTAGCTGATGCCCAGGTCGAACGCCCGGTTGAGAGCTTCCAGCGCCTTGTCCTCGTCCTGATACATCAGGAAGCGGCTGCCGCCGCCCATCGCCAGGATGGAAACCCGTGCGCCCGTGCGCCCCAGAATACGGGTCGGCATCTGACCGGCCGCCGCCTTCGCCGCCGCGGTGGTCAACGCCGCCGTGCCCAGAAAGTCACGCCGTGAAATCTTCATATCACCAGCATAATACCGTTAATCTGGTCCGGATAACTTTCGGAACATCTCGTAATTGCGCGCCGCTTCCGCGCCTTGCCCCTCCCGCTCCAGCACTTTGCCACGCAAAAAGAACAAGCGCGGAAAGTATAGCGCGGAGAACATCGGCAGGCCCGCCCCCTGCGGCAAGGGCGTCAAGCGCAATAGCGGCGCGGCGCGCTGCCATTGGCCCGTCTCCGTATATGCCCAGGCCAGCAGAACATTCAGCCCGTCGTCCGGCTCATTCGTAGGACGCCGGTAGATCTCTTCCAGAGCCTGCAGCGCGCCTGGAAATTGCTTGCTGAATAGCATCGCATAAGCGCGCGCGTAGTCTTTCACGGGCGGCTGCAATGGTACGGCAGGGTTCGCCGCCTGCGTCAAAAACGCCGCCACGGCCGCCACTGCCGCAGTGCCCGGGCCCGCTTCCGCCACCGCCTTCCGCGCATGTTCCGCCGCCGCCCCGCCGTCTCCCAGCACCAGCAGCCAGATCGCCGCCTGCGCATCCGCCCGGCAGGCAAATTCCCGCAGCGCTAACCCCGCATCTTCGCGCGCCATCCGGTCCAGACTCGCAATAGCCGCCCGGCGCGCTCCGGTCAGCCATTGCCACGCCGCCGCATGATACGGAGCGTTGGCATCGCGCGCCGCCTGCCGCTCCGCCAGGTACCGGTTGAACAGCGCCGTCGCCCCGTCCACATCTCCGGTCATCAGGCGCGCCTGGGCGGCCTTCAGCAGTTCACCGCCGTTCAAAAACCCCGGCGCTTTGCGGCGCGCCGCCAGGTAAAACTGCTCGGCCTCCTTGAATCGACCCAGCGCAAAGTGGACGTCCCCCAGCGAATCCAGCGGATTCGGCTCGTTCGGCCGTAACAGCTCGTAGGCCCGCAGCACCCGTATAGCGGTCGGCAGATCGCCGGAATACCCCGCCGCGTAGCCCATCGTGTTCATCCCCACCACGTCGTCCGGACGCACCGAAAGCCCCCGCCGGAACTCCACAATGGCAGCCTCATAGTTCCGGGTACTGGTGAGCGCCTCGCCCAGCGCGCGATGGTGATTCGGATTCGCCGGATCGAGCCGCGCCAGCTTCTCGAGCGCCGCGATCTGCCCCTGGTAATCGCCGTGCAGTAGAGCCGCGTCCAGATCCAGACCTGCGCGATCCAACCCGGAAAAACGTCCCTGCCGCGCGCGCGCCAGCCCTATGATCCGCTCCGCCTCTGCGCCATTCCTCTGCGCTAGCGCCGCGTCCACCCACGCCAAATACGCGCGCCCGAAGTCCGGATCCGCTCCCGTAGCCTCCGCCAGGTCCCGCGACACCGCCGCCGCGTCCGGCGCTTCCAGCGCGTTCACGTACGCCTGGAGTGCCTGCGGGCTGCGCGTGCCGAACGGCCGTGTCTGCCCCAACTGCCGCGCCAGCGACTCCGCCACTGGAAAAATCCCGCCGCTCGCCGCGCCGCTGGCCGTCGCCACCAGCCGCATCTTCCGCGTGGCCGCGTCTTCCTCCGTGGCCGTGGCCCGCAGCGTTCCGTTCACCACCGCGAACTCGCCGTAGACGAACGTGTTGGCGCCCGCCGCCAGCGCATCCGTCTTCTCACTGGAAATTCCAGGAGACGCCGGCCGCCGGCCGCGCCACTGGATTGCATACTGCTGCGGCGAGCCCGTCAGCTCGCCCGAAATGACCTCCGGGAACCCCCGGCCCATCCAGTCGAGCGATGCGTCGGCCGAAAGATTCTCGAAACGCAGCACGGCCATCTGGGGAATGCCGCGCTGCCCGTTGCCGCACGCGGTAATCCCAACCAGCAGAACAAGAAAAGCGCCCCGCCGGGCGCGGGCCCTCATGCCTGCCGAGCCGGACCCGCGCTACAGTACACGCGGCTCCAGCTTCAGCAGTTCCTTGAACTCCGGCAAGTCCTGCAAAGCGGCGAATTCCGGATCCTGCAGCAGCTTGCGCCGGTCGGTGAAGCCCTCCTCCAGCGCCTTCCGGATATACTGCAGCGCCAGGTCCGTCCGCCCCTTCTTGGCGTACAGCTTGGCCACGTAGTAGTGGAACTTGGCGCGCTCCTCTACCGTGCGCTCCTGCAGCAGCACGCCATACGTGCTGCGGTGCTCGAAGATCTCCGGGTCCAGCCGCAGCGCCGTATCGTAAGCGTCCCAGGCGTCTTTGTATTTCTTCTCCGCGAAATATGCCGTGCCCAGGTTGCTGTAAATCGACGCCGAATCCGGCGCCAGCTTCAGCGCCCGCCGGTAGGTGCCGATGGCCCGGCTATAGCGCTTTTCCGCGTAGTAGACCGTTCCCAGGTTGTTGATGGCTTCCGGGTACTTGCCGTCCAGCCGGATGGCCTTCCGGTAGCGCTTCATGGCGGCGTCCAGTTGCAGCATCTGGTGGTATGCGATGCCGACCTTGTTCCACACTATGGCGGAATCCTGCGGCGCCTTCTGATAGGCGTCGATGGCTTCCCGGTACATCTTGCGCGCCATGAAAACGTCGCCGCGTTTCTCCGGTGTCAGTGGGGGCAGGGGATTGGGTGTAGTTGGACTGGCGGCTGCCGTCTGTGAAATCTCCTGCTCGGGCGATGGACCCCTATCCTGCGCCCAAACTGACCCCAGACACGCCGCGAAAAGAACTGCGAGGTTGCGAGTGGAAACCATACGGCCTCCCTTTGCCTCTTATTTAAACACATCCACCAGGCGGCGGAACAGTCCCTTCTTTGGCTTCGGCTTGTCGGGCTTCGGCGCGTCGGCCGGCGGCGCGCTCGCCACCACCGCCGGCGGAGGCGTCACTGCGCGGTGGGCGTTCAGCTCCGGCGGCGGCGGATCCACGCGCGGCGCGCCTGCATTCGCCGCTCCACCCGACCCGCTGCCCGAAAGCTCCCACCCCGCCACGTGCGTGACGCTCTGACCCCGGTCGTGCAGCGGGCACGAAGTCACCGGCTGCGTCCCCGAAATATAAACTTCCGTCACCGTCTTCGGGCACCAGGGCGTCGCCTGCATTCCCGACTCCGGATCGATTTGCACCGAAACGATCCCGTCCGGGGCTTGAAAGGGCCGCGTATCGTGATAGGCACGATACCCGATCGCCCGCTTCATGAACTCCGTCCAGATCGGCAGCGCCGAGTGCGCGCCCTCCAGGTCCAGTTGCTCGTTATCGTCAAACCCTACCCAGACGATGCACAGCAGGTCCGACGTGTAGCCCGCGAACCACCCGTCGTGCGAAGTCCCCGTCTTGCCCGCCGCCGGCACCGTGAAACCCCGCGCCCGTACGCCCGCCGCCGTGCCGGTGCGCATCACCTCTTCCATCAGGTTGGTCATCAGGTACGCCACCCGCGGGTCCAGCACCTGGCGCTCGTCCGGCTTGTTGTCGTAGATGTCCTTGCCGTTCTGCGCGCGCACCATCGACACGAAGTTGGGCTTCACGTACTTGCCCCCGTTCGCGAAAATCGTGTAGGCGCCGGCCATCTCCATGGGCGTAACCTCGTAGGAGCCCAGCGCCACCGCCGGCGTCGGATGAATATCGTAGTTCAAGCCGGCCTTCCGCGCCAGGTCCACCACCTGGTTGTACCCCACCATCTCCGCCACCTTCACCGTCGCCACGTTCATCGAATGGGCCAGCGCTTGCCTCAGTGTCACCGTGCCGTAAAACTCGTGCTTGAAATTGCTCGGCTCGTACGGCTTGTTGTCATACCAGAACGTGGTCGGCTCGTCCACCACCGTGGTGCCCGCGGTCAGCAGATGCGGCGCGCCGTCGATAGCCGTGTTCAACGCGGCCGTGTACACGAACGGCTTGAAGATGGAACCCGGCTGCCGCTTGGCCAGGATGTGGTTGAGCTGGCTCACCCCGTAGTTCCGCCCGCCCGCCAGCGCCTTGATCTCGCCCGTGTGCGGGTCCAGCGCGATCAGCGCGCATTGCGCTTCCGGAGGCTGCTGCCCCTTGAAACGCCGCTGCTTGCGTACCAACTCGTCCACGCTCTGCATGCCATCTTTGACGGCTTCCGCGGCTGCCCGCTGCAGATCCAGATCCAGCGTCGTATACACCCGGAACGAATTCGACTGGAAATCGATATCCTGAAACTGGCTCTGCAGAAATTCGTTCACCTGGTCCACGAAATAAGGCGCGTCCAGCGACTGGCTGGCCCCCTTCGCCACGCTCAACGGCGATTCCACCGCCAGCGCGTAATCCCGGTCGCTGATATCATCGTTCTGCCGCATCAGCGACAGGACCAGGTTGCGCCGGTCCCGCACTCGGTCCGGATTGCGGTAAGGATTGTAGTAGCCCGGCCGCTGGATCATGCCCGCCAGCGCGGCCGCCTCCGGCAGCGTCAGTTGCCGTATGTCCTTCCCGAAATACGCCTCCGCCGCCTCCCCGAACCCGTTGATGCTGAAACTGCCCCGCCGCCCCAGGTAGATCTGGTTGGCGTAGTCTTCGAAAATCTGTTGCTTCGAGAGCGTCTGCTCCAGGCGCAGCGTGATCAGCAGTTCCGCCATCTTGCGCGTCCAGCGCTTCTCCGGCGCCAGCCACAGGTTGCGCGCCAGTTGCTGGCTCAGTGTCGAGGCCCCCTGCTCTTTGCGCCCTTCCTTCAGGTCGACATAAGCCGCCTTGACGATGCGCAGCGGATCGAACCCCTGGTGCTGAAAAAATCGCTTGTCCTCGGCCGACGTCACCGCGTCGATCAACACCTTCGGAATATCCGTGAACTTCACCAGCCGGCGCTTCTCCCGGTTCCGGTCGAACAGGTTGGTGATAAGCTGCGGCTCCAGCTGATATTGCCCCCGCGGCGTGTTGTCCCGCAGCGACACGATCTGCGAGATCCGCCCGCCGCTGAACTTGATCACCCCGGCTTCCTGATCGAAATAGGAATCCGGGCCCGGGTAAATCTCGATGCCGCCGTCCGGCCGCAGCTGGAACGAGCCCATGGCGTTGGCCCGCGATTCGCTATAGCCGCACCGCCGCAATTCGTCCGCTAGCTGCGCCGCCTTGATCGCGTCACCTACCGCCACCAGCCGCGGCGCCGCGAAGATCTTCGAGGTGTTGGCGAACGGCCCCGCCCGCAGCTTCTGGTCGATCAGCCGCGAGTATTTCGTGTAGTAGTGCGTCAAAACGCCGGCCATCAGCAGAAAGGCCAGCGTGAATGAAACCGCCACGATTTTGCCCGCGGGATGCAGTAGGAAGCGCACCAGGTACGCTTGCCGCGGCACCCGCACGCGCATCTTCTTCTTCGGGTCGGATTTCTTGTCTGCCACTATCACGATTCTCTCACACGGGCCAAGCGCGGCTTTAGCGGCTGCCTGCGCCCGGATAGAAATGCAAATCAACCGTGTACAGCGGCAGGTTCACATGCACCACGTACCGCACGTCCATTCGCACTTTACCCGGCGAGCGTTCGATATGCACGTTATCGGCCACCACCGGAAGTTCCAGTTCTACAGCCTTTTCAAGCACCCACGAGCGCAAAACATCGTCTGAGCTCGTGGCCGCTTCGGTGCGGTGTGTCACTTCTTCCACGAAGCGCTGTAATTCCTGGTTATGGAAATAAATGGGGATCAGCCGGACGCCCAGCACCGCCAGAATCGCCAGTACGGCCAGCCCCGCCGCCTGGCGCCACCGCGACGTGGTCACGGTTGGTCCGCGTCACGCGCCGGCGCACATAATTCGTCCCAAATCTCGCCGTTGGGGTTCCACTCGGGATTCTCCAGCCCCGAGATCTGCAGTTCGGCCAGCTTCAAGGTGCCGTGTCCGTAAGGGCAGATGTACTCGATGCGCGGCCGGCCCAGCAGCAGCATGCGGCTCCACGACCCGGTTTCGACCGGCATGCGCAGCCTTCGCAGGCACACCCGGCAGCGTAAGCGCTGGTCCCGGATGCACAGGTACAAGAGGCCGCAACACCCCAGAAACCACAACCCCGTCACGAACGTGTATACCAGGTCGTACCCGAAGCGCGGCGGGGCGTAACCGTGAAACTTCGGCGGAAACGGCCATGCCACGTTCAGCCATCGCAGCAACCCGTACATCACCGCGGCGGATACACCAGTCTTTCCCGCCAGATAGGCCCAGTACCGCATGTATGCTTAGATGCCGGCAGCTTGTGCTAAGTTTCCGGCCGCGCCGCTCTCCCGCTCAACTCCGCAAAAGATTGCGCGCCATGAAAAGTACGTTGGCCGGCCGCTCCGCCAGCCGCCGCATAAAATATGGATACCACGCCTGGCCGTACGGCACGTACAATCGCAGCCTGTATCCTTCGTTAACCAGCCGCCGCTGAATATCCCTCCGGATGCCGTAAAGCATCTGGAATTCAAAGGAGTCGCGCGCAATCCGCCGCGACTCCACAAACTGCTCGGTCTGTTCGATGATTTTCTCGTCATGCGTCGCTATAGCTGGATAAACGCCGTCGACCAGCAGAATGTTCATCAGTTCCACGAAATTGCGGTCTACCTCCGCCTTGCTTTTGAAGGCCACCGAAGGCGGCTCCAGGTACGCGCCCTTGCACAAACGCACCCGAATGCCCCGCGCGCACAGCATTTCCACATCCTTGCGGCTCCTGTATAAATAGGCTTG
This sequence comes from Bryobacteraceae bacterium, assembly GCA_035308525.1. Classification (GTDB taxonomy): domain Bacteria; phylum Acidobacteriota; class Terriglobia; order Bryobacterales; family Bryobacteraceae; genus Bog-159. Next base: position 18,366 of record DATGGM010000194.1, read on the forward strand.
GATCACCGTGCCCGTGGCTTCGTACCGCGCGTGCAGACCGGTCACCAGTTCCAGCGTGCGGTCCGTGTATTCGCTCGAT
>DATGGM010000195.1:0-52676 GCA_035308525.1 Bryobacteraceae bacterium
CCGCGCAGCCGCTTCGTAGTGCGATTCCTGATCGTATGGGCGGTCTGGAATCTGGCGACCGGGGCTTTCAATCCGTTCTTCACCACGTTTTTCGCGCGCTTGAAAACCCCCGTTGAGCGCATCGGCCTGATCATGTCCGGATCGCAACTGGCGCAAGTGGTCGCGCTGACGCTGGCTCCCTTCGTGTTGAAGAAGATGGGGCTGGTGAGCGGCACGGCCGCCATGTTAATGGCGACGGCGCTGGCGATGGGCGGTCTGGCAGCGGTTCCGGCGGGTTGGGCGATCACCGCGCTGTTCATGACCTACACGGCCTGTCAGTGGATGACCGATCCCGGAATCAACACACTGCTGATGGATCGCGTGCGGGAGCAGGAACGCACGGGCGCGGCCGCGCTCATGATGCTGGTTTCGTTCGGCGCGCAGTTTGTGGCATCGTTCGCCGGCGGCGCGGCCATCGCCAGCTTCGGATATTCCACGCTGCTGGCCTGTGCGGCGGGACTGGCCGCGGTCGCGGCAATCATGTTTCGGTCGCTACCGTCCGGCGACCTTCCGGCTCCGGCTCAAGCCGAGGCCGCCGCCGTGGTGCGCGCTGGATAAGATTCGATCCGCCTTCACGTCCAAAGTGAAGCCGGCTGCCTGGAATAATCCAACGCGCGGTGAACAGGAGAATGGTGGCGCGAGGCGCATCGGGCAGGGCCGCCGGAAGGTCTGAGATGCCCAACTGTCTTAGGAGCGTTTGTTACCAGGGCGTGCTTGGGATACCCGGCTCGGAGGTCCAGTAGATCCAAGGTATCAGTAGTAGGACGGCCATCTTTTCGCACGACATGGGTGATATCGATCCCCGCCCTACCGATGATGAGGGCTCTCATTTTCGTTATAACTGCCCTGCATCAATGCGCATCACCTTCTGCCCTTTCAGGTCGGTCAACCAGATGGAGCCCAAGCCCGCGCGGATACTGTCGCCGCCGGGCCCGGTCCATTGCTTCGTCACGCGGTTGGACTGCGGATCGATCTTGGAGATCGGAAAGCCGAACATGGTCACCCAGACGGCCCCTTCGCCGTACGCGATTTCGCCACCAGTTCCTGGAACGCCAGCCTCGATGGTCGCCACCAGCGTGTTGGAATGGGTCTCCACGCGCGAAACGCTTCCGTCTCCCTGGTTCAGCGTCCAGACCGCGCCGCCTCCGGCAGTGAGGAAGCGCGGCTGCGGGCCAACCTTCACTTGCGCAACGGCTTTATTGGTAGCCGGATCCACGCGCACCAGCAGATTGTGTTTGGTGGAACTGACCCACACGGCGGCATCGCCGAACGTGCAGGCGAAGGAACCATCGGGCACCGTAATGCTGGCCGCCACCCGGTTTGCCCGGGGGTCGATGCGGGAAAGAACGCCCTTGGTATCGGTCACCATCCAGATACTGCCGGCGCCGGCCGCGATGCCGCCCTCAGAGCCGGCCGGCCCGACGGGCACCGACGCCACCACTTCACCGGAAGTGGGGTCAATGCGCTTGAGCGTGTGATCGCCACAACTCGGCGACCAGATCGCGCCGTAGGCCGCCGCCAGACCCGAGCAAGGCTTGGCGACCGTGACAACCGGGCCGGTTTTATTGGTGCGGGCATCCAGAAACACCACGTGGTTGCGGGAATCGCTGGTGACCCAGACACCCGTTTCGGTGACCGCCATCCAGTCCGGCGCGCCTTCCACCACGTACACAGCTGCTGGATGGATTTCCGAGATGGGCCGCTGGACGCCCGGCGTCTGAACGCCCTTCTTGACGGGTTCGCCGCCCTGCAGGGCCAGACCAACAGCCAGGGCGGCGACTACCCGGCTCACCTGGCGGACTCCTTCTCAGCCGGCTTCTTCTCTCCAGGTTTCTTCTCCAACTCGTTCTCGATGGCGGCCATCAACTCCGGCGAGTCCGGAGGGGTGCCGGCGTCGAAGCGCAGAACCGGCTTGGCGTCGCGGCCGATCAGATACTTCGTGAAATTCCAGGGCAGCTCGCCGCCGGTCTTGGCGTTGAGCTTGGCATCCGTCAGGTACTCATATAGCGGGATCTGGTCTTTTCCGGTCAGAGCGGACTTGGCAAAAACCGGAAAGGTCACGTGCAGCTTGTCCTGATAGTAGGCTTTGATCTCGTCCGGTTTGGCGGGCTCACCGTGCCCGAAGTCGTCGCTGGGAATTCCTAGGACCACCAGACCCTGCGGCGCATAGGCTTTATAGAGAGCGTCCAGTTTCGGGATCTGGCCGCTGTACACAGTCTGGCTGGCCATGTTGACGATCAGGAGAACTTTTCCCTGGTAGGTCTTGAGCGGGATTTCTTTCCCGTCGAGCGAGACCAGGGAAAAGTCGCAGACCGATGGTTCCGCGCCTAGCCCCAGAGCCAGCGCGCAAGTCAAAAGCGCGCAAGTCAAAAGCAGGCACGCGCGGATGGGCCCCGATCCATTAAAACTAGCGCAAGCCAAGTGCATTTCCTTCAGGCGATGATGTCGTGAACCACGCTTCCGGCTACGTCGGTGAGCCGGAAATCTCTGCCGCTATAGCGGTACGTCAGTTTGGTATGGTCGATGCCCAGCAGGTACAGGATGGTGGCGTGCAGGTCGTGCACATGCACCGGCTTATCTACCGTCTTCCATCCAAACTCGTCGGTGGAGCCGTAAACCATACCGCCCTTCACCCCTCCGCCGGCCAGCCACATGGTGAAGCCGTGCGGATTGTGATCGCGGCCGTTGTGCGTCTGGCCTCCCATGAAACCGCTGCCCATCTCGACCACGGGCGTGCGGCCGAACTCGGAGCCGCACACCACCAGGGTCTGGTCCAACAGGCCACGCGATTTCAGATCCTTAATGACGGCCGCGAAAGGTTGATCGGAGTCGTGGCCGGTCTTGCGATGCAGTTGAATATCGAAGTGGTGATCCCAGGGATCCGCCTTGGCGTAGTAGACCTGCACCATCCGAACGCCGCGTTCCACCAGTCGCGCCGCGGTCAGACAGCCGCGCGCGGTGCTGCCTTCGCCATAGAGCTTCTGGACAACCGCGCTCTCCTTGGTGACATCGAACACATCCGGAGCTTCGGTCTGCATGCGGTAAGCAACTTCCATGGAATCGAGGGTGGCCTCCAACTGCGGATCGCGCGCATGGGACTGCTCGATGGCCGCCTTATCCAGCGCTTCGACAAGGTCCAGTTCCTTTCTCTGCTGCGCGGCGTCGAATTTGGCGTTGTGGATATTGGGAATTAGCTTTTCAGCGTCGAATTCCTTCTCCTTCGCGTTGTCCGAGATGTACGTGCCCTGATGCACTGGCGGCAGAAACGCCGAGTTCCACAGCGGCGGGCCGACGGTAGTGGGCACATCCGGGCACAGGACCACGAATCCGGGCAGGTTCTTATTTGACTGGCCCAGACCATAGGTGAGCCAGGACCCCATTGAGGGGCGGCCCGGCTGGTTCGCGCCGGTATTCATCATCAAAAGCGCCGGCTCGTGATTGGGGATCTCGGTGTGCATCGAACGGATCACGCAGATATCGTCTATCACGCTGCCCACGTGCGGAAAAATCTCACTGACTTCGATGCCGCTCTGCCCGTATTTCTTGAACGAGAACGGAGACTTCATGAGCCCGCCGGTCTTGCGTTCATGCTGCGGAACGGGGCCCGGCAGCGGCTTGCCATCGTACTTGTCGAGCATGGGCTTGGGATCGAAGGTATCCACCTGCGACATGCCGCCGTTCATGAACAGGAAGATGACGCTTTTGGCTTTGGGCTTGAAATGCGGATCGCGAATCATCCAGGGATTATCCGGCGTGCTCACCCCGGCGGCGGCAAGCTGTTGCCCGATCAGGCTGGCGAAGCCCAGCATGCCGAATCCACCACCCATCCGGCAAAGGGCTTCGCGCCTGGTGACGGGCATGGGGGAGGGCTGATGTCGCATCGTAATTCTCCTAATTCACAAACTCGAATTCATTGGAGCTGAGCAGCCCGCGCGCATACTCCCGCCAGGCTGTGGCGGGCTCTTCGGCGACTGCATAGCCGGGCTTCTCCGGATTGGCGCCCAAAAACTTCAGGCCGATCTCCTGCTCTTTGGCGGTGGGCTCGCGGCCGTACAATAACCGGTACGCTTCCGCGATCCGCGCGGCGTCCGACCCCTTGTTATAAACTCGTTCCGCCAGCTTGCCGGCCTGGGAATACACGAAAGCGCTGTTCATGAAAAAGAGCCGCTGCAACGGCACGTTGGTGCTGAAGCGCTGCTCGGCGGTGTAGCTGGGGTTCGGAAAGTCGAAAACCTGCAAATAGTTGTCCAGGTGGAAGCGGCTGACCTTGCCGTAGACGGCGCGGCGCGTAAATTCCGGACCGAATTCGGCTGAGGGGCCCCCGACGGTCTTCAAATCCAAATCACCCGCCACGAACAGGATCGAGTCGCGGATCTCCTCGGCATCCATCCGCTGGCGGTTGTAGCGCCAGTACAACCGGTTGGCGGCATCCTTCTCTTCGTTGGCGGGCGACTCTCCGGCGCCCAGCTGGTAAACCGCCGACAGCATGATCTCGCGGTTCAATTTCTTAATGGACATGCCCTGCTCGTTGAAGCGGGACGCCAGGTATTCGAGCAACTCCGGATTAGATGGACGCTCGCCCATCTCGCCGAAGTTGTCGGGCGTATTCACCAGGCCCGTTCCGAAGTGCCACTTCCATACGCGATTAACGATCACGCGCGCGGCCAGCGGATGCCCGGCGATCAGGTTGGCAAGCTCCAGCCGGCCGCTGCCTTTTTCAAATGGCGGCGCGCCTGGCGGCGACAATACTTCCAGAAAACGACGCGGAACGATGTCGCCCAGACTGTAAGGGCTGCCGCGCAGATTCACGGCCATGTTGACCGGCGCCGGCTTATCGCCCACGCCGTGAATGAATGGATACTCTTTGGGAAGATCCTTCCTGAGCTGCTCAATGCGTGCTTCGAGCGCTTGCACGTGGTCCCGCCACGCGGAGCCCATGCGGCGCTGGAGCGCCCACTCGCGGAACACGAAAACTCCGGGCTCGGGCTTCTTCTCCATGTCGTCCGCATCGGACGCCCGCACGAACAGGTCTAGCCAGAGGGCCGCCTCCGCCGTGGGCAAAGCCTTCAACTCCAGGTCGCAGCCCGGACAGAACTGGTCCTTGGTTTCGAATTCATTCGGAAGAGCGTCGCGCTGCAGAGGCTTGGGAACGTCGGCTTTGGCCTTGGCGATTTTATTTTCCTCGTCGATCTTCTTGGCCTCGGCCATAATGCGGAGCACCAGTGTTTCAAAGTCATCCGCCAGCAATTTCGCCTGGGCCTCGCCGCCGCCGGAGGCGATCATTGCCGACCAGTCATTGAGGGACGGGTAGTGCGGATGGGGCTTGGCCAGAAACTTCACCCACCTCCCCAGAATCTCGGGTTCCAGTTTGGCTTCTTCGGCAGCCTCCTCCACGGTGGCCTTGGGCTTCCCGCTGACGTGCCAGGCGGCCATCATGTATTTGGCTGTCTGGTGCGCCAGGATCTCCGTATATTGCTTGGCTTCCCGGTGGATGAACTCTCCCAGCTCTTCTTCCAGATCATCGATAGCCTGCTGCTTCTGCTTCCACGCCTTCACCTGCACTTCGGAAACTCGCGGATACTCGGTGTACGTGGTGCTGGCGAACACGCCTGCCAGCGCATAGTAATCTTTCTGCGAAAGCGGATCGTATTTGTGATTGTGGCAGCGTGCGCATGCCAACGTTAAACCAAGCATGCCACGAGTCACCGCATCGATGCGCTCATTGCGCTCATCCGCGCGCCCCTGCACGGGTTCGGCCTGATCCCAAACCCAGGGCCCGCCGCCGAGGAACGCCGTGCCGGCCAGGGTCTTCTCCGCCAGGCTCTTATCGAGCTGGTCGCCGGCGAGTTGCGCTTTTACGAACAGGCCGTAGGGCATGTCGTCGTTGAAGGCTTTGATGACCCAGTCGCGAAAGACGTAAGCGCCGTTGAACGGCATGAACCCGCGGCCTTTGGGATCGAGGCCGCGCACGTCGTCTTCCCCGTAGCGGGCCACATCCAGCCAGTGGCGTCCCCAGCGCTCGCCGTAACGCGGCGATGCCAACAGACGATCCACTACCTTGGCATAAGCGTCGGGAGAGCGGTCCTTCTCGAAAGCGGCTACTTCATCCGGGGTGGGTGGCAGGCCGGTCAGATCCAGGGTGGCGCGGCGGATGAGCGTCGCGCGGTCAGCTGCGGCGACCGGCTGCAGGCCGGCGCCTTCCAGCTTGGCCAAAACGAACCGGTCGATGTTGGTCTTGGCCCACTTGCCTTCCTTTACAGGAGGCATCGCAGGGCTCAGCAGAGGCTGAAACGACCAGAACGTCCGCTGCTTTTCCGTCACGGTGAACCCGGGCGAGCTTCCGCTGCCGGCCACCAATGCCGGCGCTTCTTTCGGCCACGGCGCACCCATCCTCACCCAGGCGACCAGGTCACTGATCTCGCGCGTAGTTAGCTTTCCGCCCTTGGGCATCTTCAGAGCGCCTTCCTGGCGTACGGCTTGGATCAACAGGCTGCCGTCTGGATTTCCGGGTATGATGGCGGCGCCCTTCTGGCCGCCCTTCAACAGCGAATCGCGCGAATCGACCCGCAGCCCCGATGATGCGGTCTGCGTGTGACAACTCGCGCAGCGCTGGACCAGCAATGGCCGGATCTGGTTTTCAAAGAAATCGTCGCCGCTCGAATCCGGCGCCACGGTCACGGGGGCGGCGGTTTCCACCGGCCAGACCGCTCCACCCTTCACCCATTCGGTGAAATCCGCGATCTCCTGATCGCTGAGCTTTCCGCCCTTCGGCATCTTCAACGGTCCGGTCTGGCGGACGGCCTGAATCAACAGGCTCCGGTCCGGGTCGCCGGGTACCATGGCCGGTCCGGTATCGCCTCCTTTCAGCAGTGCCTCGCGTGAATCCACGCGCAGGCCGGCGCTCAGGGCCTCGGTATGGCAGGCGTAGCACCGCTTGGCAAGAACCGGCTGGATGCGTTCTTTGAAGAAACCCGGAGGCGTACCGGAACGCTCCGGAGGCGTCGCTTGAAGCAAGGCGCCCGCGAAGAGCATAACCGGTATGGCAGACAGCTTCATCTGAATTCGTATCGCAGCAAACGGCATCGCGCGCGGAGCCATGGTCCCCTGAAACTCGCCAAAGGTCAGCGGCGATGGCAGGCCCAGGCCCGGGTAAAGAAAGTATAGCATCACCGTGTTTGCTCAAGCACTTGAGGGGTATATAGTTACGGACGTAACGGGCCATGTCGTGGCTGGACTCGCCTTTTGCATCTTCGCGCGTCTAAATCCCACATCGGGCTATAGTATAAAGAATACTGGGCTACGCTCCCGCCGAGGAATTCGTGAAAACACTTTTGATCTTGCTATTGGCCACCGTATCGCTTCATGCGCAATCCACGCGCGGTTCCATTGGCGGCCAGGCCACCGACGCCGCTAAAAAGCCGGTGGCGGGCGTCACAGTCACGCTCGTGGCGGAGGAAACCAACCGGAAGTACACGGCCGTTACCGGCCAGGATGGCGGCTTTCTGCTCACGCTGCTGGATCCAGGAGCTTACCGGCTGCAAGTGAATGCCCCGGGATTCAGAAGCTACGTGCAGGAACTGGTGCTGGACGTGGACCAGGAGATCCGCGCGGATGTGCCGCTTTCCGTAGGCGGCGAAAACATCACGGTCACTGCTACCCGCAGTCCGCTGCGGACGGACTCCGCGGCAGTCGGCGGCGTCATCGACACGCGCCAGGTACAAGGGCTGCCCCTGGATGGCCGCAATTTCTACGAGTTGAGCCTGCTGCTGCCAGGTGTGGTGCCGGCCGCCGAGGGCTCCGCCGCGTCGGTGCGCGGCTCCTTCGCCATCAATGTCAACGGTGCGCGCGAGGATGCCAACGATTTTCTGCTCGACGGCGTTTACAATGGCGACCCCAAACTGAACGGCACGGCGGTCAGCCCGCCAGTGGACGCCATCCGCGAATTCGAAGTTCTGTCGAGCACCTACGATGCTACCTTCGGGCGCAATGGCGGCAGCCAGATCAGCGTGGTGGTGCGCTCCGGCGGCAACCAGTTCCACGGCACGGCCTACGAGTTCTTCCGCAACGCAGTCTTCGACGCGCGCAACTATTTCGCACCGTCGCAGACGCCCGCCCCCCAGGATCAGCGCAATCAGTTCGGCGGCACCCTGGGTGGGCCGGTCAAGAAGGACCGCACTTTCTTCTTCGCGGATTATCAGGGCACGCGCGTGAACACCGGGATCACGCAAGTGACCAACGTTCCCACCTTGGCGGAGCGCACCGGAGATTTTTCGCAGAGTAGCCTGGTGCCCATCGATCCCACCACCGGCGCCCCCTTCCCGAACCTCAAGATCCCCAGCTACTACATGGACCCCACCGGCCTGGCAATCGCCGCGCTGTACCCCGCGCCGAACCGCGGCGTACCGAATCAGAACTACGTGTCTTCGCCGGACACGCGCGTGCGCAACGATCAGTTCGACGTGCGCGTCGATCACACCCTGACGCCCGCCTCCCAGTTGTCCTTCCGCTACAGCTTCGGCGACCAAAGCCTGTTCGAGCCCTTCACGGGCCCCAGCTTTCCACTGGTGCCGGGCTATGGCGACAACGTGCCCAGCCGCGACCAGAACGCCATGCTCGCCGAGACGCATGCCTTCACCCCGGCGCTGCTCAACGAGCTGCGCGCCGGGTTCGACCGGGTGTCGCTGGGCGTGGTTCAGCAGGACTCGGGACATAACGTCAACGCCGCGGTGGGATTGCCCACCATCTCCGGCAACCCGCGAGATTACGGATTGACCTCCATTTCAGTCACTGGCTTTTCGCCCCTGGGCGATGAATCCAACAATCCGCAGCACGGCACCACCAATGTGTTTCAGGTGACGGATAACTTGACTTATGTGCACGGCCGCCACCTGGCTAAGTTCGGCGGCGATCTTCGCATCCTGCAGCAGAATGCCTACCGCGATGTAGAGTCGCGGGGGTTTATCGACTTTACAGGCTTACTCATCGGCAATCCCTTGGAAGAGCTGCTGCTGGGGCTCCCCACAGATGCGGGTGTTGCCACGCTCAATAACCCGGAGCACCTGCGCACCCATAGTTACAATTTCTTCGCCAACGATCAATGGCGTGCGCGGCCCAACCTGACTCTTACCCTGGGGCTGCGATACGAATACAATTCACCGGCTGTGGATGCCCACAATCACGCCAACCTCTACGATCAGGCCACGCAGACGCTGGTGCCCGTGGGCACGGACGGCATGCCGCGCGGCGGCTATCTGCCCGACCGCAACAATTTCGCTCCCCGGGTGGGCCTGGCCTGGTCGCCCGGCGCCCTGTCGCACACCGTGCTGCGTGGCGGCTACGGCGTCTACTTCGACCAGTCTTCACTGGCTCCCGGCGAGGGCCTGTACTTCAGCCCGCCCTATTTCAACTTCAACGTGTTTTATCCGCTGGGCCCCACCGCGCCCTTGCTGCTCAGCAACCCGTTCCCCAACAATTTTCCCCTTCCGACGCCTTCCTCCGCGCTGGCCTTTCAGCGTGATCTGCGCACCCCCTACATCCAGCAGTGGAGTTTCAATGTAGAACGGTCGCTCGGGGGCAGCCGCATGGTGGAAATCGGCTACGTGGGATCAAAAGGCACCGGGCTGATCGGCGCGCGCGACATCAACCAGCCGCCGCCCACGCCCGCGCAATTCTACCAGCGGCCGGTGGCCGCATTCGCCGATATCAATCTGTTGGAATCCAACCGCAATTCCGTCTACCACAGCCTGCAGGCCCGCTTCGAGCAGCGGCTCAGCTTCGGATTGTCGCTGCTGGCGTCATATACGTTTGCCAAGTCCATCGACGACGCTTCCAGCTTCTTCTCCAGCGCCGGCGATCCCAATTTCCCGCAGGATAGTTATAACCTTCGCGCGGAGCGGGGGCTTTCCAATTTCGACGTGCGGCAGCGCTTCGTGGCCAGCTACGCGTACGACCTGCCGATACACTCGGCCTCCCGCTGGCTCAAGGGCTGGCAGACTTTCGGCATTCTGCAGGCCCAGACCGGCCAGCCGTTCACCGTCTCGCTGCTGCCGGATGACGACAACAGTAACACCGGGATCGACAGCCTTGGTTTCGGCGCCAACGACCGCCCGAACGTGGTGGGAAATGCGAAGCTCTCCAACCCCACGGCCACGGAGTGGTTCAACACATCGGCCTTCGTCATCCCGCCCTACGGTACTTTTGGAAACTCCGGCCGTAACACCGTACGCGGACCCGGCTTGGCGACGCTGGACCTTTCGCTCGTGAAAAATACTGCCATCCGCGAGAGCGCCGCGCTGCAGTTCCGCGTCGAAACATTTAACCTGTTGAACCGGACCAACTTCGGCCTGCCGGACAACTTCATCGGCTCGCCTACTTTCGGGCAGATTCTATCGGCCGGGAATCCGCGCCGCCTGCAACTTGCTTTGAAACTCCTGTTCTGATTCGACCGGGCCGTCGAGGTTGCCATGAGCGGTATACTGGAATGAACTGGGATGACTGAAACCGAAGGTACCACGGCGGGCAGCTATTTCGTCTCGAACTATCCGCCATACTCCTTTTGGGGCCCGGAGCATGTCGGGGAAGTATTTGCCACCTTCGATAGACCCCCCGCTCCCGATACCCCGCTAGGCATTTATCTCCACATTCCTTTCTGCCGGAAGCGTTGTCATTTTTGTTACTTCAAGGTATATACCGATAAGAATCACGCCGAGGTCGAGGGTTACCTCGATACTTTAATTCAAGAACTGACTCTTTACTCCAAGAAGGCGTTTATCGGTGGCCGAAAGCCCCGGTTCATCTACTTCGGAGGAGGGACTCCATCTTACATCTCATCTCACCAGCTTTCCACGCTGGTCGAGCGAATGAAGCGCCTGTTGCCTTGGGATGAAGCCGAGGAAGTGGCCTTCGAATGCGAACCGGGCACTCTGACCGAGGGCAAACTTCGGGTGATCAGAGACCTCGGAGTGACACGGCTCAGCCTGGGGATCGAGAACTTCGACGACGAAATTCTCAAAATCAACGGCCGCGCGCACACTTCCAAAGAGATCGAGCCGTCATACCGATACGCACGCTCCATAGGCTTTCCGCAAATCAATATCGATCTGATCTCCGGTATGGTCGGCGAAACTCCGGATAACTGGCGGGAGTGCGTGCGGAAGACGATCGCGCTCGACCCGGACAGCGTCACTATCTATCAGATGGAGATCCCCTATAACACCACTATCTTTAAAGAGATGAGGGTCATGGGACAATCGGTGGCTCCAGTAGCCACCTGGAAGACCAAGCGCGAGTGGGTGGGCTACGCATTCTCTGAATTAGAGAGAGCCGGTTACACGGTGCGTAGCGCTTATACGGCCGTCAAGAATCCTACCAAGACGCGCTTCATCTATACCGATCTCTTATGGTCCGGCGCGGATATGATCGGGCTGGGCGTCGCGTCGTTTTCGCACGTGCAGGGTAGCCACTTCCAGAACGAACACGAGTGGGGGCCGTATACCAGCAAGTTGAACGAGGGGAAGCTGCCGATCTACCGCGCGTTCACTCTCACCGACGAACAGCGCTTGATTCGCGAACTGATCCTGCAGATGAAATTGGGGCACGTCCACGAAGCATACTTCAGAGAAAAATTCGGCATCCGGATTCAGGAGCGCTTTGCCGATCCGTTGAACCAATTGCGTCAGCAGGGATATCTCAAGACCGACTCCGACGGCGTGCGCCTGAGCCGGGAGGGTTTGCTGCAGGTCGATCGCCTGCTCCAGGAGTTCTTCCTGCCGGAGCACCGCCTGGCGCTGACCGCCTGACCATGATATACGATGTCGTCGCCTTGCGCGGATTGTTAACGGCTATTCTACCCGACAATCCCTTCTATGCGGCGAAGCTGCGCGGCGCCACCCCGGAGTCTGACTTACGCAGTCTCCCGTTCACCCTCAAACAGGAATTGATCGAAGATCAGCTCGCCCATCCGCCCTACGGCTCCAATCTGACTTATCCGCTGGAGCGCTACACACGGTTCTGTCAAACCAGCGCGACCACCTCCGGAACTCCCATGCGCTGGCTGGACACGCCCGAGAGTTGGGACTGGATGATCGCCAACTGGTTGCGGGTGTACCAGGCGGCAGGCGTCGGCCCAGGCGACCGCATCTTCTTCGCGTTCTCATTCGGTCCGTTTTTGGGCTTCTGGGTCGGTTTTGAAGCCGCCGCCCGCATCGGCTGCCTGACCATCCCCGGAGGCGGCATGCGCAGCGCTGCCCGTCTGCGCGCCGTCATCGAGACAGGCGCCACCGTGCTCTGCTGCACGCCGACATACGCTATTCGCCTGGCCGAGGTAGCGGTGGAGGAGAATATCGATCTGGCGGCTGCCACGGTGCGCACCATAATCGTGGCCGGGGAGCCCGGCGGCAGCGTGCCCGGCACGCGCAACTACATCTCAAAACTGTGGCGCGGCGCGCGGGTAGTGGATCACCATGGCATGACGGAGATTGGCCCGGTGAGTTACGGCTGCCCAAAGCGCGCTGGCGTGCTGCACATCATCGGAGCATCGTATATCCCGGAAGTGATCGACCCGCTGACTTCGAAGCCGGTACCGCGCGGATCGACCGGAGAATTGGTCCTCACGAACCTCGGCCGCTTAGGGTCGCCGCTGGTGCGCTACCGCACCAGCGATCTGGTGGAAGCCGCCCAGGAGGAGTGCTGCGAGTGCGGCACGCGAGACCTCGCGCTGAACGGCGGCATACTTGGTCGCACTGACGACATGGTGGTGGTGCGGGGTGTCAATGTTTATCCCAGCGCGGTGGACAACATCCTGCGCGGGTTCGAGGCTGTCGGAGAATACCGGGTCGCGATTGAGAATCACCGCACCTTGCCGGAACTCAAGATCCAGGTGGAACCGGCTCCGGGCCACGCGAACGATTCTCTTCTGGGGCACCGCCTGGAAGCCGCCCTTACCAACGCCCTCGCCTTGCGCATTCCCGTTTCGTTGGTTCCCGAGGGGAGTCTGCCGCGCTTCGAAATGAAGGCGCGGCGTTGGATCCGGTAGGGCAACCGTCAGAAGCGAAAATGCAGCACCATTTCGCTGGTTACCGGCTTGTCATGCTTGCGAGCCGGCCTAAACTGCCACTCGCGCGCGGCAGCCAGGGCTGTCTCGGTCTGTTCGCTGCCCTTGGTCAGCACCTGGGCGCGTGACACGTTGCCCGACTCATCGATAAACACCTTCACATCCACTTCACCGGCGCCGGCGGAACCGGATGGCGCAACCTTGCGGGTGGGAGACGGCGGCACATAACCCTCAACGGTAATTTTGCGCAACGCGCGCCGAAACACGCCGGTGTGTTGCTCATAGCTCACGGTAGCCTCAGGCTGCGGCGCGGCCTTCACCGGCGGCAAAATGGCGATTAGCGGCCGTTCAGGTCTGTTCGAAGCTGTTACCACCGGAGGCGGCTCAATGGCGCGGGTAGTCGTGCGCGGAGTGGTAGCGGGCGACGGCGAGGGCGCGGTCGGTACTGGCTTGAAGGCGGGAGACGCCTTGGGAGTAGCCGCTGCCAGAGGCGCGGGGGCGGATTCGAGCGTTGGAGCGGGCGTCGATGGTGCGACAACCGGCGTCGGCTCCGTCACTTTTGACAGAGGCTGCGGCAGCAGCGGCTCCACGGGCGCGACGGCCCTCGCGGTGGCCGCTGGCGCCTTCGTCTCCTCATGTGGGGAAACGAAGAACGCCGCGATCAGGAACAATGCTGCGATGGTGGGTATCACCAGCGTAGACACAGGCGGTGCTTTACGCTGCTTTGGCGCGGCCGGCTTAGGAGCCGGCACGGGCGCCAGGCGCGCAGGCCGGGCGCCCAGCCACGCAGGGTCAAACGTGAACTGTCGGTACGGCGACCTTCGGTTGATATCGCCGTCTTCCCAGAAGAAAAACCCGCCCACGGCCGGACCGTTCACGGCGGGTTTCACCAGCAGGAAAACCTGCGAAGGATCCTTGAAGAACCGGCTGATTACCGCGAAATCGTCCTGATCCAGGTACATTCCCGGCCGGGTGTGGCTCCGGTAAAAACCAACAACCTCACTGTTCCTGCGGCGCTTTAAGAGGGTCCCGAGCTGTTGCTGTTCTTTGGTGGCTAGCGTGTATGAAGGACCACGCACATGCTGGCTGGGCACGGGTTCAAAATCATCGATCAGGACCGCCCGTCCGCGGCCCGGAACAAACTCGCCCAGCAGAAGCCCGCCGATTTCAGTGCCGCGCGGCCCGTCGCCCAAACCCTGCTGGACCGCCAAGCCCAGCCGGTCTACCAGATCCAGAGTGACCTGGATCAGTATCGCGTCGCCCGGATCCTGCCAAAGATACCCAGCCGCGGATGTAGCCAGAGTCGCCATCTACCGCTTGGCTGAAGCAAGTTTGCGGCCATCCCAAACGCCGCGGCTGCGGACCGGTCATTCCCCCGGATGATACGTCCGTTCGGCGTGCGCCTGGATGTCCGGCAGATAAAACCAAGCGGGCTTGAACTGCTGGTTGGCGTAGAGCTTCGCCTGATCGAAATAATGCGGCGATTTGGGGTCGGCGCTCTCGCCAAACACTAGAATCGATTTGGCCTGCACGCGCGGACCGAAGTCCAGCACACTCACGAACGAGTGGCCGGCCACGCCGAAACGCTCCTTCTGGCCTTTCTCGGCCCGCGCGTAGAAATTAAACACGATGCCCACCGGTCCCGGACCACCGGCCACCGGCAAGCTTTCCCGTGCATCGTTAAACGGTTCGTCTCCGCCCGATTGGGTCCGCTGCAGCCGGTTGATCTCGCCCCAGGGAACTTCCCAGGTCCCGAAGTCCTTCTCCAGGTCCGAGATGATCCCCTCGAGCGTGCCGAGGGGGTCCTGTTTGGCCTTGTCGTCTCGGGTCTTCTTCCAGAACCACAAGGAAAACAAGGTCATAGGAACGGAGGAGGCCCGGCCGATATGATCCCAAGCCTGCAGCTCGGCTATCATAGGGGCAAGCCGGGCGGCCCGGGGCGCGTCGGAGCGCTTCAGCACCTCCACGCGATCGGCCAACATGGGGATCTCGGTCTCCGCCTCGATCACGTAGGTATCGAAGGCGGCCCGCGTCCAGTCGTCAAAGGTAAATTTTTCCCTATTCCAGAGGATACGGCGGGAAATTCGGGCGCGTGCTGTGTCGCTTTCACCCACCATATAGCTGGGGTATTCCGCCGGGTCGGGGTTGCCCCCTACCGTGGTGGTGAACGGCGTGGAATTGCAGTTCTGCACGAATCCGGATTTCGGATTTAACACTTGTGGCAGCTCGTCGATGGTGTGAAAGCCATGCCACTCGGTCTCCGAAGTACTACCGTCCACGGGCTTCGACCAGTCGAACTTGGGTGACCGCCGCGGCACAGCGCCGTTATACAGGTAAAAGATATTCCCGGCATCGTCGGCATACATGGCGTTGAACATCGGTACCGCGATCGGCGACATGGCGGCGCGGAATTCAGCCAGGTTGCGGGACTTGGACATGCGATACCATTCCTCGATCTGGCCGCCCTCCTCAAAACGCGCGAACCGCACAGCCAACGATTTGCCATCGCGCTGCGCCACAACCGGCCCGTGGTGGGTCTTCACCATTTTGTACGTGCGGGTGACCATGCCCTGATCCGTTTTGACCGTTATCGAATCGGTCCAGGCGGTGGCCGCGCGATAGCCGCCATCGTAGCGATACGCCAACGCATCGCCGGGCTTGTCGAAAGTCTCCTGCCAGACGTCGAATACGTCCGGCTTGTTCACTGTGTGGCTCCAACCCAGACGCTCGTTATGGCCGATCGTGGGAAACCCCGAACCGAAAAAGGACGCACCCGACATGTCCCATCCGGTCTGGCTATGCACATGCCCCTCATACCACTGGCCCGGGCCGAAGAACGGCTGGTGCGGATTGATGAACAACATGGCGTGGCCAGTGGCGCTCTTCGACGGCCGGATGGCCCACATATTGGAGCCTTGCGACTCGGCCATTTTCCCCGTGTCTTCCTTGGGGATGCCCGTCTCTCCATAGAGAAACAGATAGTAGAGCGCGTAGCGATTGAACGCCAGCATGTACCACGGCTCGAAATGCGCGAGCAGCCGCGGGTGCACCTGGGGATGGCGTTCGAGATAGTAGTTCACCCCCGCCGCAAAGGCGTCCAGCAGATCGCGCACCGGCGCCGGAGCGTGCGCATACTCCGCCTGCGCCAGGCGCGGAATTTCGAGCGTCCGGATCACCAGGTCGTCATCCAGCGTCTTCTTGCCATAAACTTCGGAAGCCCGCCCCAGCGCGCGCAGGTAGCTGTCTTCGATCTGCCAGAAATTGTCCTCAGCCTGCGCGTAGGCGTAGCCGAACACGCAACTCGCGTCGGTCGGCCCGAAGATGTGTGGCACGCCGTAGGTATCCCGGTAGATGGTGACCGCATGGGCGATTTCGGCCGGCCGGCCGACAGTGGCTGCGGGAAGCGCGCGGACAATTGCGCAAGCCAGGGCAAGAGGGAATAGAAATGCGAATCGTTTCATAGGTTATCCAAGGGCGAACACAGTCTATCAAATAACCGGCTGTCTGTTATTCTGGAAGATCCTCAGGTAAACCATGGCTAATGTCTTTCCGTTTCAACCCTATCGCTACACCGCCAAGGCGGGCGTGCTGCGCGATCTGGTGACCCAGCCTTACGACAAAATCTCTCCCGAAATGCGGCAACGCTACCTGCGGGCCAGCCCGTATAACCTGGTGCGGATCATTCTGGGCGAACGCCACGAGTCGGACTCGGAGAGCGACAACGTGTATACGCGGGCGGCGGCGCACCTGGCGGATTGGAAAGCCAACGGCATCCTGGGACGCGAGGCCGAGCCGGCATTGTTCGCTTATTTCCAGGAGTTCACAGTGCCCGATACCGGCGAGCGGCTGGTGCGTAAAGGCTTCATCGGGCTGGGAGCCGTGGAAGAGTATGCAGCGGGTGTGGTGCACCGCCACGAGCAGACACTCTCCGGCCCCAAGAAGGATCGTCTGGAACTCCTGCGTCACACGCACGCTCATTTCGGCCAACTCTTCATGTTGTATCCCGACCCGCTGGGGGAAATCGACAGTCTGCTGGACGAGGCCGCCCAGACGTCACCGCTCGGTGATGTGACTGATGAGTATGGCGCGCGGCATCTGTTCTGGAAGATCGCCGACAGCGGGCGCATCGCGTCGATCCGCGCCTTGATGGCGGATAAGAAACTGCTCATCGCCGATGGCCACCACCGCTACGAAACCGCGCTGGCGTTCCGCCGCGAGAACCCCGATCTGCCGGGCGCCGGCCGGGTGATGATGACTTTCGTGAACATGCATTCGCCGGGGCTGAAGATCCTGGCCACGCACCGGCTGGTGAGTGGCGTGGCGAGCTTTGATGCGGGTGAGTTCATCCGCCAGGTAGCCGCGGGATTCGAAGTAGCCCAGATCGCCGGCGGGGACGCGCTGCAGCGTGCGTGGGCGGAATCACCTCGCCGGACCATCATCGGGGCAGCCATGGGTAGCCGGCTGTACATGATCGAGGCGCGCGAAACGTCCGGGCAATTAGACGTGCGCGTGCTGCATGAGCGGCTGCTGCGCCTGCTCGGCATCGGCGAAGAAGCGGTGCGCGAGGAAAAGAACCTGCGTTACATGCGCGGCATGGATGTGGCCCTGGAGGCGGCCCGGAGCGGCGCCGCCCAAGTCGCGTTTCTGCTCAAGCCAGTCTCCGTGGAGGAAGTGGCGCGCATTTCTTTTGGCGGCGGCGTGATGCCGCAGAAGTCCACGGATTTTTACCCGAAGCTGTTGTCCGGGCTCACGATCTATAAGCTGGATTAGGAACCCTACAGATTGCCGCGGCGGGCCTGCTCGCGCTCCAAAGCCTCGAACAGCGCCTTGAAATTCCCCTTGCCGAAGCTGCGGCTGCCTTTGCGCTGAATCACTTCATAGAACAGCGTGGGCCGGTCCTCGACGGGCTTGGTGAAAATCTGCAGCATGTAGCCTTCGTCGTCGCGATCCACCAGAATGCCCAGTTCATTCAGCCGGTCGATAGGCTCGTCGATCGGTCCGGTGCGCGCGGTCAGGTCTTCGTAATACGTCGCAGGGACCCGCAGAAATTCCACGCCCTGATCGCGTAGCCGGGTTACCGTATCGATGATGTTATCGGTGGCCATGGCGATATGTTGCACGCCTGGGCCTCTGTAGAAATCCAGATACTCTTCGATCTGCGACTTGCGTTTTCCTTCCGCCGGCTCATTGATCGGGAACTTGACGCGATCGTTGCCGTTGGCCATCACCTTGGACATCAGCGCCGAGTATTCCGTACTGATATCCTTGTCGTCGAAATGCTGATACAGCCGGAAGCCCATCACGTCGCGATAGAACTCCACCCACGTGTTCATAGCTCCCCAGCCGACATTGCCCACCATGTGATCGATGTACTTGAGTCCAACCGGCCGCGCCACCGCATCGGCGTCCGTCACGGGCAGGAAACCGGGCAGAAAAACGCCGCGATAATTGCGGCGCTCCACGAAGGAATGGACGGTTTCGCCATACGTGGCAATCGCCGAGATGCGCACCTCGCCGTGCTCGTCGCGGAGCGTCTCGGGCTCTCGCACGCTGCGCGCGCCGCGCCTGGTGGTCTCGCGATACGCCGACTCCGCGTCATCCACCCACAACGCGATGTCTCGCACGCCATCGCCGTGCAGCCGGACGTGCTCCCCAACGGGATGATCAGGCGTCAGCGCGCTGGTAAGAACCAGGCGGATCTTACCCTGCTCCACCAGCCACGACGACCGGTCGCGCGTGCCGGTCTCCGGGCCGCGGTAACCGGCTAAGCGCATGCCGAATGCCGAGCGGTAGAAATGCGCCGCCTGCTTGGCGTTCCCCACGTAGAACTCCACGTAATCGGTGCCGTTCAGCGGCAGGAAATCCTTCTCCGTCCCGGCCGGCGACTCCGCTAATGTTTGCATAATTGCGCTCCCATGACTTCCACGCAGCGGGCATTCTCCGCATCCGTGCCCGTCGAGATCCGAATGCATTGCGGTAACCCGAACGCGGCGAGCGGCCGCACGATCACGCCCTCGCACAGCAAGGCCTCCGTCAAGGCGCCGGCTTCTTCGGCGCTTGCAAACGGCAGCATCACGAAATTGGCGTCCGAGGGCACCGCCTCCAGACCCATGCCGCGGAACGCATCGGTCAAGAGCCGCAGCCCGCGTGCGTTCAACTCCAGCGATCGGTGCAGAAACTCCTTATCCGCCAGCGCGCCGATGCCGGCCGCCTGCGCCAGCGTACTCGGCTCGAAAGGCAATTTGACTTTCAGCAGGTTGCCAATCAACTCTTCGTGCGCGAAACCGTAGCCGATGCGAATGCCCGCCAGTCCGTAGATCTTCGAGAACGTGCGCAGGGTGATGACGTTGTCGTAACGGTAGTGCATCGAATCCGGATAACGCGGGTTGTCCTTGGCGTACTCGAAATAGGCCTCGTCGAGGATGATCAGCACCCGCTCGGGCACGTGCTGGTAGAAGGCATCGAACTCGTGTTTGGTGAAGATAGTGCCGGTCGGGTTGTTGGGATTAGCCAGGTAGATGATCTTGGTATGCTCGGTGATCTGGGCGGCCAGCGCGGCCAGGTCGTAGTGCCATTCGCGATACGGAACCGTGCGGTACCGCACGCCGCGGGAGCGTGCCAGCACCTGGAAGCCGATGAACGCGGCATCCGTAGTGAGCACCTCGTCTTCGTCGCACAGGAACGTGCGGATGATGCCGGACATGATGCCTTCCGACCCGCTGCCCGCGATCACGTTCTCCGGCTTCAGGTCGAACTTCTCCGCCAGCGTGCAACGCAAGTCCAGGCCGCCGTTCGGATAGAGGTTGAGGCCGCCCAACTGGCTGCGGATGGCTTCCAGAGCCAGCGGCGAAGGCCCCAGCGGGTTTTCGTTGGATGCCAACTTCGTGACGTGGGCGAGTCCGTAGGCATGCCGCACCTCGTCGATGGAGCGGCCCGGCTCGTACGGCCGGAGCGATGCGATGTATGGCGGAACCAGTGTCATTGGCGGACGCTTCGCCGTCCCTTACCATAGTAATTCCAAAACACGATGATCCTCCCCCGTGGATTCTATGCGCGAGACACGATTGAGGTGGCTCGCGGCCTGCTCGGCAAGATCCTGGTGCACGGCGAGACGGCCGGCAAGATCGTGGAGACCGAGGCGTATCTGGGCGGCGACGACCTGGCGTCGCATTCCGCGCGCGGCGTCACGGATCGCACGCGCGTCATCTTCGGACCACCCGGCCACGCCTACGTCTATTTCATTTACGGCATGTACGAGTGCCTGAACCTGGTGGCCGAGCCGGATGGCAAGCCTGGTTGCGTCCTCATTCGCGCCCTGGAACCGGTGGCTGGGATCGACGTAATGCGGCGGCGCCGCCCGCCGGCACATACGCTCCGCGACCTCACATCGGGACCGGGAAAGCTGACCCTGGCCCTGGGCATCACGCGCGCACAGAACGGAGCGGACGTCACGCGCGGCGCCCTCACCGTGCGGACGCCCCGCCCTGACGAGCCGTTTGAGATCGAAGTGACGCCGCGCATCGGAATCCGGCACTGCGCCGACTGGCCGCTACGGTACATCGTGAAAGGCAGCCCCTTCGTCAGCAAATAACGCGCTATTCCAGACCCGCCGCGGCCGCCTCGATCAGCGCCGCTTCCTTTTCCAGCACCTTGCCCACGCGCGCGATCTGTTCATCGGCTTCTTTCCAATTCTTCTGCTCGATGGCCTCGCGGACGCCGGGCAGCGTTTTTACCCCATATCCGGTATAGAAGCCGGGCGCGTAGATCTGGTGCTGGAACCACGGACGCCGGGGCAGACCGTCGGGCAGCGTGAGCCCGCGCTCGATCTGAATGAGTTTCTGGTTCACCGGCTGCAGGCTGGGTTTGTCCAGCGCCGCCTTCTGCATCGCCTTGTCATACTGTTCGGCGCTGCGGGTGAGCGCGGCCAGCCCGTTTTCGAGCGGCGCGAAATTCAGGTATGGCGGAATCTTCTCCACCGGCGGCGGCACGGATGTCTTCCGGGGATCGGCGGTGGCCGAAAATACACCCTCCTCGATCTCCTTGTTGCGCTCCCGGATCTCATCGCTCTCCGTCTTCCACAGCTTCTGCACTTCGTCCACATACCGCTTCACCGTATCGGCGAAGTTGGTGAAATCGTACGGCAGAAGATCCGCATCCGCAAAGCGCATCATGGCCGTGCCGGCGGTCTGCGCCAGCGCGCGGCCATAGATAAAGTCGCCGTCCGAGAAATGCGTATACCAGTAAAAATCGTCGTAAATCGAGTGGTAGATTCCGCCGCCATCCTCGCCTCCGAAGCCCAGATTGAGCGAGGCGATGCCCAGGTGATCTACAAAGGCGGTGTAGTCGGACCCGGAACCCAGCGCCCCTATTCGCAGATCGGAGCGCTTGCGCACCTCGTCGCGCTCCGCGGCCGGAGCGCGCGCGATACGGGCGAGTTGATCGCGCTTCCATACCGGGATCTTCTTCTCGGGATCTTCAATGTCGCGCGCCACGCCGTTCATGAACTTCTCGAGCGAATGCGAGCCGGACATACCAAGAAAACCGCGGCCATTGCCGTCGGAATTGATGTACATGGCCGCGTGCGTGCGCAGCTCCGCATCGTGTTCTTCGGCCCATTCCGTGGATCCCAGCAGGCCCTCCTCTTCTCCATCCCAGACGCAATAGATCAAAGTGCGCTTGGGCTTCCAGCCCTGCTTTTGCAACTCGGCGAATCCCCGCGCTTCTTCCATCAGAGCGGCCGCGCCCGAAAGCGGATCTTCGGCGCCGTTGACCCACGCGTCATGATGATTTCCGCGCACGATCCACTCGTCCGTATAAGGCGAGCCGGGAATGCGCGCCACCACGTCGTAAATTTTCTTCATATCCCAGTTGAATTCCAGCTTCAGATGCACGCGCGCCGGTCCGGGGCCGATGCGATACGTGATGGGCATTGCGCCGCGCCACGCTTCCGGAGCCACCGGACCCGTAAGCGCCGCCATCAACGGCTGGGCATCGCCGTAGGAAATCGGCATCACCGGAATCTTGGTGAGGGTTTCCGCGTCTTTGATGGCCAGCCGCTTGGCGTTGGCGGACGCGCCCACGCCGGGCGTCAGCGGGTCGCCCGGGTAAATGGGCATGTCCATCACGCTGCCACGCTGCACGCCGTCCTTCGGCCGGTATGGCCCTTGCGGAAAGACTTCGCCTTGCGCGTAACCATCGTCCTTCGGATCCGAGTAAATCAGGCAACCGATGGCGCCGTGCTCGGCCGCCACCTTGGGTTTGATGCCGCGCCACGAGCCGCCATAGCGCGCGATCACGATGGCGCCTTTTACGGAAACGCCCAGCCGGTCGAGCTGCTCGTAATCGGCGGGAACGCCGAAGTTCACGTACACCAGCGGCGCCGTCACATCGCCGTCGACGGAGTAGGCATTATAGGTGGGCAGTTGCTCGGCGTGCTGGCCGGAAGTCGGGTCGTCGGCCACCGTGGGCTCGGCAATCTTGGCAATGAAGTGCTCCGGGGCGACCATTTCCAGCATGCGGCTCTTGGGCGATGGGAAGAGCACCTCGAACGTTTCGATGTGAGCGTCGAGGCCCCACTCTTTGAACTTCGCCAAGATCCATTCGGCATTGTCCTTGTCGTAAGGGGAGCCGACGTGGTGTGGCCGCGCGGAAAGCCGCTGCACGTAATCGTGGAGGTTCTGTGGACTGGGAATGGAGCGGAACATCACCTCCCAATCGTGCTCGGCGCGGGATGATGCCGCCGAATAGCCACGCAGCGCCGGAGCATCCGCGGCAGGTGCGAGTGCGGCGCCCAATAGCAGGGTCAGACAGGTCAGGTTCAAGCTGAGCTTCATGAAGCAAAGCATACCAACCGGCGGCTAACGGCGGCGGTTCTGCCACCAGGCATTCATGACGGTTGCCGAGAGAATCAGCGCTCCGCCGGACAGCGACGTTGCCGCGGGCCGCTCGCCCTGCGCCAGCCACACCCAAACCGGATTCAGCGCGGGCTCTAGCAGCAGAACGGTGGTAGCCTCGAACGCCGGCACATGCCGGATGGCGCGCGTCACGAAGAGGTATGCCAGCCCGATTTGGAAGATGCCCAGGTAGAAGAGCACGGCCAGATTCCTCCAGTCCGCATGCGGAGCGGGCAGCGCCTTGGGCAGCGTCACCAGGAAAGCCAGCAGGTTTCCGAGCACCACCGTAGACGTGGCCGCGTTGCCCGCGCCCTGGCGCCGCCCGAGCCAGCGCAGGCCCGACACGGTCAGCGCCCAAGTCAACCCCGAGAGCGCGCCCAGCAGGTTGCCGGTGCGCGGATCGGGAGCCGTCGCCACGGCTGGCTGGGTAGTCCCAAAACACAGGAACATACCGGAGGCGACCGCCGCCAGAAACAGCAGATCGGAGCGGCTGAGCGGCTCCTTCAGCACCAGCGGGCCGATCAGCAACAGGTATAAGGGAGCGGTCGATTGCAGGAATATGGCGTTCGCCGAAGTTGTCAGCTTAGTGGCCAGCGTGAACGCCACCAGCGTGGAGGCATAGGCCGCCGCCACCGGCAACAGCGCCCAGCGCCAGTGCCGCCGGCCATCCGGAACGAAGATGGTCAGCGCCAGTGCCGCGATTCCCGACCGGAAGCTGGCGATCTGCCAGGGCGTCATGGAAATGGCCTTGATCGCCGCGCCGCCCGTGGAAAACAGAAATGCAGCCGCCATCAAAAGCAGCCAGTTGGTCGCGCGCGATGAGGGCACAGTTGTACCAGACTAGCAGGCTATACAAAGGCACCTGCGCCAGCGTATTCTAAAGGTCTAGAGGACGTCGTTGCGCACTATCTCGAAGAAGACGAAGTATGCCCTGGAAGCGTTGTATTCGCTGAGCCGGCATTACGGTGAGGGCCCTATCCTGGTTCACGTTGTTGCGAAGGAAGAGTCCATTCCGCTTAAGTTCCTGCAAGCCATCCTACTGGAATTGCGGAACCGCGGCGTAGTTACGAGCAAGAAAGGCCGCGCGGGCGGGTATGAGCTGAGCCGGCCGCCGGAGGATATCACCGTCGGCACGGTGATCCGCATGATCGAAGGCCCCCTGGCGCCCCTGCCCTGCGCGCGCGAAACCAATTATCGCAAGTGCGACGAATGCCAGGATGAGCAGAGCTGCGGGACCCGCATTGTGATGCGGCGGGTGCGCGATGCCGTGGCGCACATCCTGGACAGCACCACGCTCGCGGACGTGATTCAGGAAGTGGATAATGCCCGGCAGGTGGAGGCGCGCGGCCCCACCGTCATGCTCAATACCTGAGCAGCCTTTCGACAATTACGACATCGCGCCACACGCCGTCAGGCTGTGCGTGCCTTTCGTAAATCCCCATGTCCCGCGGCGATGCCACCCGCCGGCGGCTGGCGGTCTGCGTACACCGAGGCTTCCACGATGCCCGCGTAACAGGCCCGCGGCCGGTAAGCAGATGTCGAGGCGAATGCCACCAGTGCTCCTTCCTCCTCCACCGCCATCACGGGGTGCGCGCCCTCGAACCGCTTCTGGATATCGCTCTCGGTGCGCAACCGGGCCTCGAAAGTGGCGATGCGGTCCGCGATTCCCTGGTTGTAAATGCGCGCGATGCCGGCACAGTCTCCGGGTCCCGCCGGGCGCGCGCGCATGGCTTCAGCATCGCACGATCCCGTCCCGCGGCGCGCTATAATCCTGACTACGAGCACTACTCAAACCAGCATCGTGCACGCGCAGTTGACGGCCACGCTGGCTGCCCAGCGCGCGGCGTTCGCGCATCAGACGCCGGATGCATCCAAACGTCTACAGGCGCTACGCGCCCTACTTCAAGCCGTTCGCGGCCGGCGCGAGGACTTCGTGCGGGCAATTTCAGAGGACTTCGGCGGGCGCGCGCGGGAGGAGACCCTGCTGCTGGAAGTCTTCCCCCTGGTGGATACCATCCGGCATACCATGCGGCGCCTTCGCGAATGGATGCGCCCGCGGGCGGCGGCGGCCGGCTGGCAATTCCTGCCGGGTCGCGCGCGTGTGATTTACCAGCCGCTGGGCGTAGCGGGCATCATCGGTGCATGGAATTATCCGCTGCTGCTCAGCATATCGCCGCTGGTGAGCGCGCTGGCGGCCGGCAATCACATTATGCTGAAGCCCTCGGAACTGGCGCCCCGCACCGCGGACCTGCTGGCGCGGCTGGCCGCCGATCTGTTTTCCGAGGATTACGTGGCGGTGGTGACCGGCGGGCCGGAGACCGGCGCCGCTTTTGCCGCCCTGCCCTTCGACCACCTGCTATTCACCGGCTCGACCCGGGTGGGCAAGCTCATCATGCGGTCGGCCAGCGAGAACCTCACGCCGGTCACGCTGGAACTGGGCGGCAAGTCGCCCGCCCTGGTGCATCGCGATTTTCCAGCCCGCACCGCGGCCGAGCGTATTATGGCGGGCAAGTTGTACAACGCCGGACAGACCTGCATCGCGCCCGATTACGTGCTGGTGGATGCTGCCGCGCGCGAGGAATTCGTGCTGCTGGCGGCGCAAGCCGCCGCCGCCATGTATCCGCGTCTGGCCGACAATCCCGATTTTACGCGCATCATCAACCGCGGGCATTATCGGCGCCTGCGCGGGCTGGTGCAGGATGCCGAGTTGAAGGGCGCGCGCAGCATCGAGCTGAACCCCGCCCACGAATCGGTTAACGAAGGCAACCGGGTGTTCCCGCCGACGCTGCTCTGGAACGTCAACGACCAGATGGCGGTGATGCAAGAAGAAATTTTCGGTCCGGTGCTCCCGGTAGTGACTTACCAGTCGCTCGATGAAGCCATCGCGTATGTGAATTCCAAGCCGCGGCCACTGGCGCTTTATTACTTCGACAACAGCTCGAAGCGCGTGGACTCCATCCTGGCGCGCACCACTTCCGGCGGCGTAACCGTGAATGACACCATCCTGCACATCGCTCAGAATGACTTGCCATTCGGCGGCGTAGGTCCCAGCGGCACGGGATGTTATCACGGCTTCGACGGCTTCCAAACCTTCTCGAAGAAGAAAGGCGTCTTCCTGCAGAGCCGTTTCACTACGCTGGGGCTGCTGCGTCCGCCGTACGGCCGGCTGGCACGCCGAGTGACGGATTTCCTGATAGGCAGATGACGCGCCGCGAGCTCCTGGCCCTGTTGCCCGCCAACGCGTTCGCCCAGATGGCCAGCCGCGGCGTGAAGGCTCTACCCCGCGGCAAGCCCTCCGGTCTTCCCTTTCACGCCAAATTTACCGACATAGCCGCGCAGGCTGGACTGCACGAGCCGGTGGTTTCGGGCGCGCTCGACCGCAACCTCTACATCATCGAGCCCATGGGCAGCGGCATCGCCTTCTTCGATTACGATAACGATGGCTGGCTGGACATCTTCGTGCTCAGTGGCTCCCGCCTGGAAGGCCCGCCCAAGGGCGCCACCAACCGCCTGTATAAGAACAACCGGGACGGCACCTTCACCGACGTCACCGCCGCCGCCGGCCTCGCGCGCAGCGGCTGGGCATACGGCGTCACCATCGGCGACTACGACAACGACGGCTTCGAAGATATCTTCATCACCTACTGGGGCCAGAACGTCCTCTACCGCAACAACGGAAACGGCAGCTTTACCGACGTCACGAAAGAAGCCGGGCTGCTCGCGCCAGGCGTGCGCTGGGGCGCCGGTTGCACCTTCGTGGATTACGACCGCGACGGCCGACTGGACCTGTTCGTCTCCAATTACGTGAAGTTCGATTTCAAGACCGTGCCGCCCGCTGGCCAAAACGCCAGTTGCAACTGGAAGGGCATCCCGGTGAACTGCGGGCCGCGCGGCCTCCCTCCCGAAACCCATCTGCTCTACCACAACAACGGTGATGGCACCTTCAAAGATGTATCCGAGCGCTCCGGGATTGCCGCCGCCAAAGGCAGCTACGGGCTGACCGCGGTGGCCGCCGATTTCGACAACGACGGCTGGACGGATATTTATGTTGCGTGCGACTCCACGCCCAGCCTGTTCTTTCACAACAATCACGACGGCACCTTCAGCGAAGAGGGACTGGAGCGCGGCGTGGCATTGAACGAAGACGGCCTGGAGCAGGCGGGTATGGGTTTGGGGATCGGCGATTTTGCCTGCGATGGCTCTCTGGATGTCTTCAAGACTCACTTCACGGAAGATACACCCGCGCTCTACCGCAACGATGGCAAGGGCAACTTCCAGGATGTGACTCTGCGCGCCGGCCTGGGCGTGGAAACCCGCTTCATCAGTTGGGGCGCCGGCATCGTGGATCTCGACAACGACGGCCTGCCGGACCTGTTCTGGGTGACCGGCAGCGTATATCCGGAAGTAGAGAAGAAGTACCCCGAATACGCGCACCGGACGCCGCGCGTCATCTTCCGCAACCTTGGCCAGGGCAAGTTCGAAGAGTTGATCGGCGGAGGCGGACCGGGAATCGAGGCCGTGCACGCCAGCCGCGGCGTTGCCTTTGGCGACTTCGACAACGACGGCGATGTCGATATCCTGATCATGAACCAGAATGAGCCACCATCGCTGTTACGTAACGATTTGAGCGGCGGCGATGGCTGGCTGAAGATCAAGCTCATCGGCACGAAATCGAATCGCAGCGCCATCGGCGCGACGGTGATAGCTGCCTATGGCGGCAGGAAGCAGGCCCAGGCGGTGCTGGCGCAGACATCGTATCTTTCGGTCAGCGACCGTCGCTTGCACTTTGGCCTCGGCAAGGCCGACAAGGCCGATCTGGAGATCCGCTGGCCGAGCGGTGCGCGCGAAAACATCCCCAATGTGGCCGCGGGACAGTTGGTGACGATCAAGGAAGGCACCGGGGTGGTGAAGCAGGAGCGCTTCCGGTGAGGCGTCGCGAGTGCCATAATATGGGAATTATGGCCATGAAAACGTTTACCAGCCGTGCTGCCTTGGGGATCGCGTCCCTCGGCCTCCTGGCGGCAGCCGGCGAATTGCAGGCGCTCGACAATGGACTGGCGCGCACGCCGCCCATGGGCTGGAACAGTTGGAACAAATTCGCCTGCAACGTCAGCGAAGACCTCATCAGGCAGGCCGCCGACGCCATGGTTTCGAGCGGCATGAAAGACGCCGGCTACCAGTACGTGGTCATCGACGATTGCTGGCAGGTGGACCGCGACGCGCAGGGGAACATCATCCCCGATGCGAAGCGCTTCTCTTCCGGCATGAAAGCGCTCGCCGATTACGTGCACGCCAAAGGCCTGCGGTTCGGCATCTACTCCGACGCCGGCACGGGCACCTGCCAGAACCGTCCTGGCGGGCGCGGTTACGAATTCCAGGACGCCCGCCAATACGCCGCCTGGGGCGTGGATTATCTCAAGTACGACTGGTGCAATCACAGCACGCAGGATGCCGCGGCGGCTTACTCCATCATGCGCGATGCGCTGAAAAAATCCGGCCGGCCCATCGTGTTCAGCCTCTGCGAATGGGGGTCCACCAAGCCCTGGCTATGGGCGGGCGACGTTGGGAATCTGTGGCGCAGCACGGGCGATATCACCGACAAGTGGGACACTGGCCAGAAGCAGGACGGCCTCGGCGTGGTGCAAATCCTCGATTTGCAGGATGGCTTGCAATCGTACGCCGGGCCGGGCCATTGGAATGACCCTGACATGCTGGAAGTCGGCAACGGCGGCATGCGCAACACGGAATATCGCGCGCATTTCAGCATGTGGTCCCTGCTGGCCGCGCCGCTGATGGCCGGCAATGACATCCGCAGTATGACGCCCGAGATCCGCGATATCCTCACCAATAAGGAAGTGATCGCCATCGATCAGGACCAGGCCGGCATTCAGGGCCACCGCGTAAAACAGGCCGGCGGCCTGGAAGTCTGGGCCCGGGAGCTGGCGGATGGCGGACGCGCCGTAGCCCTGCTGAACCGTAACGGCGCCGAATCAAACATCACTGCGTCGTGGACCGACATCGGGTATCCCGCGCATCTTTCCGCAAAAGTGCGCGACCTCTGGGAGCACAAGGCCCTGGGCGAAAAGACCGGCAGCTTCTCGGCGTCTGTTCCCAGTCATGGCGTCGTTATGGTGACCATCAAGCCGTAAAACCGCTCACTTGGAGGGCAGGTGCGCCAGCCGCGATCTGGCATCCGCGTTGCCGGCCGCGGCGGACTTGATGTACATATCGCGAGCCTTTTCCAGATCTCTGGTTACGCCGCGGCCGCTCTCATACATTTGGCCCAGATTGAACATAGCCGCGGCATTTCCGCGGCCGGCCGCTTTGCCGTACCAGGTTGCCGCCACCTGGTCGTCCGCCGCCGCCCCGACTCCCAATTCGTAACAGGCGCCCACCTGCAGCATGGCGGCGGCGTCCCCGGCATCCCCCGCCTTGCGGAACCAGCGCAACGCTTCCTTGCCGTCGCGTGGGGCGTCATTTACTTCTTCCAGATAATACTCGCCCAGGGCAGTCATGCCGCACGTGCCGCCCAGATCCGCCGCCTGGCGGAACAGCGGCACAGCTTGCGCGGCCTGTCCCGCGCGGCGTTTGGCCAGCGCGTCGCCACAGATCTGGCGTGCCTGGACCGCCTTGTCGGCCGCCGCGGGCGCTGCAATCGTGATGGTGGTTTCCGCGGTGTTCTTGCCGGCCGCATTGCTGGCCGTCAGAACGTACGTCGTGGTCTTGCCGGGCCGGACGGTCAACGGACCCTGCGCTGGTACCTTGCCGATATCAGGGTCGATCGTCAGCGTGCTTGCGCCGGAAGCCTCCCAATTCAGAGTGGCGGAGGCGCCCGCCGCAATCGACTCCGGGTCGGCCGAGAACCGCGCAATGACGGGCAGCGAAGCGGGTGCGCTGCCAGGTGCGGTGGGGGGTGGACTGGCGGGTAAGCTAGGCGGTGCACCCGATCGCAACTGGGTCTTCGGCAGGAAACGATAGGCCAACGCCCCCGCGAGCAGCAGCACGACAACGACTGCGGCAATTCCGATCGCCAGACCGCGCCGCTTGGGGGCGGGTGGCGGCGACGGCTGCATGCGACTGGGTTCGACAGGAGCCGCCTCCGGAACAGCCTTCTGCGCAGCGGGCGCGCCGGCCAGAGCCGCTTCCAGCGCCGCTACAAACTCGGCGCAACTCGCGTACCGCTCCTCGGGCAGCCGCGCAAAAACGCGTTGGAAGATGCCGTCGGCCGCTGCAGGCAACTCCGGATTCGCCGCGTGCGCCGACGGGCGCGGGCCGCAGGCGATCAGGTGCAGCAGCGACGTCACCGTTTCCGCCTGAAAAGGCTTGCTCCCGGTCAGCAGTTCGTAACCCACCACGGCCAGCGAGAACTGGTCGGATCTCCCGTCGAGCGTCCTGCCATCCACCTGTTCCGGCGACATATAGCTGGGTGTGCCCATGGGGAAGCCCGTCTGGGTCTGCTGTTGCGCGTTGGTGATTTTGGCGATGCCGAAATCCGCCACCTTCACCGTGACGCCTTTCTCCAGCATGATGTTGGCGGGCTTGATGTCGCGGTGCACGACTCCCTTGTCGTGCGCGAAATCCAGCGCCGCGGCGGTCTGACGCACGATCGAGAGCGCCCTGGCACGGTCAATCCTGCGCTCCTTCTCCAGCACCTGGAAGAGCGACGGACCGTCCACCCGCTCCATGGCGATGAACGACAAGTCGCCTTCCTGCCCCACATCCAGAATGACCGCGATGCCCGGATGAAATAGCATGCCGGCGGAGCGCGCCTCCCGAAACAGTCGGTCGCGCAGGAACGCCGTATCGGCGCTGCCGGCCAGCGGCTGCAGGTGAATCACCTTGATTGCGACTCCCCGCCCGATCAGCGGATCAACGGCTTCGTAGACGATCCCCATGGCGCCGCGGCCCAATTCGCCGGTGATTACGTAGCGCCCGATGCGGCGGGGCCGCTCCGGCTCCTGCTGCAGAAAATCGCCGGCCTCCGCGCGCGCCGCCAGCAGTTCCTTCACCTGCCGCAGGACTTCCGGATTGTTCGCGCAGGCTGCTTCCACGAACGCCATCCGCTCGGCTTCGGGGCGATCCAGCGCCTCTTCGAAGACCCGGCGGACGAGTTGGTGCGGGTAGGTGGACATACGTGTTCACTCGGGGCTGCGCATACGGCGGTACAACCAGGATCTGGCGAACTCCCAGTCGCGGCGCACGGTGGCCAGCGAGACGCCCAGCGCGTCCACCACGTCCTTATCGCTATAACCACCGAAATAACGGAGTTCTATCACCTTGGCCGCGCGCGGAGCGATCCGCTCCAGTTCCGCCAGCGATTCGTCGAGCAGCAGCAGATCCAGGCTGCGATCCTCGGCGCCCGCCTGTACCGCATCGAGGGCGATGCGCACCACGCCGCCGCCGCGCCGCTGCGCCGCCGCCGTACGGGCATGATCCACCAGAATGCGGCGCATCTGCTGGCTGGCGATGGCGAAGAAATGTGTGCGGCTCTCGATCTTTAACGAAGCGGACCCTGCCAGCCGCAAATAGGCCTCGTTCACCAGGGCGGTTGTTTGCAGGATATGCCCTTCCCGTTCATGACGCATGGCCCCCGCTGCGATGCGGTGCAGCTCGCCGTAGATCAGGGTGGCCGCTTCCTGGCCTGCCTGGCGGTCACCTTTTTGCATGCGGTTGAGAAGCACGGTGATGTTGCCCGGCGCGCCCGCCGCGGGTTGATGGTCCGTTGGCACCTTGGCTGTATTATATATTTACTTGGTCAGCAGGTACACCATGCGGGTGGCAGACTCGCGGGTGACCTGCAAGGTGATTTCGTTGTGTTTGCCGGTCTCCGGGACCCCGGCAGCGAGCGGCGTGGTCTGCTCCACGGTGAGCTTGCCTTCGGCGCCCGCCAGGGTGACCGTGCGCTTCCAGTCCTTGCCGCTGAATTCCAGCGTTCCCTCGCCGGCCCGCACTTCCACAGGACCGCTCCCCGCGAACACGCCGCTTTCCGGGAGCACGTTCAGGCCGTTGGGGGCCGCATCTTTCCATACGAACTCCAGCCACCTGCCGCCATCCTGCGCGGAAAATACAGCGCGCGCTTTCTGGTTTTCCAGGATCCACTCGGGCGAGCCGTCGCCATCCAGGTCCGCCGACCAGGCCACCGCGCGGCCGCGCGGGATCGCCAGAAATCGAGCCGGAACATCCAGCTTTGTTGCGCCGGCAAAGCGCAGATCCCAGTCGTGCAAGCCTCCCGCGACGTCCTGCGGAAAGACGCGAAACTCCAGGACGCGGTCCATCACCGCGCCGAAGTTCAACTCCGACCTGGCTGGCAGGAATTCGAACCCGGCGCCCCCCGCCTCGATGCCATAACTCTGTATCTCCGGCGAGTTGTTGCGGATGCTCACATCCACCGTCCGGCCGGAGGCAGCGTCCACCGGGATGATGGCCGGCTCGACCGCCAGATCGGCAGCTCCGTAATGCAGGTGGATACCGTCCGTCAGGCGGATCGATGCGGGACGGAACAACTGCAGGCGCGCGCGGCCCAGCGCCACCCCATCGGCTTCGATTGCCAGGTTCACCCAGTCGCCGTGCAGGGCGTCCGCGGGCACATCCATCCTGTAATCGATCTCCTGCGGGGTCTTGCGGGTGGCCGTTGCGGTGAAGCCTTCGGGCAGGCGCAGGCGCGAACGGTCCGCCAGGGCTGCGGAAGAATAGGACGTGGCAATAGTGTTGGGCTGGCCGATGACCAGCCGCTTGGCCTCCTCGAAGAACGCCGAGTGCTCCGGCGCTTCGATGGCCAGCGCCACCCGCACCAGGCTGACGGGCCCCTTGCCCTGTGGGATCTTGAGGCGCGCGCGCATGCTGTTTTCGTCGAAGTCCAGATCCACCGGGTGGCCCGCCGCGATGTACGGACCGCTGGGCCGGCGGGCCAATTGCAATACGGCTTCGGCCGGCGCCGGGGCGGCAAACTCCATGGCCAGCGTGCCGTTCTCGAATTCGACGTCGAGCAGTTCCGCGGTGGCATAAACCACACGCTCGGCGTTGGAAAATGCCGAGCAATCCCGGCATAGCCCCACCCCGCCCAGCGACACATTAACGGGCAGCCACAAGCTCTCGTGCGGCGCCAGGCGTACGTTTTCAATCCCGACGGTGTGTTTGGCGAAAGGATCCCAGGCACGCAGCGCGCCGTCGAAAGGCTTGCGGCTATCGTTGGCGATGCTGACGGAGGATGCCACCCCGGGCGCTCGCGATACCACTTCCACGGCGGTGATCCCCGGCGGCAGCTTGCCCGCAGCCGCTCTGACCGGATGGGTGCGCTCCGGCCGCATGCCGGGCAGCAGCGCCGCCCAATGCCGCAGCAGGCCTGCGTTCCGCCGCAAAGCCGCCACCGTGGGCCGTTCGTCGCCGTTCAAGGAGACCGCTCCCGCCCGGTACAGCGGGCCGCCGGGGCGCTCCCAACCCGCCGGATACAGCGCGTCTTCCACGCCTTCCCAGAGCAGGGCGCCGCGTCCCGCCGTCAGCGCCTGCCGGCTGCGCGCCATGGCGGAGGCATCCTGCGCGGAAACCACGGTGACCGGTTGGGGCGGCGCCGGAACATCCAGGGCACTCACGCCGCCTTCCACGAACGCGATCGGACCGCCATGCTTCTCGGTCTGCGGCGCCAGCAGATTGTTCAAATCGTCGAGCCAGGGCCGGGCGGATTTGCGGTCCGGCGCGATGCCCGCCGGATAGCCGTTGTTGATCCACCCGCTAACCGGCGGCAAGGGCCGGATCCACGCCCGCATTTGCAGGCGGCGCAGCAGGCGAATGAAGCCCACCAGGTCCCGGCGCGGGCTGGTGCGGCCCGTGAAGTCGCGCGAGCCGTCGTCGAGTTGATGCCAGTTCCATGGGATGGAGAATTCCACCGTGCGAATGCCCATGGTTTTCAGCCAGACCAGTTCCCGCTCCCAGAGCGTGCGTGGATACAGGTAGTAGGGAAACTCGACGGCCTGCACGAACTCAGCCGGGTCGGCCGGTTCCGGAGCAGGCATCCCTGCGGCAAAAACCAGCAGCAAAACGCACACACGCATCAAAAGGACCTGCGCAGACGGTAGTCCTCGACCAGGGGCATGCGCACTACTTTGCACATTTCAAATAGACGCGAGCGGGCTCGCGAACCGATACGCTCTGCCAGCGAGATTTTGTAATCCGGCTTTGTCAATGGATTGGAGCGATCGATCATGACGCTGCCGGCGTCCGCATCGGGCAGGTTGGTGGTGGCGATCAGAGGTTTCCGATTGTTGCAGCGGTAGGTAATGATGCTGGTGACGGTGTCTTCCACCCACTCGGTCACGCGATGTGCTCCCAGGTCGTCCAACAGAAGCACTTCGGCATCCAGCGCGAACCGGTAAGCCTCGCGGTCGGCCGCGCCGGAGGCCTGATCGTATCCCTTGCGGATGCGGTCGAGCAGGTTCTGGTAGTCGAAGAAGAGGCCTTCGAATCCACGCGAGATCAGCACTCGAAGGGCGGCCACGGCCAGGTGCGTCTTCCCGCTGCCGGGATCACCGATCAACAGCAGGCCGGGATATTTGCCGGTAGGAAATTCGCGCGAAAAGGCCTTAACGGTGAGCAGCACGTTACCCAGGTCGCGTTGCCCGGTCGGATTGTCGCGGGGCAGCACAAAATTGTCGAACGAAGCGGCCCGATACAGGGGCGGAATCGCGGCATTCTCTTCCAGCCGGCGGGCGCGCTCGCCAAACACGCATTCGCAGCGTTCCGCACCCGATAATTCCGCGCGCTCGACGATCTTCCAGCCGCTTCCGCCGCACTGCGGGCACACAGGTTGAGTGGCCATGCAGTTTCTATTATCGCCCCACCGGGTGGGACAGGCACGCTGCTCGGAACGCGCCCGACGCGCTTATCAGGCGATCCGGATCTATCCGCCCGGGCCATTGCGCCGGGAGAATATCCGCCAGCCGCCCGGTGATGGGCATGGTTGAACGCGGCGGTGACGTCTGGTCGCTCCCGAAGCGCGGCCTGCACGGGACTTATAATAGCGTGGAACCGTTCCACCTGTTCCGCTATCTGGATCAGCAAGCCTTTCGCTATAACAACCGCAGCCTGACGGACGCGGAGCGCTTCTGTGTGGTCATGAAACAGCTCGTTGGCCGCCGCGTCATCGTTGGAGTAACCGGCAGCCGGCTTAACTAATTGACATCGTAAGTGTGGATCTCGCGCCCCTCCAAATATTTGTCGAACCACGCCACAATATGCTGCAATCGCTCCACCCGGTGCACCGGCTTCCCCGCGCGCGACAGCTCATGCGTCTCCCCCGGAAACCGCACCATCACCACCGGCTTCTTCAGATACTTCAGCGCGCGGAACATCTGTTCGCCCCCCGCGCCCGGCGGCGTGCGCATGTCGCTCTCGCCTTCGATCAGCATCAGCGGCGTGACAATCTTCTCCACATAGGTGATCGGCGAGCGCTCCTTGAAGTCGGCCTCCTGCTCCCACGGCGCGCCGCGAAACCAGAACGGCGTGAAGAGCGTGAAATCGGCCGTATACCAGAAGTCCCGCCAGTCCGCGATGGACCGCTGCGAAACCGCGGCCTTGAAACGGTCCGTATGGCCGACGGTCCAGTTAGTCAGCACGCCGCCGCCGCTGCCGCCCGTGACGCCCATCCTGGCCGGGTCCACCCAGCCGCGCGCCACCAGTTCGTCCACACCCGCCATCAGATCCTTGAAATCGTCGCCTGGGTAGTGATACTGGATCACGTTGCCGAAGTCCTGGCCATAGCTGGTGCTGCCGCGCGGATTCGGATACAGCACCACGTAGCCCTTGGCCGCCATCCACTGGAACTCGTGGTCGAAGGTGTAGCCATACGCGGCATGCGGTCCGCCGTGGATGTCGAGGATCAGCGGATACTTCTTGCCGGGGGTGAAGTCGGGCGGCCGCTGCACCCAGGCCTGAATCCTCCGGCCGTCGAAGCTCTTGTACCAGATCATTTCCGGAGCGGTCAGATTCAGCGTGCCGAACAGTTCCTGGTTGATGCGGGTGAGCTGTCGGAGGCGGCCGGACGAGCTATCCAGGAAGAACAGGTCGCCGATGTTGGTGGGCGTGGAAATCAGCACGGCGGCCTTCGATCCGTCGGGCGTGGCGCTGTAGGAAAATAAATCCTGATCGCCTCTGGTGAGCGCGTCCACCTTGCCGGTCTCGGCATCGATGCGCTTCAAATTGGCGCGGCCTTCCTCCGCGGCATCCACGAAAATGCTGCGGCCGTCCGCGCTCCAGTAGGGTTTCGACCCGCCGGAGCCGCGCGGCGGCGCCTGATCGCCGCCCACACCGCCGGCAATATCGTAATCGTATGCGGCGGTCAGGTTTCGGGGCGAAGATCCGGGTTCCAGCGCGGTAACAAAAAGATCCGGCTGGCTGTAGGAACGCTGCGGCATATCTGCCGAGTGATTGATCGAGCCGACGAAAGCCATATGCGAGCCGTCCCGGCTGAGCGAGATGCCGCGAATGGAACCCTCGATGGCGGCGACTTTGGTGATCTCGCCGCCCGCCGCGCCGACCGAATAGATCTCGTCGTGCGGCGGCTCGTAATACGGCTCGCGCACGCGGGTGGAGGTGAAGTAGATCTTCGAGCCATCGCGCGACCACACGACATCCGATTCGCTGAATGCGCCGCTGGTGATTTGTTTGGCCTTCCCCGCCGCGGTGATCACCTCGGGCACGGCCACCGTCCAGATGTGGCTCTCCCGGTCGGGCTCGTAGTATCCTTCGCCGTTCATGCGGTAGGCAGCCTTGACGATCACGCGGACGTCGCTCTCCTCGGCGTCCTTGTCGTCTTTCTTCTTATCGAAGTCCTTGGGCAAAGTAGTGGACAGGAAGGCGATGGAGCGGCCGTCGGGCGCCCACGTCAGCCCACCCGCGCCTTTGGGAATATCGGTCAGCGGGCGCGCTTCGCCGCCATCCATCGAGAGCAGGTAAATCTGCGGCGGCTGCGGCTTGCCGTCTTTGTCTTTCTGTTCGGGCGCGCGCACGAAGGCGACCGCACGGCCATCCGGCGACCAGCGCGCTCCGGAATCGTGCGTGCCGGCGGTAAGCTGGCGTGCATTTCCGCCGTTCGAGGGAATGATCCACAGCGAGGTTTCGTAATTGTCGTGCTTCGCATTGGCCGTGACCAGCGTGTAGACGATCTTCGCGCCATCCGGCGAGATCTGCGGAGAGGCGATCCAGTGGAAGGCGTACAGGTCGGTTTCGGTGATGTTGCGCTTGTTTTCCGCGGCCGGCAGGGAGGCGATAGTTAAGACAGCAAGGGTAAGCAGGCGTGAGTGCATATGGAGCATTAGATCATAGAACGTGAAGCGCGGATCCCACCGTCCTAGCGCTTCAGCATGTCTTCGATCCATGGCGGCGTAGCCTGCATCAGCCGTCCCAGCTCCGGCTCCAGCTTCTCCATCTTGAGCTTCATTTCCCAGGCCACCTGGCGGTAGCTGAAGTGGCCCTTCACCCCGCTGCGCACGCGCGCGATGTACTCGGCTTCCGCGAAATCCATTTTGAAAAGGAAGCGGGAGCGGGCCCCGAACGGCAGCAGGTAGTGCGCGCCGGGCGCGGGCAGCGCCTGCATGGCCGCCAAGGCCGCATTCACGGCCTCCCCATACACTGGCGCAGCGCCGGCTTCGTCGACCAGCTGCGGCGTATCGTAGCCCAGCCGGCCCGTGTAGCTCTGCCGGTACTTGTGGCAGCGCCGGTGACGGTGCAGATCGCGATAGGCGCCGATGTCCATCACCAGGTCATAAGCATAAAGGCCGCCGTGAAAGCCGGCCAGCAGGTCGTCGCGCCGCGTGCGCGATTCCATCGCCACGTCCAGCACTTCGGCGCGCCGTGCCGCGCTCCAGCCGCGCGCGATCTCGTAGAGCTCGCGGAACGGCCGGTCCGTCGCGGGATACAGGAGGGTCGCGCAGACATCCGCGGCCGTGTCCGCGGGATGTAGCAGGTCCACGCGCGGGGATTCGCCGCCCGCGGCTCGTGGCAGGTTGTGCGCCGCCCAGGTGCGCAGGTTGCCCTGTGCGCGCGCGGCATATTCATCCGCCTCGGCGTGCCGCGCCAGCGTGGGCGCCAGCGCTTCGCGGGCCGCGTCCACATCCCACACGCAATCCGGCTCGGCGGCGCAAGCCTGCGCGATCTCGTCGCCCACATCGCGCACTTCCTGGTACTCCGAGGCTTTCAGCCGCCGGATCTGCTTTTCGAGGGTGCGAATGCTGGTGACCTGCCCGACGTTGGTGGGCACGCCCCAGAACAGCAGATACCGCGCCACGTCAAACGCGCGCGCCGCCAGGTTGCGCCGGTAAGCTTCCGGTTTCATGTCGTCCGGACGCGGCAGGCGCTCCGCAAGGCACTCGAAAGCCCGCGCGTTCACTTGCGCGTATGCATCCAGCAGTTGGCGCGCGGCCGCCTGATAGCATTCCGCCGGTTCGCCGGTCAGCTCCGGAGGCGTGACGAAACCAGCGCGCGAGAAATCCTGGTAGCGCGAGGACTTCGCCTGCCCGTCCCAAAGCGGCTCCTCCTCGACCTCCGTGGCGGCCAGTTCCGAGAGGCCTTCAAAGCACAGCACCGTGTGCCCGAGGTCCGCGATGGACGCATGCCCGTATTGGAAATAGAAGCTTTCGAGAAACCTCTGCGAATCGTGCGTGCGCACCCACGCCAGCGATTCGCGGATCGAGTCGGGAGAGCGGCTGTAGCGCGCCAGGGCGTACGCGCATTTTTCCGGCGGCATCGGCGCGACGGAAATCACGCGCTTGGGTTTGGATTCCGGCATGAAAAGGCTATGATAACGGATTCGATGAAAATCCGAATCAGAAGATTACGCGACGACGCCGTGCTGCCGCTCTACGCACATGGTCCGGAGGAGGACGCCGGCCTGGATCTGCGGGCCGTCGAGCCCGTGCTCCTGGAGCCGGGCACGCCGCAACTGGTGCCCACGGGCCTGTGTATCGAGCTGCCCCCCGGCTACGAAGCGCAGATTCGCCCGCGCAGCGGCCTGGCGGCCAAGCACGCCATCACGCTGCCGAACAGCCCGGCCACCATTGACCCGGGCTATCGCGGCGAAATCCGCGTGATCCTGCTCAACCTGGGCCGCCAACCATACCAGATCCATCCCGGCGACCGCATCGCCCAGATGGTCATTGCGCGCTATGAGGCGATCGAGTGGGAAGAGGGAGAACTCAATGAGTCGAAACGCGGCGAAGGCGGCTTCGGCTCATCGGGCCGGTAAAACTCGCGGTTCACGTCTTCAGCAGCGATCCAAGCTCCGCCGCCTGCAGCCGCAAGCCTACATAAAACGTTCCAAACAACGCATACAACGCGCTCACTTCGTCGAAGCGCATTTCGTAGATCAGTTTCTTGAAAACCAGGGGATCCTCCGCGAAGAGGTCCACGCCCCATTCCCAGTCGTCGAAGCCGATGGAGGCGGTGATGATCTGCTTCACTTCGTCCGCGTAGCGGCGCCCGATCATGCCGTGCTCGTGCATCATGCGCTTGCGCTCCGCCATGGGCACCCGGTACCAATTCACGGATTCCCCGCGGCGCCGGTCCATGGGATAGAAGCAGATGTACTTGCGGTCCGGAATGGCCGGCCACAATCGCGGCGCCATGGCTTGCCGCTGGCGAACCAGTTGCGCCTCCACCTCCTGCTTCCATTCAGCGCTGTAAGGCGCGATCTCGCGCTTGGCGAGGCCCTCGTATAAATCCAGCGTGGAATCATACAGCCCCAGCTCGACCATCGAGAGATAAGAAGAAGTCGGCTCCAGGAAATCCGACAACCGCAGTTTGGCCAGCGCGATCTCGGCCTGGTTCAGTTCCTCGAAACTTCGCCGGAAATGTACGAACATCAGGTCGCCTTTGTGGCCCAGCAGCGAGTAAACGGCGCTGTGTTGCATCCCGGCAACCAGGGCGGCGGCCTCGGCGATCGCGGCATCCTGTTCCGCCGGCGGCAGGGCTTTCCAGGCCGTCCAGCGGAAGCGCATCATCTGGTGCAGCGCGCTGGACCCTTCGAGCGTGAGTGGAACAGCAGGCAGAGCGGTCATTGCATATTATTTTGGCACACGCGCCGATTGGCGCGCGGCGTGCAATTCTCTGCCACGAAATCAACAGATAGTCCCTGCGGGAGAGGCGGAAACCGTTGGGACATTTGAAGTTACAAAGAGTGAGGGAGAAAGCGATGCTAAATCGACCGAACATCCTGCGTGAAAACGCCCAATTCCACCCAGCGGCCAGCGCCGCGCGGCCCATAACCATGGAGGGCGTCGTGCGCAGGCCCATCGGCAAGGTTGAGTCGGTCGTGCAACGGCGGATTCCGTGCAGAACGCTATCCTGCAAGACCTGTCTCGGAAAGTGCTGCGTCGGGCGCTGCCGCTTCTGACGGGCGCTTATGCCCGTGGTTCGGAATTGCGGGCCGGAAGAGCACGATGCCGCGCCGGTTCCGTAGCCGGCTGGACCACCGATTCTCCCCACTCAAACAGCGCCGCCGCCCAGGTAAGACCCGCCCCGAAGCCCGCCAGCAACACGCGATCTCCCGGCTTGGCCAGGTTTCGATCCAACAAATCCCCCAGCGCTAGTAGCACCGATGCCGAGCAGGTGTTGCCGATCCCGCCCATGTTGACGATCCATTTTTCGGGCGCGATGCCGGTGCGCTCCTGCAATTG
Source organism: Bryobacteraceae bacterium (assembly GCA_035308525.1). Classification (GTDB taxonomy): domain Bacteria; phylum Acidobacteriota; class Terriglobia; order Bryobacterales; family Bryobacteraceae; genus Bog-159. The sequence continues at coordinate 40,647 of DATGGM010000195.1, forward strand.
TTCGACGATGCGCACGTTAGCCTGGTGGACCAGCACCCAATCCAGATCGTCCGGTTTGATCCCCGCCTTGGCGCAGGTTTCGATCAACATCTCCGTGCCGCGCTGGGATGCGAAGCGGAACAGCGGGCGTCCTTGCATGGACACCGTGGCCCCGCGTGGATCGCCGTTGCCGGGCGCTTGCCAGGGCGCCGCCGAACCGCCATGCGGCACGTGAAAAAGCTTGGCCCCGGCGCCATCCGATCCCATCACCCACGAGCGCAATGCGATGCCCTGGGGGCAGGCTTCGATCAGGAACGCCGCCGCTCCGTCGCCGAACAGAATGCGGGTGTGGGCATCGTCGTCCGCCAGGTGATGCGTGACCGTATCGCTAGCCACCAGTAAGACCCGCTCCGCGGTCCCGGCTGCGATGAAGCTCAACGCCGTGATCAGCCCCAGTGCGCCGCCGGAGCAGGCCGCATTGAGGTCAAACGCCGGTATGGGGCCCAGTTCTAACGCGTGTGCCATCGCCGGTCCGCACGGGCAGAGGGGATAATCCGGCGTAAATGTGGCGCACACCAGGCAGTCCGGGCGGAACGATGGCGCCAGAGAGAGGGCCTGGCGGGCCGCCCGTACTCCCAGCGTCGTGGTGGTTTCGCCGGGGCCGGAAATGTATCGTGTGTGCACCCCGCAGCGCGCCTGAATCCAGTCGGCGTCAACCCCCAATTGGATAGCTAATTCTCTATTCTTCAGTGATGTATAAGGAAATGCCTGCGCGCAGCTGACGATCCGGAAGCGGGCTTGTTGTAGCGGAAGGGGTCCCTTTTGATCCATCAATTGCCCCCAAGTGCCCCTTCCAAAAGTAACTCCATTCCAGGCTTCGTAACCAAAATTAACGAAGCTGCGGTACTAATAGTACTCGGACTGAGTGGGATCTAGGCCGCCTTGCCTCGCCGCCGGCGGTACGCGATCAGGCCAAAACCCGCCAAAGCCGAAATCAAGGTGCCGGGTTCGGGGGTAGTCGGCGACGTGGAGTAGTCGAAACCGGTGACCAGTCCGCCGATATCATTGCCCCCATTTGCGTTCCCGAAATATGCGTTGCCGGTCACCACCGAGGAGCCCTGCGGGCATATTGTCTGTGGGCCGCAGACGGACTCATTCAGGAATAGTGGCGTTCCCGAATTGGTGCCGCCGGTTACGGTGACTGTTAAGAGCAGATTTCCGTCGGCTGGATTGTAGACAAACGGCGTGCCGCTGATCACCAGGAAGTTCCCTCCGCCCTCCGGGGTGAGCGTGGGCAGCGCACCGCTGAAAAAGTTCTCGCTGCTGGAGCTGATATTGTTGTTGGGATTGGTGAGGTCGAGGCTGCCCGGCGCGAACGTCGTATACGAAAAGCTCAGCGTGTATGATCCACCAGCCGGCTGTCCGCCATTGTGCACCTGCCCTTCGTAGAAGGTAAGCCCAACGATGGAAATACTGCTGGGGAACGCCGAACTCAAGTACACCTGCTGATAGGTGGACAAGCCGAGAAATCCCGGGCATCCGAAGGGATCGCAGTTCCCTGTTCCCAACATCGGAGGGTCGCCCACCACCAGAATGTTGGCCCGCAGAGCGACGCCGGTAAATGCCAGGCCCAACATCCCAAGACAAACAGCTCTTTTTATCATGATGCGCTGAAACGTCGCCTCAACCCTTTGAGCATAGGTCGGATCAGCAAGGAAAGCAACTTGGACTAGTTTACTTAGTTTAACCTGCTTATTTTCAGTAACACCCGTATTTTGAGCAGGAACGCGGCTAAACTCTTGCAGCTACGGCCTCGCGCGCGGCCAGCGCTTCTGTGGAAAACCATACGTGGATAAACTGGTCGAGGCTGGCGCGGTCATTTGGCGCCCCAACCCCGCCTGACTCGCGCAGCGACCTCTTGATTTCGCGATAGGCAGCCGGCGGCTTGGCGGCCAACTGCCGGGCGCAGGCTATGGCCCGCTTTCGCACCTCACCGGCTGGCGCCAGTTCGCGCACCAGGCCGATCTCCAAAGCCCGTGCCGGGCTGAGCGGTTCGCCAAACAGGAGCGCCTCCCGCGCGCGGGGCACGCCCACCGCGTCGGTGAGCATGCGGCCGATCGTGGGAGTAACCGCCAGGCCCAGGTTGATTTCATTCAACGCGAAGCCGAAATCGCCTTCGGCCATCACGCGGAAGTCGCAGGCGATGGCCAGGATCGCGCCGCCCGCGAAAGTGTGCCCGCTGAGCGCCGCCACCACCGGCTTGGGGCAGGTGTATACGCTTTCGTAAAGATCGATAAAGCGCCCGAAGAACGCGGCCATGCCGTCGCGATCGTAAGTGAAGACCTCGCGGATGTCGAATCCGGTGGAAAAGAATCGCGGCCGGTCGCTGGCCAGCACCAAACCCCGGACAGAATCGTCGGCGGCTGCCGAGTTAACCGCGGTGTAGAGTTCCTCCACCATCAATTGGTTCAGCGCGTTGGCCTTGCCGCGCGCCATGGTCAGGATGAGCAGATTATCATCGCACTCCGCTTGAATATGCTCCATTTTGCGCTACTGTAGCACGGCCGGCCGCGGCACGGCCTACTTTACATTGAAAAGTACTTGCGTAACCCCCAACTCCGTTCTATAATCGGTTCGTGGCTTACGTTCGCCCTATCCGCCGGCCGCGCGCCGAACCGGTTGCCCTGCACGCCCACGCGCTCGATAATCTGCAGTACATCCGCTCCGCCATGGAGCGCGCCGGGGCTTTCACGGCTGTCCCGGGCGTGGGCGGGATCACCCTGGGATGCACGGCACTGGTGGTCGCCCTGCTGGCGCGGCGGATGTGGAACGCGGACTCCTGGCTCGCGGCGTGGCTCGGCGAGGCGGTGCTGGCCTGCCTCATCGGCGTGGCCGCCGCGGCGCGCAAATCCCGCAAAGCGAATACGGCGCTGCTCTCCGGGCCCGGCCGGAAATTCCTTCTGGGCTTTGCTCCGCCGCTGCTGGCGGGCGCCCTGCTTACCCTGGTGCTTTATCGCGCGGGCTTGCCGGCGGCGCTTCCCGGAGTCTGGCTGCTGCTTTACGGCACCGGCGTCCTGTGTGGGGGAGCGGCGTCGGTCAAGGTGGTGCCCCTGATGGGCATCTGCTTCATGGCGCTGGGCGCGCTCGCCTTGTTTGCGCCGGCGGCCTGGGGAAACACTTTGCTGGCAGCGGGTTTTGGCGGATTGCACATTTTGTTCGGCATCCTGATCAAGGTGAAATACGGTGGCTAAGCAGAATGCGCTGCGGCGCGATGAAAAGAAAATGCGTCCGGCCGCGGTGGCGGGCGGGGCCCCCAAGCTCGACCGGCTGATTCACGAACGCCTTCGGCTCGGTATCCTGAGCGCCCTGGCGGTCAATGAATCGCTGACCTTCAACGAACTGAAGAAACTCCTCGAGACCACCGACGGCAATCTGAGCGTGCACGCGCGCAAGCTGGAAGACGCGCAGTATGTCGCCTGCACCAAAACGTTCGAGAACCGGCTGCCCAAGACCGAATACCGCATGACCGCCATCGGGCGCCGCGCCCTGGAACGCTATCTGGATCACATGGAGGCCCTCATCGGCACCATGCGCGAAAGGTGAACCCCTTTTTTGGAACAATACTTTATGACACAAAGTACTCATGGCTCGCCGCACCGCCTGCATGCGGCCATCATCATGGATGGAAACGGCCGATGGGCCCTGGCGCGCGGCTTGCCGCGCCTGGCTGGACATCGCGCCGGCGCCGCTGCCTTGACCAGGACCGTGGAAGCCGCGCCGGACCTGGGCATCGGCGTATTGACGCTGTTCGCGTTCTCTTCCGACAACTGGAGGCGCCCGCCCGCCGAGGTCGCCGGCCTGATGCAACTCTTGGCGGAACATCTTCGCTCCGAAACCGGCCGTGCCGTGGAAAACGGCGTGCACATGGAAGTCATCGGGCGGCGCGACCGGCTGGGCGGAGAGCTGGCGGCCGCCATTGCCGAGGCCGAATCGGCCACTGCCGCCGGCGCTAGACTGCATCTGCGGATTGCCGTGGACTATTCCGGACGGGATGCCATCGCCGAAGCGGTGCGGCAGGCCGCCCACGCCGGGCTGGTCTGCCGCGAATGCCTCGAAGAGCAATTGGGCCCTCCGGTTGACCTGCTCATACGCACCGGCGGCGAGCAGCGGCTGAGCGATTTCCTGCTCTGGGAGTGCGCCTACGCCGAGTTGATCTTCTCGCGCCGCATGTGGCCGGATTTCGACGCCCTCGATCTGGAAGCCGCGGTCCGCCAGTTTCACGCCCGCCAGAGGCGCTTCGGAGGAGTGCCGGCCGCACCGTTGAGCCCTGACCTTCCAGGCCACGGCCCGGGCCACCAGCGTAATGGCGCAGTTGTCACCGGCGCTTGGCTAGACTAATTAGCGGTGCAGTTTTCCGCCTACCCGCAACACGCCGGCAAGCGCCTGGATCACGCGCTGCACGAGCAGCTTCCCGAATTCAGCCGCGCCCGCCTGCAGGATTGGATCAGGCAGGGACGCGTCCTGGTTAACGGCGCGCCCGCGCGGCCGTCCCGCGTGCTGCGTGCGGCGGACCGCATCGATGTGGAACCCGCCGAGCTTCCGCCCCTGCGCGCCGCTCCCGAAGCCATCCCCTTGCGCGTCCTCTATGACGACCAGGACTTCGTAGCCATCGACAAGCCGGCCGGCATGGTGGTGCATGCCGGCGCCGGAGTGCATTCGGGAACGCTGGTCAATGCTCTGCTTGGCCGCTTCGCATCGCTTTCCGCGTTGGGCGGCGACCAGCGGCCCGGTATCGTTCACCGCCTCGACCGTTTCACCAGCGGCGTCATCCTGGTGGCCAAACACGACGCCGCGCATCGCGCGCTGGCCGCGCAGTTCGCCGGACGCCAGGTGGAGAAAACCTACCTCGCCCTGGTGCATGGCATTGTCAAGGCCGATCGCGGCCGGATTGAAAAACCTATCGCCCGCGATCCGCGCCATCGTACCCGCATGACGGCTCGTCTGGGAAAGGGCCGCGCCGCCTGGAGCGAATATCACGTCCTGCGGCGCTTTACCGGCTTCACACTGCTGGAGGTGCGCATCGGTACTGGCCGCACCCACCAGATCCGCGTGCACCTCTCCAGCATCGGACATCCGGTGGCCGGTGATCGGCTCTACGGCGCGCCCGCCGGCCCGGGCCAGCCGTCGCCCGGCCGGTTCTTCCTGCACGCGCACCGCATCCGATTCCGTCATCCGTCGGGGGGCGAACCCGTCGAAATCGTATCTCCCCTCCCCGAGGATCTGACCCGCTGGATGGAACAGCTATAATAAGTCCAAATGAAATCCCCGATTCTCCCGGCTGCCATGGCCATGTGCTGCGCCGTTCTTTACGCGCAACAGGCTGCGCCGGTCGCGCAAAAGCCCGATGAACTGGTCGAAGATCCCGGCACTCGCATCATCCTCGACGTTACCCGCGTCAACATGCTGTTTACGGTCACCGACAAGAAGGGCCGTTTCGTCACTGATCTCACCAAAGACGACTTTCAGGTGTTCGAGGCCAAGAAGCCGCAAGCCATCGCCGAGTTCACGGCTGAAACCGACTTACCCTTGCGCCTCGCTATCCTGATCGACACCAGCAACAGCATTCGCGAGCGGTTCAAGTTCGAACAGGAGGCCGCCGTTTCGTTCATCCAGAGCGTGGTCCACATGGGCCACGACAAAGCCATGGTGGTGAGCTTCGATACCTCGGCCGAACTGGTGACCGACCTCATCGACGACACCGAAAAACTGGAGGCCGGCATCCGTGGGTTGCGTCCAGGCGGCGGCACAGCCATGTATGACGCCATCTACTTTGCCTGCCGCGACAAGCTCTCCAAGGACCAGCCGCGCCACAAGTTCCGGCGCGCCATCGTCATCGTCAGCGACGGCGACGACAACCAGAGCCAGTATTCCCGCGACCAGGCGCTCGAAATGGCGCAAAAGGCCGACGTTGTCGTCTACGCCATTTCGACCAACTCCATGCATGTCGAGACCGAAGGTGACAAGGTCCTGAAATACCTGACCTTGGAAACCGGCGGCCAGTCTTTCTTCCCGTTTAAGGTGGAGGACCTGGAGCAGTCGTTCGAGAACATTGCCAACGAGCTGCGGCACCAGTACAACATCTTTTACCGCCCCGAGCCTTTGAAGACCGACGGTCTCTATCACACCGTGGAATTGAAGGTGAAGGGCCGCAAGGAACTCGTGGTGCGCTGCCGCAAAGGATACTACGCGCCCAAGCTGTAATCGGGCGCCCGGCTCATTTCGGTAGCTTGTCCAGGTCCGCCGCCTCGCCGAATCGAAAACCTTCCAGGCTCGGATCGATCGACCGCAATAACCCCGTGAGCACGCCGCCCGCGCCCACCTCGATAAACCGCCGCACGCCTTGCGCCGCCAGATACCGTATGGACTCCGCCCAGCGCACCGGATTCGGCACCTGCTCGTAGAGGCCGTGCCGCGCCTCCCCGGCGGTGCGCACTTCCCGCGCCTGCCAGTTATTTACCAGTGTGCAGGTAAGGTCTGCAAAATTCGTCGCCCGCAGATCGGCATCCAGACGCTCCTGCGCGGGTTTCATCAAAGCGCAGTGAAACGGCGCGCTGACCTGTAAAGGGATGGCGCGGCGCGCCCCGGCCGCCTTCGCCAGTTCCATAGCCCGATTCACGGCGCCCGCGTGTCCCGCGATTACCACCTGGTCGGGAGCATTCAGGTTCGCGGCGCTGACCACCTCGCCCCGCGCGGCCTGTTCCAGGACGCTCGCCAATGCCCCCTCGGGCAGGCGCAGCAGTGCAGCCATTGCACCCATGCCCGGCGGGACGGCTTCCTGCATATACCGGCCGCGTTTCCGAACCAGGCGCGCGGCGTCAGTGAATTCGAGGCCACCGGCCGCCACCAGCGCCGAGTATTCTCCCAGACTATGACCCGCCACGTAATCCGGCATGAAGCCGCTCTCCGCCAGCACCCGCCACGCCGCCGTCGACACCGCCAGCAGCGCCGGCTGCGTGTTCTCGGTGAGTTTCAGGGTGTCATCCGGGCCTTCAAAGCACATGGACGAAAGCGCGAAACCTAGCGCATCGTCGGCCTGCTCGAAGACCGCGCGCGCCGCGGCGTACTGTGCGGCAAGGCTTTTGCCCATGCCGGCGTATTGAGATCCCTGCCCGGGGAAAAGGAAAGCGGTTCGGATTGCCAAATGCGGATTATAACCGGCTGGCGCCGCTGCCGCAGCTCATACGGCGCTCAGACGGCACGCCGGCCCTGTATCAGGTTGATCACCAGCATGACCAGGGCGATCACCAGCAGAATGTGGATGAACCCTCCCAGGGTATACGATGTCACCAAACCGAGCAGCCAGAGAACTATCAGAATCACGAAGATTGTCCAAAGCATACGGCGCCTGCCTTTCGTGGAGCGCGAGCGTGCGTCCGCTCGAATCCCAGCAGGTTCCACGCCAATGAGAGAGTCTGCCCATTCCTGTGCCATTTAGGCCTGTAAAGCCTGTAAAGAATGCCGGGTGCCGGGTCGCGCATTGGCGGTCTGGTTGCAACTCCCGGCACTCGGAGGCATACATGCTGAGTCAGGTCAGAGTCGTATTGACTGCAGGGCTCGCTGCGCTGGTCGCGGCCGCCTATGCCAGTGGGCAGGAACCGCGCCGCCCGGCGCCGCAGGAGCGCCCGGCTCCACGGGTGGGAGGCGGGTATATCCCGCCGCACGGACCGCCGCGCGCCACGCCGCACGGCTCCGCGCCGGCGGCTACGGAACATCGCGCGCCGGACTTCAACGGCCATCCGGAAGCTCCCCACGTCCATAATAACGGTGAGTGGGTAGGACATGAAGCTGGAGATTCGCGGCTACATCTGGCGCATCCTTGGGAACATGGGCACTTTACAGGTGCGATCGGTGCGAATCACGTTTTCCGGCTGGAAGGCGGCGGCCCTGGGCGTTTCTGGTTCGCGGGCGCTTATTTCAGCGTGGCGCCGTTGGATATCGCGTATTGCGGCGACTGGCTCTGGGATTCCGACGAGATCGTACTCTATGACGATCCGGACGACCCAGGCTGGTATCTCGCATATAACGTCCGGACCGGCACCTATGTTCACGTAATGTTTCTCGGCTGACGATTCACGCAGCCTTGCTGTCGTAGATCAGCAGGGTGGCGCCATCTGGTGACACAAAAAAAAAGGCCGCGCCTCCCCCCGCAGGGAAGCGCGGCCTGATTACTTCAATTTTCCGGCTACCGCTTAGTAGTCCATGTCCGGGCCGCCGTGGCCTCCGGGAGGTCCAGCCGGCGCCTTCTTCTCCGGAATCTCGGCCACCATGGCTTCCGTCGTCAGCATCAGCGATGCGATCGACGCCGCGTTCTGCAGCGCCGTACGGGTCACCTTGGTCGGATCGATCACGCCCGAAACCACCAGGTCTTCGTACGTGTCGGTCTGCGCGTTAAAGCCGAAGTTGGGGTTGGAGTTTTCGCGGATCTTGTCCACCACGATGGCGCCCTCGGTGCCCGAGTTCACCACGATCTGGCGCAAGGGCTCCTGGCAGGCGCGGCGCACAATGCTTACGCCGATCTGCTCGTCGCCATCCGCTTTCAAACCGTCCAACGCCGCCGACGCGCGCAGCAGAGCCACGCCGCCGCCCGGCACGATGCCTTCCTCGACGGCCGCACGCGTAGCATGCAGCGCATCTTCCACGCGAGCCTTCTTCTCCTTCATTTCGGTCTCGGTGGCCGCGCCGACCTTGATCACCGCCACGCCGCCCGCCAGCTTCGCCAGGCGCTCCTGGAGCTTCTCGCGGTCGTAGTCGGAAGTGGTCTCGTCGATCTGCGTGCGGAGCTGCTTGATCCGTCCTTCGATAGCCTTCTGGCTGCCGTTGCCGTCCACGATGGTGGTGTTGTCCTTATCCACTGTGACGCGCTTGGCGCGCCCCAGGTCGTCCAGCCGCACGCCTTCCAGCTTGATGCCGGTCTCTTCCATGATCGACTTGCCGCCGGTCAGGATAGCGATATCTTCCAGCATGGCCTTGCGGCGGTCGCCGAAGCCGGGAGCCTTCACCGCGCAGGCGTTCAGCGTGCCGCGCAGCTTGTTCACCACCAGGGTGGCCAGGGCTTCGCCTTCCACTTCCTCGGCGATGATCAGCAGCGGCTTTCCCGAGCGCGCAATCTGCTCGAGCAGAGGCAGCAGGTCCTTCATGTTGCTGATCTTTTTCTCGTGGATCAGGATGTAGGGATCCTCCACCACGCATTCCATGCGGTCAGCGTCCGTCACGAAGTAGGGGGACAGGTAACCGCGGTCGAACTGCATGCCGTCCACGGTGCTCAGCTCGGTGTTCATGGTCTTGGATTCTTCGACCGTGATTACGCCGTCCTTGCCGACCTTCTTCATGGCATCCGCGATGATGTTGCCGATGGTGGGATCGCTGTTGGCCGAAATCGTGCCGACCTGCGCGATCATCTCGCCCGAAACCGGCTTGGAGAGCTTCTTCACTTCCTCGACCGCCGTGTTCACGGCTTTGTCGATGCCGCGCTTCAGGGCCATCGGGTTGGCGCCCGCCGCCACAGCCTTCACGCCTTCGCGGAAGATGGACTGCGCCAGAATGGTGGCCGTGGTGGTGCCGTCGCCGGCCACGTCGGAGGTCTTGGAGGCCACTTCGCGCACCATCTGGGCGCCCATGTTCTCCAGCGGATCCTTCAGCTCGATTTCCTTGGCCACCGTCACACCGTCTTTGGTGATGTTGGGGCCGCCGAACTTCTTCTCCAGGACCACGTTGCGGCCCTTGGGGCCGAGAGTTACTTTTACGGCGTCGGCTAGCTGGTTGACGCCGCGCAAAATCGCTTGACGGGAATTTTCTGCGTATACAATCTGTTTCGCCATAGATCTCTACTCCTTACGAAGCCTTCTTAGCCACTTTGGGCTGACTTTCCAAAATGCCGAGAACTTCGTCCTCGCGCATGATCATGTACTCTTCGCCATCCAGCTTGATGTCGCTGCCGGAATACTTCCCGAACAGAATGCGATTGCCGACTTCGACATCCAGCGGCACCAGCTTGCCGTCTTCCAGGCGCTTACCTTTGCCTACGGCGACAACTTCGCCTTCCTGGGGTTTTTCCTTGGCGGAATCGGGGATGTATAGGCCACCTTGCATGGTTTCCTTCTCCTCGATCCGTTTGACCACAATGCGGTCATAAAGCGGACGAATCTTCATTGTTTTGAACCTCCATTAACGGTTTAATGATTAGGGGTGATGTCGGAATCCGTTTGTCAGAGTCCGAATGTCTATTATTAGCACACTCCTCCAATGAGTGACAAGATCCGTCCGTAAGTGATTGATATTATTAGTTATTTAGATGCTTGACGAGTTGTCGGCCACCCCTTGTGCAGCCGCCGTTCGGGCGTGCAAATCTCGCAGCACCGCCAGTTCGCCGGGCGCCGGCGGCGGGGTCTCCTCGACTGTCCCGGCAAATCGAATTTCCCAGCCTGTGCTCGTTCGCACCTGCTCCCGCGTCACCCCGGGATGCATGCCCGCCACCACCAACTCGTTCGATTCCGCTTCCGGCCGCATAATGCACAAATCCGTCACCAAAACGGTCGGACCGCGGGTCGGGATGCCCAATTCGCGGCGCTCCCGGCCGGACGGGCCATGTCCCAGGGTGGTCATGAAATCTAGCCGCGGCACGAAGCTGCGGGGCGTCTGCCGCATGATGATGAAGATCTGCCCGCAACCGGTAGCGATCTCCGTCGCGCCGCCGCTGCCCGGCAGCCGGACCTTGGGACGCGCGTACTCCCCGATCACCGTGCTGTTCAGATTGCCGAACCGGTCCACCTGCGCACCGCCCAGAAACCCCACGCTGATCCGTCCGCCCTGCAGCCAGTAGCGAAATATTTCCGGCACCGAGACTGTGGTCAGCGCGGTTTCGCACAACTCCCCGTCGCCGATCGAAAGCGGCAGCACCGCCGGCCGTGTCTCGATCGTTCCCGATTCGTAGATCAGCTTGACCGACGGCGCATGCGTCAGCCGCGCCAGGTTGCAGGCCGCCGAGGGCAGCCCGATTCCCACGAAGCAGATATCTTCATTGCCGAGGGCCCGCGCCGCCGCCACCGTCATCATTTCGGAGGCGGTGTAGCTCATTGGCCGCCCTCCAGCACGTGCGCCTGCATCCACGCGATGAACGTCGCTCGATCCCGCGCGATCTCGTCCCACGCGATGTAGAACGCGTTATCGCGCGCGTAATATCCGTGCGCGTAGGAGGGGCGCGCACCGCCCGGAGCCAGGCATACGGCCGTGATCGTCCAGGCCGGCAGGATGACGGCATGGGTGCCTTTCCCGCCCAGGTTGTCGACGATCTCCTCCACCGTAACGATGGCGCGCCGCGCGGCCAGCACGGCCTCCTTCTGCACGCCGGCGATGCCCTCCACCAGCACGTTCCCTTGTCGGTCGGCCTTTTGCGCGTGCACGATGGTGCCGTCCGGCCGCAGCGCGGGCACCGACGTCAGTTCTTCGCCGGTGAACGGACACCGCACGAACCGGATATCGGGATTCACCCGCGGTAGGTCCGTCCCGCGGTATCCGCGAAAGAACGCGCATGGCATGCCCGCAGCTCCGGCTTCATAAGCGTTCGCCATGGCGGCGTGGCTGTGCTCGCGGATTTCCAGCGGCCCCGGCCAACCGTGCTCCACGGCATCCCGGAAGCGGTGCAGCGACCCCACGCCGGGATTGCCGCCCCATGAGAAAACCAGCTTGCGCGCGGTCCCCATGCCGATCATCTGGTCGTAGATCAAATCGGGCGTCATGCGGATCAGGGTCAGCTCGCGCCTTTGCTGCCGGATGATCTCGTGCGCCGCGGCGAACGGAATCAGGTGAGTGAAACCCTCCAGCGCGATCTGATCGCCGTCGTGCACATACCGCGCCACGGCTTCGGATAAAGGCAGGATGTCGCCGGCGCTCATCGCAACGGCAGGCGCCCGGGCGTCCAGGGCGCCCCGGCCGCATCCAGCGCATCTTCGATGGCCTTCAGGTCCACGTCGATCAGCGTCCGCAGCCTGGCGC
>DATGGM010000196.1:0-5538 GCA_035308525.1 Bryobacteraceae bacterium
TCGCGCCCGGCGTATGGTTCCGCGAGGGAGATCTGATCAATCTGGGCCATTGCAACAATATCGTGATCGAGATGAAGGACTACCTCATCGTGGTGGACGCCAATTTTCCGAACGGCGCGCGCGCCGCCATGGCGGATGCCAGGCGTGTCTCGTCCAAGCCGGTGAAATACGTCTTCGATACCCACCATCACGGCGACCATTCCTACGGCAACGCCGTGTGGACCGACGCCGGCGCCACAACCCTGGCCTACAAGGGCGTGGCCGATGAGATGAAACGGTACGAGCCCGGCCGCTGGCAACAGACGGCCAAGGAGCGCAAGGACGTCGCGGAGATGCACCGGCCCAGCGTGGAGCCGCCTAAGCAGACCTTCGACAATGACGAGTTCATCCTGGACGATGGCACGCGCAAAGTGGAGTTTCATTTCTTCGGCTGGGCGCACACGCGCGGCGACGGCTTCGTCTACCTGCCGCACGAGCAGATTCTGTGCACCGGCGACGCGGTGGTCAACGGTCCCTACAACTTCACCGGCGATGGCAATATCGGCAACTGGCCGGCGGTGGTGCGCGCGGCGCAGAAGCTCAAAGTGAAGACGGTGCTGCCGGGTCACGGCGTGCCGGGCGGTCCGGAAGTGATGGCGGGGCAGGCACTGTTCATGGTTGAGTTGCGCAAGGCGGTGATGTCCGCGGTGGACCAGGGCAAGCAGCCGGCGGATCTGGCCAGGCTGCAGCTTCCCGATAGCGTGAAAAATTGGGTCGGCGACGGCTTCGCCGGGCAGGCTAAGGACACGTACGAGGAGATCACGCAGGGCAAGCCGCACGGCGAGATCGCGGGCGGCAAGTAACCCTCCATTACGTCTGCTGGTCCCCCGCGGGGGGATCAAGTATATTTCAATACGGTTTCTCGTTGGTGTCCCGTGTTCATCCGCACTCCCCCTCGCCGGCTGGCTCAATCTGGGAAACAAAAATGCACATACTCCCGGCATGAAACCTGTAGTGGGTGTCTTCCGGTTGTATCAAATGGCCCGTGGCGCCGCGGATGACTTGATGCGCGCCGGGTTCTCGCGGGATCATGTCAACCTGCTCTCTCCGGGTACCCCGGAAAAGGTAATTCATGCGATCCCCATATCGGATACCGAGCAGCCGGGAGTCGGCGCAGCTATCGGCGGGATGCTTGGAGGCGCCATCGGCGTGGCCGGCGGACTGGAATTGGGCATGGCCGCCACCGCGCTCATCCCTGGGGTTGGGCCGGTCTTCGCGTTCGGCATGCTGGGCGCCGCATTACTCGGAGTGGGCGGTGCGGCTGGCGGAGCCGTACTGGGTGAAGCGGCCGACGACAAGAATAACGCGGGCGTTCCACCGGATGAGATCTTCTTCTACGAGAACGCCCTGCGCCGGGGCCGCTCAGTGGTGGTGGCGCTGACCGGCGATCACTTCGAAGAACGGCGTGCCCGAAAGTTGCTGGCGGACGCCGGCGCCGAGAGCCTGGATGCCGCGCGGAAGGATTGGTGGCTGGGTTTGCGCAACGCCGAACTCGAGCACTACCGCGCCCTGGGCCACAACTTCGAATTGGACGAGGAGCTATACCGCACCGGCTTCGAATCCGCCTTGCGCCGCGATTGCCGGGGCAGGTCCATCGATGAGGAAGCCGATTGCCTGAAGTGGTGGTATCCGGATCTGTGGGATTCCGCTCCGTTCCGCCGTGGATATGAGCGCGGCCGAGAGTATTGGGAACAGCACGTAGCTGGCGGCGCCAGAACTCCGTCGCCCGTGGCTTAACACCTTGCCTTAGGGAATCAGTTTGACTCACCGGATTCCCTCCGCTATCCTGAAATTTGTCTGATAGAGGCGCGGCGGCCATCAGTAGCCGGGCGGACGTTCCGAAGGGGCTTCGGAAGTCCGGCGAAAGGGGCCGATTGTAGTTCCGCCGAAACCGGCGCGGATGGCTCCAGGCCGCGACGGTTGGGGGGTCGGGTTAACACCTGCCCACTGTCACCCGTAACGCGGGTGGAGCGCTATCGGAAGTGAAGACTCGCCGGATCGGTCCGCACCTTCTCTTCTAATTTCGTCTCCATTCCCGCACGGTTTGAATATGGAGCTATTTAAATTAACGCGGGCGCTGGTCGACACCGAATCCATTACAGGAAACGAGGAGCGCGTCGGCCTCCATTTGCTGGAGTACCTCTCGGCCCTCACCGCGCGTTACGGCGGCCGCGCCGAGCGCTGGGAGATCGAGCCGCGCCGCGCCAACATCTTCGCCTGCTGGGGCGAGCGGCCCGTGGTCACGCTCTCCACCCACATGGATACCGTGCCGCCCTTTGTCGCCTCGCGCGAGGACGGCGAATTCATCTGGGGGCGCGGCGCCTGCGACACCAAGGGGATTATCGCCGCCATGCTCAAGGCCGCCGAAGCGCTGCTCGAAAGCGGGACGCGCGACTTCGGCGTGTTGTTCGTGGTCGGTGAGGAGCGCAACAGCGCCGGCGCCTACTATGCCGCGGCGCACCCTCAGGGCGCGCGATACCTGATCAACGGCGAGCCCACCGAAAACCGGCTGGCGCTGGGTTCCAAAGGGGCTTTGCGCTATGAGATCGCCGCCGCCGGACGCATGGCGCACTCGGCCTACCCGGAGCTGGGCGTATCCGCCATCGACAAACTGCTCGACGCGCTGGCGGCCATCCGGGCGATTCCGTTGCCGGCCGACGGTCTGCTCGGCCCCAGCACCCTCAATATCGGGACCATCGCGGGCGGGCGGGCGCCGAACGTCATCGCCGACGAGGCCAAGGCGGAAATCTTCGTCCGCCTGGTGGGCGACTCGACGGCCACCAAAGACGCCATCGCCTCCGCGGTCGCTGGCAGGGCGGAGGCCCGCGAGATGATCGAAATTCCGGCCGTGCGCCTCGGATCGATGTCCGGCATGGACACCACCGTGGTCGCGTTCACCACGGACATTCCCGCATTCGGGGACGCCTGGGGCACTCCGTTCCTGATCGGCCCGGGAACCATTCATGTCGCGCACACGCTCGACGAGCGCATCCCGAAGCGGCAACTGCAGGATGCCGTGGGCATCTATCAGAATATGGTCCGCCAACTGCTCAAGAGAACGGAATAAACTATGCAAACCAGAATCGAAGTCGGCATCCTCGGCGCCACCGGAATGGTGGGACAACATTTCGTCAAGTTCCTCGAAGACCATCCGTGGTTCGACCTGAAGTGGCTGGGCGCCAGCGACCGTTCCGCCGGCAAGCGCTACCGCGACGCCGCCGCCTGGCACCTTGGCGGCGGCACGCCCGCATCCGTGGCGCATCTGATTGTGGAAGAATCCAAGCCCGGTAACGCCCCGCGCTTGCTCTTTTCCGCGATGGACGCCTCGGTGGCCACCGAAATCGAGCGCGCCTTCGCGCAGGCCGGCCACGTCGTGGTCTCGAATTCCAAGAATCATCGCATGGAGCCGGACGTGCCGCTGCTGGTGCCCGAGGTGAATCCCGATCACCTCAAGCTGGTGCCCGGCCAGCAGCGCCGCCGCGGATGGACCGGCCAGATCGTCACCAATCCGAACTGCTCCACGATAGTGCTGACCATGGCGCTGGGGCCCCTGAAGCCGTTCGGCATCACGCGTGTCATTACCACCACGTTGCAGGCGATTTCGGGCGCGGGCTACCCCGGCGTGTCCTCCATGGATATCAACGCCAACGTCATCCCGTTCATCGGCGGCGAAGAAGAGAAGATGCAGCAGGAGACGCAGAAGATCCTGGGTGATTTGCGCGGCGACCATATCGAGCCGCTGCACGCCAAGGTGAGCGCGCATTGCAATCGTGTCCCAGTGTTGGACGGCCACACCGTTACTGTGTCGGTGGAGTTTTCGGCCAAGCCCAAAGAGTCGGACCTGAGGGAGGCCTTCGATCAATTTAGCAGCGTGCCGCAGCAGCGCCACCTTCCCAGCGCGCCGCCGCACCCGGTCATCTACATGGAGGAGAAGGACCGCCCGCAACCCCGCCGCGACGCCGAGCGGGAACGCGGCATGGCGGCTTTCATTGGACGACTGCGCCCCTGCCCCGTGCTGGATTACAAGTTCGTGGCGCTGGGCCACAACACGGTGCGCGGCGCGGCCGGCGCGGCCGTCCTGAACGCGGAGCTGATGCACTCGGAAGGAATGCTCGACTGATGATCGTGATGAAATTCGGCGGCACGTCGGTGGAGTCGGCGGCCGCCATCGAGCGGGTCGCGTCCATCGTGAAGGCGCGCGCCGCCCGGCATCCGGTGGTGGTGGTTTCCGCCATGGGTAAGACCACCAATAAGCTGCTGGCCATCGCCAACGCGGCTATTCAGGGGACGCGCGAAGAGTACATCCGGCAGATACACGACCTGCGCGACTTCCATTCCCGCGAGGCGCGCCAGGTGGTGCCTCTGGCCGACCGCGCGGAGCTCGATCGCCTGCTGGACGAACACTTTCAGGAGCTCATGGAGTTGGTAAAGGGACTGGCGGTGCTTGGCGAGGTGACACCCCGGTCGATCGACGCCATCTCCAGTTACGGCGAGCGGCTTTCCAGCTACATCGTGACGCTGGCGTTTCGCCATTTCGGCATGGATACCGCGCACGTGGATTCGCGCCATCTGATCGTCACCGACCGGCGTCATACGCAGGCCGTACCACTGTATCCGGAAACATACACGCGGCTGGCCGCGATAGTGCCGAAACTGGCGGAGGCCAAGGTGGTGGTGATGGGCGGATTCATCGCCGCCACCGAGGACGGAGTGACGACCACTTTAGGCCGCGGCGGTTCGGATTTTACGGCCTCCATCGTGGGCGCGGGCATCGGCGCCGGCGAGATCCAGATCTGGACCGACGTGGACGGCATGCTCACCGCCGATCCGACTATCCTGGCGGGCGGCCATCGCGTGAAGACCATTTCCTTCGCGGAGGCCGCCGAGCTGGCCTATTTCGGCGCGAAGGTGCTGCATCCCGCCACCGTGGTGCCGGCGGTGGAGAAGAATATCCCCGTTCTGATTTTGAACTCGCGCCGGCCGGAGGTGTCCGGCACGCGCATCGTGGCGGAGGCAGTGCCGTGCGGAAACGTAGTGAAGTCCATCGCCTGCAAGCGCGGCATCACGCTGGTCAACGTGCAATCCACGCGCATGCTCATGGCGCACGGTTTCCTGCGGCGTATCTTCGAGGTCTTCGACCGGCATGAAACCGCGGTGGACATGGTTTCCACCTCCGAAGTCAGCGTCTCGCTCACCATCGACAATACGCGCGCGCTGAACTCCGTCTGCGAAGAGCTGAGCCATTTCTCGGAGGTGTCGGTGGAAGGCGGGCAGGCCATCGTCTGCCTGGTCGGTGATAATATACGCTACACGCCGGGCGTAGCGATGCGCGTTTTCGGCGCGCTCGACGGCATCAATATCCGCATGATTTCGCAAGGAGCTTCGCTGCTGAATCTCAGCTTCGTGGTGGCGGAAGCCGACCTGCGCCGCACCGTGGAAGCCCTGCATAGCGAATTCTTTTCCGAGCTGGATGCCGGGGTGTTCGATGCCTGACCGCAA
>DATGGM010000197.1:0-11761 GCA_035308525.1 Bryobacteraceae bacterium
CATCTCGCCCGGCACCAGCGCGATATCCAGCACCGGCTGTTCGCCGGACATGCGAATCAGGCCCACCGGCGCGGCCGTGGCGCCTTCGGCGGTGGTCTTCTTGCGGCCTTTATAAAGGTCCGCCTGCGCGGCCATCTCGAAGCCCCTGTTGGTCACCGGTATGTTGATGATGCGCTCGGCGAAGGTCACTCGATCAATGCGCACGGGCTTGGCGGTGCGCGCGGCATCAGCCGACAGATCCGCGATCCGCTGGCCCAGAACCTCGGTCTTGCGGAAGCTGTTCTCAGCAGCGACGCTCCCGGTGGCTGGATCTTTGATCTTGGCGCCCAGAGGCGATTGCATGCCGCCTACCGCGCCGTTCCACAATACGGCCATGCCGCCCAGCTTCGATTCCAGCCTCTTATAAAAGAACCCGGGGTAGTCGGCGCTGATCTGGGTGTTGCGCGAGCCCAAGGTCTCCGGATGATTGGCCCAGTTCACTGCCGTGGCAATGCGCTTTCCGCTTTTGCCCGTGAGCGACAGGATGATCAGATCGGGATCGTGAACCACCGGCGGACGGTTATCGTCGATGAATGAGTCGAGCTCCGCGCTGTGCACCACGGCCAGCGCCGCCATGGCCGGCTCCAGAGCGGCGATGGCGCCCTTGGCGGCTTCCGCGATGCGATCCACCACGAAACCGTTGTAGGACTCGTCGATGCCGGATTGTCCCATGGCCGGGCCCCACAGCCCCATGGTGTCCGGGCCTTCGTGCACGTGCGTGGAGGCAACTACCACGTCGGCCTCCGGAACTTTCGCGCGCACGCGCTGCACGTCGTCGAGGAAAAAGCCGATCAGATCGACTTCGCACACCACCAGCGGTTTCCGCCCGGCGCTGAACGCCAGACAACGGGCGTACAGATCGTCGTGTACCGAGACGGCCACGCGGTTGTGGCCGAAGCCGGCCATGTAGACCGGCGGCCGGTCCTGCAAGGGAGGACTGATGACGGTCTTAAAGGCGCCCGCGCGGAACTCGCCGTACAGCGAGCCCGCGCAGGCCAGAAGGAGAAGGAAACGCGTCAACCTACACCCACCACGCGGCGGCGGGCTGCTCTTTCATCACGATGCCGTTCAGGAAATCCGCAGCCTTGCGCAGGCCCTCTTCGGGCGAAAGCAGGCTGTCCTCGTGCTCGATCGAAAGCACGTAATCATAGCCGAACATGCGCAGAGTGGAGGCGAACTCTTTCCACCAGCCCGCGTCATGCCCGTAGCCGCAGGTGCGGAAAATCCACGCGCGATTGCGCTCGTCGGTGTACAGCTTGGTATCCAGCACGCCGGTGAGCGGCAGGTTGCGCTCGTAGATCTGGGTATCCTTGGCGTGCACGTGGAAGATGCAGTCGCCCAGCACGCGGATGGCGGCGATGGGGTCGATGCCCTGCCAGAACATGTGGCTGGGATCGTAATTGCAGCCCACCGAGGGGCCGGCGATGGAGCGCAGCTTCAGCATCGTCTCGGGACTGTAGGCCACGAAGCCCGGGTGCATCTCGATGGCGATTTTCACGCCATGGTCGGCGGCGAACTTGCCCTGCTTCGCCCAGTATGGCGCCACCTTGGCCTCCCACTGCCACTTCAGGATCTCCAGGTAATCCGGCGGCCACGGGCAGGTGACCCAGTTGGGCCACTTGGATTTCTCGCAGTCGCCCGGGCAGCCCGAGAAATCGATGGTCACCGGCACGCCCAGCTTCTCGGCCAGGCGGATGGTCTTGCGGCTGATCTCCTGATCGTGCTTCGCGCGCGCCTGATCGGGGTGCAGCGGGTTACCGTGACAGCTCAGCGCGCTGATGGTGACGCCGTTGTCCGCCAGTTTCTTCTTGAATTCGTTTAGCTCGGTTTTGCTGTCCAGCATGGACAGCTTGCAGTGCGGATCACCCGGATAATTGCCCGTTCCGAGCTCCACCGTATTGACATTGATGCTCTTCAGCTTCTTCAGAACATCGTCCAGAGATAGTTGCGCCAGCAAGGCGGTGAATACGCCGACTCTCACTTAGAGTTTCTCCTTTCGGCAGATGGTTTGGATGCCACCGTACAGAATAGCAGGGTGCGGCGGCGCAGTCGCACAGAATGCTAGATTGAGAGAAGTATGCGAGCGTGCAGTGTGGCATGGCTATTGACGGCCGTATTGGCGATGTGCGCAACCGCACAGGATAAGGGCATCGAGCCGGATTGGGACATCCGTCCGGTGTTGAAGGAGATCGCCGGGCACGCGCAGCGCATGATCCCTACTCTCGAACAGATCGACGCACAGGGAATGGCCAAGAACGGCGCGCCCGACACCTACCTGACCCAGCTCAACGAAAGCAAAGTGCAGGCCAAGGCGCTGGCTACGGAGGCTCTGGCGCTGGCCAATTCGCCCGAAAAGCTTTCGGCCGACCTGGCCACTTTCTTTCGCATGCAGTCGCTCGAGAAAACCCTGTTTTCCATCGAAGAGGGAATTCGCAAATACTGGAACCCGGCGATTGCGGATCTGCTAAACAGCCAGATGGCCGCGAACGGCCCGAACCGCGATCGCTTTCAGCGCTATATCCTGGACCTGGCCGCCACGCATGAACAGGAGTGCGCCGTCATGGATCGGGAGGCGCAGCGTTGCCGCGGCATGCTGGCCAAGCAGCCCCCCAAAACGGAGAAAAAGTAGAATGCCGTTCACCTGCACCATCTGCGGTGAGGAGGCCACGCGCATCTGCGTGTGGTGCACGAAGGACACATGTGCCAACCACCTGTGCGATAAATGCGGGCGGTGCAGCGACTGCTGCGAGTGTGAAGTGCCTCTGGATGAGGCCGCGCACGAAGCGGTTATGGTCCACGAAGCCGCGACGGTAGCTGAAGCCGGGCCGGCGGCTGAAGACGAGCCGCTGCCAGCGGTCCAGGAACCCCCGCCCGTTCAAGAACCCCCGCCAATCCAGGAACCCGCGCCGCCGGAGCCCGATCTGCTCCCCTGACCATGCGCGCGCTCACTTGCCTTCTGCTGGTTGGGCTGAGTCACCTGGCCGGAGCCACCTGCAACGTCAAAGATTATGGCGCCAGCGGCCGCAAGTCCGACGACGCCCGTCCCGCCATCCAGAAAGCCATCGACGAATGCAGCGCCGCTGGGGGTGGCACGGTCTATCTGCCCGCTGGCCAGTACACCTCGGGCACGCTGCACCTGCGCAGCCACGTCCGCCTGCTGATCGATTCGGGCGCCACGCTGTTCGCCTCGCTCGACAGCCGGGCCTTCGACAAACCCGCGCTGCTTTACGGCGAAGACGCCGACAATATTACCATCGACGGACGCGGCACACTCGACGGCCAGGCCGAATACATCTGGCAGGACAACGGCGATTTCGACGATGCCTACATCCGCGAGAACATGCTGCTCGCCAAAGCGCTCGGCAAACCATTGATGCGCTCGTTTCCGAAGGGCTTTCCGAAGGAGCAGATGTACCCGCACCTGGTCCTGCTGCTGCGCTGCAAGGATGTGCGCATCGCGGGAGTTTCGTTTATCCGCTCGCGAAGCTGGACCATCAACCCGTATGCCTGCGAGCGCCTGACGATCGACGGCGTCTACATCCAATCCAGCCTCAAGGACGCGGTCTGGGCCGACGGCATCGACCCCGACGGATGCAAAGACGTGCGCATCTCCAATAGCACCATCGAGACGGGGGATGACGCCATCGTGTTCTATTCGTCGAATATCTGGGGGCCGCCGCTGCCCTGTGAGAACATCACGGTGACCAACTGCCGGCTGTCGTCCGCATCCAGCGCCATCAAGTTTTGCGATGGCAATATGAATGCAATCCGCCACGTGACCATCGACAACACCGTGATCACCGACTCGAACCGCGGCATCGCGTTCATGGTGTTCGACGGCGGAACCGTGAGCGACGTGGTGCTCTCGAACCTGACCATCCAGTGCCGCCGCCACGATTGGTTCTGGTGGGGCGATGGCGACCCCATCCATTTCAACGTGAAGCGCCGCAGCGAGGTGGATGGCACTCCGCGCACGAATGAGCCGCCGGCGGGATCCATTCGCAACGTCATGATCCGCAACGTGGTGGCGCGCGGCATGGGATCGTCGCTGATCAACGGGCATCCCGACAGCTGGCTCGACGGCGTGAGCCTGGAGAACATCAGGCTGTTCGTTTCGAACGATCCGGAATCGCCGTTGCAGAAGACCGTGAATGCCATGCAGATCCGCTGGGCGCGCAATCTGCGGCTCAAGGATGTGGAAGTGATCTGGGATAAGCCGGCGGCCGCCAAATGGAAGACCGCCCTGCGCCTGGAAGATGCGCAGGATGTGGAATTGGAGGGTTTCCGGGGCCGGCCGGCAGCGGCGGATGCGCCGGCCGCGGCGTTCGTCAACGTGGACGGCGCTACCTTGCGGAACTCGAGTGCGGCAACGGGCACCGATGTATATCTGAGCGTCGCGGGCGCCAAAAGCCGCGCCATTCGTTTGCTGAACAACGATCTGGGCGGGGCGCGGACACCTTTTCGCCTGGAAGACGGCGTGCCGGAAGGCGCGGTCCGCGTTATCCCGTAACCAGCCGCTGGCGAAGGAATGCAGCCAGCTCCGGCGTCACGTACTGCGGCGGGCGCGCTTCGAAGCGCGGCAACTTCTCCCACAGGTGGCGTGCAACCCCATTCCAGACAGGCTCGCGGCGGCCGCCATCGATCACCACGCAGGCGTCCGCCCGATCCAGGAAACGCGCGCTGGATACTTTGAAATCGGGCTGCGCGTAGTCCAACACCACCAGGTACAGAGCGGGCTTCAAAAACTCGACGATACTGTTGGATTCGACGATGAGGTTCGGGCTGGCGGCATAGATATCGCGAATTGCCGGTAGGGCATTTTCGAGCCGGCCCATGGCAGTGCGCACCCAGAAAGACCGGCGCGCGCCTGCCGCCAAAAAACGGCCTGTGTCGCTACGTCCGGGTTGGGGCTCTTGCGCGATCGCAAACGAACACGCCGGCTCCAGTTGACATTCACAGCCCGCGCCGGAGGAAGCGCAGATACCATGGCCGAACTGCGTGATCTTCATGGCGGTCCAGTTAAAGTCCGTCGACGCGCGGATGAGGCCGGCTACCACCGAAGTCTTCCCGACGTTGCGCGAATGGCCACCGACGACAACCAGCATCCGGATCTCCTAATGGTCCCGGTTCGATGCGCTGGCCTCCAAATGGGCCAGGCGGCGCTTCAATTCGGCCAATTCACGGCGCGTCTGCGGCAGCCGCGCCAGGTTGGCTAGTTGCTCCAGATGTTCCTTCAAGGGACGCGCGGGCGTGCCCCAGACGGTCTGCCCGGCGCGCACGATCTTGGAGGTCAGGATGCCGCAACCGGAGCCCAGCACGGCGCGCGATTCGATGCGCGCCTTATCGCCGATCCCTACCTGGCCGCCGATCACCGCATAATCCTCCACCACTACACCGCCCGAAAAACCGGTCTGTGCCGCCACCACCACGTGACGGCCGATGCGGCAATTATGGCCTACGTGCACCATATTGTCCAGCTTGGTGCCCTCGCCGATCCGCGTTACGCCCAGGGCGGCGCGGTCCACGCAGGAATTGGCGCCGATCTCCACGAAGTCGCCGATCTCCACGCGGCCCACCTGGGGGAACTTGTGATAGCGGTCGTTCTCAAAGACGTAACCGAACCCATCCGCCCCGATCACACAGCCGGAATGCAGAATCACACCGCGGCCAATGTCCACGTTGTCGTAAATGGTGACGTTGGCGTGGAGCACACAGCCTTCTCCCAGCACCACGCGCTTGCCGATGGTGCAGCCGGGGCCGATGCTGCTGGCCAGGCCGATGCGCGAACTGTCGCCGATGGAGGTATGCGCGCCTACGGCCGTTAAGGTGCCGATCTGCACGTCCTTACCGATCACGGCGGTGGGGTGAATGCCCGGCTTAATCTCCACCGTCGGATAGAAGCGATGCATGGCCCGCGCGAATGCCGTGCGGGGCTCCGGTACGCGAATCACCGTGCGGCGGCTGGGGCCGGGATAATCCAGGGGCACGATCAGGCAGCCGGCGGCCGAAGAATCGATCTGTTGCATGGCCTTGCGGCCGCTGATGAACGATAGCTCGCTGCCGCCCGCCGTCTCCACGGGCGCCACGCCTGTCAACTCCTTTTCGCCGTCGCCTTCGAAGGTGGCGCCTAACCACTCAGCCAGTTCACGTACGCGCATGTCTTATGATACAAGCTGACTTAACCGGCTATGATTTCTGCTACTGCCCGTATCCATCCCTACGCCCGTATCGGCGCCGATGTGACCATCGGCGATTTCTGCGTGATCGAGTCCGATGTGGAGATCGGCGCGGGCTGCGTGCTGGAACCGTATGTCTATGTGAAGCGCTGGACCACACTCGGCGAGCGCAACAGGATTTCCGCCGGCACCGTGCTGGGGACGGATCCGCTGGATAAAGCGTTCACCGGAGAACGCAGCTACCTGCGCATCGGCAATGGCAACCAGATTCGCGAGCACTACACTATCTCGCGGGGGACAGAGCCCGAATCCGTGACGGAGGTGGGCGACGAAAACTACATCATGACGTCGGGCCACATCGCCCATAACTGCAAGATCGGCAACCGAACGGTGATCTGCAGTTGCGCGCTGGTAGCGGGCTATGTCGAAGTGGAGGACCAGGCGTTCATTTCGGGAGGCGTGGTGGTGCACCAGTATTCCAAAATAGGCCGCCTGGCGATGATCGGCGGCAACACGCGCGTGAACAGCGATGTGCCGCCGTTTTTTCTGTACTCGGGCTTCAACGTGGCGGCCGTCGGCCTGAACCTGGTGGGCCTGAAGCGCGCCGGGTATATGCACGCGGATATCTCGGCGCTGAAGAAGGCGTACCAGATTCTTTACCGCTCGGGGCTGAAGCTGGCGGAAGCCTTGGCGCGCATCGAAGCGGAAATCCCCACGGCGGAGGCCCGCCACCTGGTGGAGTTTGTGCGCCGCAGCGAGCGGGGGATCTGCCGCGAATAGCCGGCGCGCGCGCCCGGGCCCTCGTGCTAATGTGGTTCCTCCCCCCAAATCAATGACCTTCGAGAAGCTACAACGGTTCCTGCAAGAGATTCCCTTCAATAATCACGTTGGCATCCGTCTGGTACGGCTGTACCAGGATGGAGTTTCGCTTGAATGCCGCCTGCGGCCGGAGTTGATGAACGGCAGCGGCGTGCTGCACGGCGGGGTAATCGCCACCGTGGCGGACGTGGCCGTCGGCATGGCGCTCTCACGTCATTCCGGACGTCCGCGCGCCGGCGCCACCGTCGAACTGAAAATCAACTACCTGCGGCCGGTGGCGCAGGGAAAAATCACGGCCCGCTCGCACCTGGTGAAGGTCGGGAAGCTGCTGTGCTGCGGGCGCGTGGAGATCTTCGACGCGGAGAAACGGGCCGTAGCCGCCGCCCTGATAACCTACATCATTTTCAACGAGTAAGCGGCAGTTAGTCGGAGCGTTTCTGCACAAATTCAGGCGCGCGGCGCCGTGAAACTTCCGCCCACCAGGGTTTCGCCCCCCCCAAAATCTGGTATTATGGAATCGAATTTGATTTGCTCGCAAAACCTGGCCGAGAGTTGCGCCGAGTCTGCTCGCTTTCAAATACCGAGGAGATTACGTGAAGAAGATTTTTGTTGGCAATTTGGACTTTAAGGCGACGGAAGAATCGGTCCGGTCGCTTTTCGAGCAGCACGGCACAGTAGAGCGCGTCAGCTTGATGACGGACCGCGATACGGGCCGGTCCCGCGGCTTTGCTTTTGTTGAGATGACGGATTCGGCCGAGGCCGAGCGGGCCATTGCCGCGCTCAACGGGTTTAATTTCGGCGGCCGGGCCCTGAACGTGAACGAAGCCCGCCCGAAGGTGGATGGCGGCGGGCACGGCGGCGGTGGCGGCTTCCGTGGTGGACGCAGTGGCGGCGGTGGCGGCGGCGGTCCGCGCCAACGTCGCGAGCCCCGCTGGTAAAGCGGCAACGCAGCCATGATGGCTGCATCGGAATGTCCACGAGTGAACGCGAAGGAGGAACTTTATGGCCATGAGATCCCGCACGACTTTCAAGAAACGCCAAAAAGAACTCGCCCGCCAGGAAAAGCAACGGGACAAAGTTGCCCGGCGGCTCCAACGCAAGCTGGAAAAGAATTCTCCCGATTCGCCTGAAGGCGGAGATCAATCGGATCAATTGGATGGCGACGAAGATCTGGAAACCGTCCCACCCTCCGCTGATGGCGAAAATCAGACGTAGCGGGACCTACTGCGATAAGGCCTTTTCGATCGCGGCAGTCACCTTCGGATCGTCAGGCTTTACAGCCGGTTCAAAACGCTCAACTATCGCGCCGTCCTTACCGACCAGGATTTTGGTGAAGTTCCACTTGATGTCTCCGCCCGTGGACTTCGTCAAATAATCATAAAGCGGCGCGATATCCGAACCCTTCACTGAAATCTTGGAGTACATCGGAAATGTCACGCTGTATTTCCGCGTACAAAACGTTTTGATCTCCTCGTTAGTGCCCGGCTCCTGTGCGCCGAAATTGTTGGCGGGAAAACCGGCGATCACGAAACCCTGATCCTTGTACTTCTCGTAAACCGCTTCGAGTTCCTTATACTGCGGCGTGAACCCGCATTTACTGGCCACGTTCACGAGCAACAGGACTTTTCCCCTGTAAGCGGCGAGCGGCGCAGGCGCGCCATCGATGGAATTCAATGTAAAGTCGTAAACACCGGCGGCGCCGAACAGCACGCCCGCGAAGACAAACAACGAGGCACACAGCAGCATCTTGGACATAGACCAAGTATACCCTTCGGCGCCTTCGCCTAGCTTGCCTCCTAGCTGGTATGGTCGTGGATGATCTTCCAGCCGGCCGGCGTCTTCCGCAGAATGAGCGTATACCGGCCCGAGGCGTTGCCGCCGCCCGCGGATGTACGCTCCAGATGGTACTCCCCTGTGACCAGCGCCGCATCCGGCGCGAGCATGCGCACCTCGACGTTGCTGAATGCCAGCGTGCCCATGGCTTCCCGGGTTGGATAACTTTTCCGGTACCGGTTTAGGATCGCCTGCACGCCGCCCTTGACCACCTCGCGGCCGACAAAAGTGGTCTCGGGCGAATCATCGTAGTATGAGGCAAAGGCTGCCAGGTCGCCGCGGTTCCAGGCTTCCTGGGAGCGTTCGAGCACCGCGCGCACGTCGTCGGGCTGCGCGCACAAAAGCGGAACCCAGCAGAAGAGAAGGATCGATCGGAGCATACCTACACCAATCTTCGCAAATTAAAGGCCGTCGCGAAGGCTCTGCGTGGATTTTGGCGGTTATGAACTACTCAAGAGCAAGCGGGCCGCCGGGCGTCCGCAGGATCAGGCCGTACTTGAGATACTGGAAAAGGCACGCCATGAAGAAGAAAAAGCGGCGCATGTCAAAGCATGAGGCCCTCGAGCGGGAGAGCGAACGAGCGCTGATCGAACAAATCCGCAGGCATCTGGCGTTGCCTATGGACAAGCGCACGCACTTCCTGCGCAAACGCGTCGGATACCAGGCTTCCTGCCTGTGAATTCTACTCCGTAACCAGCGCCTGGTAGACCATCATGTGGGTCTGTCTCCAGTAAGGCACGTTGACGGATTGGGCGACCTGCATCATCAAGACGGCGGCCAGTTTCTCCTTGGGATCGACCCAGAAATTCGTGCCCGCGATGCCGCCCCAGGAGAACTCACCGACCGATCCAGGCATAGGGTTCCGGCCGGAGTCCGTGCGCACCCCGAAGCCCAGGCCGAAGCTGGTGCCCATCTCCGGCGTGGGACCAAACGAACCCAGAACCATGGCCACCGGCGTGTGGCGCTCGGTGCCCGGCGGGAGTTGATCGGACGTCATTAACGCGACGGTCTTGGGCGCCAGCAGCCGGACGCCTTCCAGTTCCCCACCGTTGAGCAGCATCTGGCTGAAACGGGCATAGTCGGGGGCGGTCGACAACATGCCGCCACCGCCCGATAAAATCGCCGGCTTCACCGTCGGATCCGCATTGAGCAAGGGGTTGGCGGCGTCCGGGCGGGCCATGCGCGGGGCTTGTGCGGCACTTAGATAGTAACCCGTGTCATTCATCTTAAGCGGCCGGGTGATGCGCTCGGCTACGAAGGAATCCAAATCTTTCCCGCTGACGACTTCGACTATACGGCCCAGCACGTCAGTCGACATACTGTACTCCCAGAACTCGCCCGGCTGGTGCAACAACGGCAGGCGGGCGATGGCGGCCACCATTTCGGCGAGCGATTTACTGCCGAGCAGATTGGCCTTCCGGTACATCTCGTCCACCGGCGTATTGCCGAAGAAGCCGTAGGTGAGCCCGGAGGTGTGGCGCATCAGATCCTGCACGGTCATAGGCCGCTTGGGTGCGGCCTTCTCGATCCCTACGGTTACGTCTTTGAACTCGGGCAGGTATTGCGCTACGGGCGCGCCGATGTCCAGCTTGCCCTCCTCCGCCAGAATCATGGCGGCTACCGTGGTGATGGGCTTCGACATGGAGGCGATCCGGAAGATCGCGTCGGTCTTCATGGCGGCCTGTGTGCGCCGCTCCTGAAAACCAACAGCCATCAACGAGCCGATCTTTCCCTGCCGCGCAATCAGCAGCACCGCACCGGGGATCCGGCGGCTCTCCACGTCGGCTTGCATGACCCGGCGGGCGCGCTCGAGCCGCTCGGAGGACAGCCCGACATCTTCGGGCCGCTTGGCGAGTGGCAGCGGCTGGCACAGGGCGATCGCGGACAACATTGCGCCCAGGAGCGCAATTGAAACCCTTCGTGTGGTTCGCATCCGGATCAGTTTAACGCAAGTATTGGAACTCCAGGTATCGACCATCCGTATGCGATTCATATGCGATTGATATGCAGCCTGCCGTGAAAGGTGTGGTTCTCGATCTGGCCGCCAGTGTATGCGCTACCGGCGTGGTCTTTGTAACGGCGGTGGGCACATCCCTTTTCAGCGACATGCGGCTGGTGCTGCTGATGATGGCGGTGCTGTTTGTAACGGCCGGTCTGGTGCGCGGCGGCGCGCCACAAGCGAATGGCGGGCTTAAGGCGCTGCTTTTGATCTCGGTCTGTCTGCTGGTGTTCGGCTTCGCTTCAGGCGCGCCGCGGCTGCTGCTGGGTTTGCTCGTCGTGGTCTCCTGGACGGCCGCGCTGGCCGGCATCTCCGCACGCAGGGGCTGGGCCGGGCATCCGGCGCGCAGTGTGGCGACCGTCGTGGCGGTGCTGGGAGTGATCGCAGTGGGTTCGGAGATCGGTGCGCCCGTAATCGTCAGGCGTCTGCTCACCTTCGTCGCCAACAAGCCGGCCATCGAATTCAGTGTCGTGCGGCTGGACGGCGGGGTGGTGAATTCGTCGGAGCTCAAGGGCCGCGTGGCGGTGATCGACTTCTGGGCGACGTGGTGTCCGCCCTGCCGCCAGGAATTCCCGGAGCTGGAAAAACTTTACAAGCGTTACCGCGCCGATCCGCGCGTCGTGCTGCTGGCCGTCGATGTGAACAAAGAAGGCGAGACGCCCGAAAAGGCCGGCGCGTTCGTCCGCAAGGCGGGTTATACGATCCCGGTGGCGTTTGACGCGAAAGACGCCGTGTCCCGCCTGAAGGCCGAAGGCTACCCGCACTTACTGCTTCTGGATAAAGCCGGCCGCGTGCGCCTGGAGCATGTGGGATACGACGGGGCCGAACACTTCGTGGAGAATCTTTCGCGGGAGATCAACAAGCTGGTGGCGGAGCCGCTCTGATTCAGCGGTCG
>DATGGM010000198.1:0-19489 GCA_035308525.1 Bryobacteraceae bacterium
GAGATAGGGCAGCACAGCGGAGACAGGCGACTCCAGCCGCAGCGCGACGCCCGCTCCACGCCCCCGCCGCAGAGCCATCTCAATAGCCGCGCCGGCCTCGTGCGCATCGTTCTCCACATGCACGGTGAGCAAGTCCGCTCCGGCGTCCAGAAATTCGCCGGCCATTGCGGAAGGGTGTTCGGCCATCAGGTGCACATGGAAGGGAACTGAGGTATGCGGGCGTAGCGCGCGAATCAGGTCGGGGAAGAACAGCAGGCTCGCAGCGAAGTGCCCATCGGAGGCATCCAGGTGGAATGAATCGGTCCAGGGCGAGAGGCGGCGGACGGCGGCTTCCAGGTTGGCGAGATCCGCGGACCAGAGGGACACGTCGGCCAGCAGCCGATTGCTGGGCAGCGAAGACCAGCCAGGCATATTTTCAGCGTAGCGTGACTTTGCCCGCGAAGCTGCGATAGGTGTAGAAGAAATAGCCAGTGGCGAGCAGCATGCCGGGAATGAACCATGCGAGGCCCACCTGCAAGCCGTACGGAGCGGCCGCTGCGTTGTAGACCGTCAGCCCACCATGCGGGTCGAGGTTCGAGGGCAGCACGTACGGATACAATCCGAACGCCGCGCTGGTCAGCATCCCCAGAATATACGCCGCCGAGCTGAGGAATGCCGGCAGCGCGGAGCGGCTCATTACGCGCACGCCGATCAACCCGGCCACCGCCAGCAGCGGAAAGATGTAGCCCCATGGCCGCGCGGCAAAGCTCTCGCTCAGCCGCGGCTGGATCTGGAAGCTCGACCACGTGAGGATCGCGGTGAGCGGCAGCAGCCCCCACCAGGCCGCGCGCGCCAGATCGCGAGCCCGCCCGGCCAGCGCTCCATCGGTCTTCAGTGCCACCCACAGCGACCCGTGGACCAGCAGCGTGACGAATGCGGCGACGCCTACCAGCACCGTGTACCAATCGAGGATTCCGACGTCGCGGCCCAGCCTGAAGTTGGTCCACAGCGGCAGGAAGAATTCGCCGGCATCATCCAGCGGAACCCCCCGCACCACGTTACCCAACGCCGCGCCGAAGAAGATCGCCAGCAGCGCGCTGGCGCCGGCGAAGACCACGTCCCATAGCGGCTTCCATACCAGGCTGTCGATGTGATTGCGAAACTCGATGGCGATGCCACGCAGGATCAGCAGCCACAACACCATCATCAGCGGCAGATAGAAGCCGCTGAAGCTGGAAGCATAGAGCGCCGGAAACGCGAAATACATCGTGCCGCCGCCCGCCAGCAGCCAAACTTCATTGCCATCCCACACCGGGCCTATGGAGCGCAGCACCAACTGACGCTCCCCCTCCGTGTGCGCCGCCAGCAGGTGGAGGATGCCCGCGCCCAGGTCGAATCCGTCGAGCACCACGTATACCGCGATCATCACCGCGACCAGTATGAACCAGATGGTGCCCATTTCAGGCCACCTCCGGTCCGCGTTCGATCTCGTGATACACCAGCAGCAGGAACAGCATCGCCAGGACCGTATACATGCCCATGAATCCGATCAGCGTAAACAGCGCGTTGCCTGCCGAAACATGCGCCGATACGCCTTCCGGAGTGCGCATCAGGCCGTAAATGAGCCACGGCTGCCGTCCGGCTTCCGCTGTGATCCAGCCCGCGGTGTTGGCGATGTAGGGAAACGGCGCGCACAGCATCAAGAGCCACAGCACTCTTCGCTGCGTGAACAGGCGCCCGCGCCACAACTCCACTCCGGCCAGCGCCATCACCGCGATGAAAATGGTCCCCAGCCCCACCATGATGTGATAGCTGAAGTAGAGCAGCGGAATGTTGCCGGGCCAGCGATCCGGCGGAAAGGCGTCCAGCCCTTTCACCTCCGCCTTCCAGCGCTGATAGGTCAGAAAGCTGAGCGCGCGCGGAACCGTGAGGGGATTATCGAGCCGGCGCTTGTCCATGTCCGGCTGCCCGATCAGCGCCAGCGGCGCGCCCGCTTCCGTTCCGAACAATCCTTCCATGGCCGCCAGAGTGGGCGGCTGATAGAACGCGATGTTCTTTCCCTGTTGGTCGCCGGTTGGAAACAGCATCAAGGCCGCCGCGGCAAGTCCCGCGATCACGCCCACGCGCACGAATGTTTGGCCGTACGGCTCGTGCTGCTTCACCAGAAGGTAGAAGGCGCCCATGGCCGCCATAACGAACGCACCGGTAACCACCGCGCCCAGCATGTTGTGCAAATACTGCCAGAACAGCCAGGGATTCAGCAGCAGCGCCCAAAAGCTGGTGAGCAGGATCTCGCCGTGCGGACCCAAGGCGTAGCCTACCGGATGCTGCATCCACGCGTCCGTGGCCACGATGAAGAATCCGGAGAGCCACGATCCCAGGAAGACCAGCACTCCGGAAACCCAGTGGCCTTTGGGGCCCAGCCTCTTCTCACCGAACAGAAACACGCCCAGAAAACTGGACTCCAGGAAGAACGAAAACACGCCTTCCATGGCCAGAGTCTGTCCGATGACGCCGCCGGCCGCCTTCGAAAAGCGTGACCAGTTGGTGCCGAACTGGAACTCCATGGGGATGCCGGTGACCACGCCCATGGCGAAGTTGATGGCAAAGATGCGCGCCCAGAATCGCGCCGCGCGGTTGTAGTGCTCATTGCCGGTGCGCAGCGCCATGGTCTTCAGCACGACCAGCAGCAGCGCCAGTCCCATGGTCAGCTGGGGAAAGATGTAGTGGAAGGTAACGGTGAAAGCAAAGTGCAGCCGGTGAATTGTCAGGGCATCCATGATTTCGGAGTGTCCCCTCCACTATAATCGCACGCCCAGCTTGCCCAGGAAATACATCATGGGGCACCATTTCGTGAAAGCTGACTGAAACAGATTCAGCCCCACGAAGGCCGTGAACCAGTACCAGCCCGGGTTCACCCAATGGCCCAGCGCGAGGCTGAGCATCACGAAGGAACCGGCGATCAAGCGTAGATATCTGTCGATGTTCATACAGCTCTCCTTCGATTCACAACAAAATAGACGATGGGCACGGTCATGCGCGACAATGCCAGCGAGGCGACTTCACCCGACATCAAAGCGATGGCCAGCCCCTGGAAAATCGGGTCGAACAGGATGACGCCCGCACCTACCACCACCGCGGCGGCGGTCAGGACCATGGGCCGGAAGCGGACGGCGCCGGCGTCGATCACGGCGGCATCCAGCGGCATGCCTTCGCGCAGGCGCAGCTCGATGAAATCCACCAGGATGATCGAATTGCGCACCACGATCCCGGCGCCGGCGATGAATCCGATCATGGAAGTCGCGGTGAAGAAGGCGTGCAGCAGCCCGTGCGCGGGCAGGATGCCCACCAGCGAAAACGGAATGGCCGCCATAATGACCAGCGGCGTGGAGAACGATTGGAACCAGCCGACTATCAGGCCATAGATCAGGATCAGCACTGCCGCGAAGGCCAGCCCCAGATCGCGAAAGACCTCGTACGTGATGTGCCACTCGCCATCCCACTTCATGGCGTACCGGCCGTCCCCGGCGGGCTGGTGCGCGGTCAATTGCTCGACTTTGATTTGCGGTGATAGCCTCAGGATGGCGTAAACAGGGCTTTCGATGGCGCCCGCAACGTCGGCCGTCACATACACCACCGGCATCAGGTTCTTGTGATAGATGCTCTTGCCGGCGATCTCCGGGCACGGCCGGACTAGTTCACTCAACGCCACGCCGCGCACTTTCAGGGATAACATCCGGTCGAGATCCGCGCGCGTGGAACGGTCCAGCCGCACGATGATGGGGACGTCTTCCTTCTCCGCGTCCACGTGGAGCAGCCCCGCCTGGTAGCCCGCCGACGCCGCCTGCATGGTGCGCGCGATGTCGTCCTCGGAGATGCCGTTGAGCGCGGCCTTCTCTTTGTCGACTTCGAGCTGATACTCGGTCTGGTCGTCGTCCACATACCAGTCCACGTCCACCACGCCTTCCGTGCGCTTGAACAGGTCGCGAACCTGGCGCGCCGTGCGCAGGCGCCCCTCCGGATCCGGACCGTAGACTTCCGCCACCAGCGTCTCGAGCACCGGCGGTCCGGGCGGCACTTCGGCCACTTTGATGCGCGCGCCGAAGCGGTCGGCGATGGGCTGCATGCGCTGCCGCACCTGCTTGGCAATGTCGTGGCTTTGCAGCTTTCGATCGCCCTTGGGAAGCAGATTCACCTGGATGTCCGCCATGTTGGTTCCGCGCCGCAGATAATAGTGGCGCACCAGGCCGTTGAAATTATAGGGCGCCGCCGTGCCCACGTAAGTCTCCACGTTGACGGCTTCCGGTTGTTTCTGCGCCTCGCGCGCCAGGGCTTCAGTGACGCGCGCGGTCTCTTCGAGCGTGCTGCCGTTGGGCATGTCGACGATCACCTGAAACTCGCTCTTGTTGTCGAACGGCAGCATCTTCACCTTGACGAATCCGATGTAGACCAGGGACATAGAGCCGAGCAGCAGCACCACCACCATCGCCAGGAATCCCCAGCGGAAAGGCGCGCGGTGCAGCAGCGTCCCCATCACGCGCCGATACAGGCGGGTGAGTCGATCCTCGCGTTCGCCGTGGGCATGCGCCGCGCCGGGCTTGAGAATCCGTACCGCGGCCCACGGAGTGACTACGAACGCCGCCAGCAGCGAGAAGATCATGGCCGCGCTCGCGCCGATGGGAATGGGGCGCATGTAAGGTCCCATCAACCCGCCCACGAAGGCCATGGGCAGGATGGCCGCGACCACGGCCAGCGTAGCCAGGATGGTCGGATTGCCGACTTCGTTCACGGCTTCCACGGCTACGTCGAAGGGCGGCCGGTCGCGATTCGCGGGCATGCGCCAGTGGCGCGCGATATTCTCCACCACCACGATGGCGTCGTCCACCAGGATGCCGATCGAGAAGATGAGGGCGAACAGCGTGATGCGGTTCAGCGTGTAGCCATATAAATAGAAGACCGTCAGGGTGAGCGCCAGCGTCACCGGAATGGCGATGCATACGATGAGCGATTCGCGCAACCCCAGCGTGATGGCCACCAGTAGGCTAACCGACACCACGGCGATCAGCATGTGCCACAAGAGCTCATTGGATTTCTCGGCGGCGGTCGCGCCGTAATCGCGCGTGATGGCGATGGCCACGTCGCCGGGAATGGTGGCGCCCTTCAGTGGCTCGATGCGGCGCAGCACGTTGTCCGCGACTACCACGGCATTGGTTCCCTTGCGCTTGGAGATCGCGATGGTCACCGCCGGATCGAAACTCTGGCCGGCGGAATAGCGCACGTATTGGCTGGGTTCCTCGCCGCCGTCGCGGACCTCGGCGACGTCCCGCACGAAGACCGGCTTGCCGTTGGCCACTCCCGCTACGACGCTGCGCACATCCTCGGCGCTCCGCAGGAACTCACCGGTCTCGAGCAGCAGTTCGCGATTGGCGCTGGCATAGGCGCCGGCATCCAGGCGCTGGTTCGACGCGCCCAGCGCGCCGATCACCTGCAAGGGCGGGAGCGAATACGCGGCCAGGCGCGCCACATCCAGCTCCACGCGGATCTCGCGGCGTTGGCCGCCGATCAGGTTAACCGCCGAGACGTCCGGCACCTGTTTGATGGCATCGTGCACCTGCGCGGCGATGCGGCGCAGTTCGAAATCGCCGTAGCGTTTGCTGGTGAGAGTGAGCGCCAGGATGGGCACGTCGTCGATGGAGCGCGGCTTCACCAGCGGCTGCGACGCGCCCGGTGGAATCAGGTCGAAGTTGGCGGACAGCTTCTGGTTGAGCCGCACGATGCTCTTCTCTTCGTCCTGGCCGACCAGGAAACGCACCACCGCCATGGACATCCCCGGGCTGGAAGTAGAGTAGATGTACTCGACGCCGGGCACCTCCCACAGCAGCTTTTCCATCGGTTTGGTGACGCGCTCCTCGACTTCGCGCGCCGAAGCGCCGGGCATCCTGACGAACACGTCGATCATCGGCACAATGATCTGCGGCTCTTCCTCGCGCGGGAGCTTCCATACCGCGAATGCGCCCAAAAGCAGAGAGGCGGCGATCACCAGCGGCGTCAGCTTGGAATCGATCCAGGCGTGCGCCAGGCGGCCCGCCGGTCCCTGGCCGGTCCCGTTCACGGCCGCGCCTCCACGCGCGTGCCATCGGTCAAGCCGGGCGGCAGCGGGCAGATCACCTGGTCGCCGGCGCTCAGGCCCGAGAGGGCTTCCACCTTCCCGCCGGACTTGCGGCCCATGGTGATGAGGCGCGTGCGCGCATAGCCGCCCTCGACCACCGTTACCGATTGCAGTTGTCCGCGCCCGGTAACTGCCGCGGCCGGCACCGCCAGTACGTTGCTCGTACCACCGGCGAATACGGCGCGGCCGAACATGCCGGATCGCAGTTGCGCCAGCGCCGGCAGGTCGATCTTGATGATGTAGGCGTGCGACGCGGTATCCACCGCCGGCACGATTTCGGAAACGCGCGCGTCCACGGACCGGCTGAGCGCTTCCAACCTCGCAGAGACCGGCTGCCCGACGCGAATGGACGGGACTCGCGATTCCTCGACTTGAGCTTCCAGCCGGTAGGCTCCTTCGCGCTCGACGGTCAACAACGGCGCGCCAGGCGTGGCCATGCTGCCGGGTTCGGCGGCGCGGGAAGTCACCACTCCGGCGAAGGGTGCGTGGATCTCCGTATAACCGCGCATGATGGAGGCGGCTTGCAGCTCCTGCTCGGCCTGCGCGATTTTGGCCCGCACCTGCGCTTCCCTGGCCACCGCCATCTCATAGGCGGCCTCGGCTGCCTTGCGGCGCGCGGCGGCCTCGTCGTACTCCTGGTTCGAAATGGATGTCTTGTCAAACAGTTCCTGCATGCGCTTGAAGGTGACCTTCGCCAGATCGAGCTGCGCTTTGGCGGCGGCCAGCCCCTGCGCGGCTTCCACTTCTGCGCCGCGGGCTTCCTCGCGCGCGGCCTCCGCGCGCCGGTAATTGGCGTCCAGATCGCGCGCATCGAGCAGCACCAGAAGCTCGCCTTCGCGGACACGGTCGCCGGCCTGCACGCGCACCTCGCGCACGGCAGCCATCACCTTGCTCGATATGATTGCCGCGGTCCGTGCCCGGACGGTGCCGACCGCCTCGTATTCGGAGGGCCATGACTCGGTGGCGGCCACCACCGTCTTCACGGTGAGGGGGGCGGAGGACGGCATCTCTCTGGTCCGAGCATCACTCCCGCAACCGATCATCAAGGTGGCGCCCGCCACCAGGCACCAGCCGCTCGCCCAGCTATTCTCCACGGAGCGCCTCCGATCCTTCCGACAGCCTGCCGGCTGCCAATTCCAACACCACTGCGGCGACCCGCTGATCGTGGACGGCCGCCAGGTAGCGCGTGCGGCTGTCCAGCGCGGCGGATTCGGTGCGCAGCAGATCGGTGATGCCGCCCAGACCTGCCTGATAGCGATTCTGCGTGATGCGCAGGCTTTCCTGGGCCTCGGCGGCGGCGGCCTTGGCTACTTCGATGCGCTGTTGGGCGGCGCGCAGGTCGGCGTAGGCCCGGCGCACCTCCAGCCGGATGCCCGAGCCGGCGCGCTCCCGCTCGGCTTCCGCGTGGCGCAGGCCCTGGGTGGCCGCCGCAATGCGCGCGCGGTCGGCGAAGCCGTTGAAGAGGTTCCATTGCATGGAGACGGCCGCCAGCCAGTTGGCGCCTCCCCGGTCGATGAAGCGCTGCCGGTCCTCTTCGAATGCGGCGCGCACGCCAACCTCCGGCAGCAAGGCGGTGCGGGCCGCTGCGATCTGGGATTCCGCGAGGCTTGCGCCAAATTTCACTTGCCGGGCTTCGGGCCGCTCAGCCACCGCGCCGCGCTCGTATTCCGCCAGCGAAATATCGGGCAGGTCGGCCGGCTCCAGGCGGGTTGTCAGACTGTGTGTGACATCGAGCGGCAGCCCCAGCGCGTCGTTCAGCGCGGCGCGCGCCACATCCAGATCGGCTGCGCGGCGGATGCGCTGCTCCTGGACTTCTGCCAGGTGCACGCGGATGGACAGCACATCCACATCGGTAGACATGCCCGCCGCGCGAATCGACTCGGCGCGCTTCAGGTCGGCCTCGGCGGAGCGCATGGCTTCCTGGGCGGCTTCCAGGTTCGCCTGGGCCAACAGGGAGCCGTAATATGCGCGGGCGACCCCGGCCAGCACGTCCATACGGGCGCGGCGGCCTTCCTCGCCTGAAATGTCGTGCGTCAGCCGGGCTGCGCGCTCAGCCTGCTTCGTGCGGCCGCCGTCGTAAAGCACCTGGTCCACCGAAAGCTGCGATTGGAAATTGTTCAGTGCATCCGGCCGGTTCAACGGACCCAGGCTGAAGTTCTCGGCCGCGAACTGATGTTGCGTCAGCAGCGAGCTGAACACAAACACGGGATTGTCGCTGCGGGCGAACGATTCGGAATAGTTCACTTTCGGCAGCCGCCCGCTGTGCGCCTCGCCGATGCGCGCTTCGGCTGCGCTGGCGCCGGCCGCGGCAGCCGCGATCGATGGGTTATGCGCCAGGGCCTGCCTCACGGCGGCGGCCAACGAAAGCGGCTCCTGCGCGGGAAACGGTACGGCCGTAAGCAACCAAAGAATCACTGTTTTATACATAACGGTCTGAAAAGGCGATATCCTATATATATGAGGATGCAAAAAACTGGGCGGCGTGACATGTCACCTCCGGGAAGCCGCCGCATCTCAGTTAGTGGGAAATCAAAATGGAAGTTATCATTCATCATTTAAATGGCGTGAAGTTTGAAGCAGTGGCACGCGGCCACCGGGTCATTTGCGACCAGCCGGAAGAGAACCGGGGCACCGACGCCGGCATGACTCCGCCTGAGTTTCTGCTGGCGTCACTGGGCACCTGCGCCGGCTTTTATGCCGCCGAATATCTGCGCACGCGGGGCCTGTCCGCGAAAGGGTTGGATGTGCGGGTGACGGCTGAAAAAGCCGCCGCGCCCGCGCGCCTGGCATCGTTGCGCGTCCAGGTTGAGATTCCGGATCTCGACCCCCAGCATGAGGCCGGCGTATTGCGCGCGGTGAAGGCCTGTTTGATTCACAACACGCTGGTGCATGCGCCCGAGATCCAGATCGCCCTGGAGACCCGGGTTCCCACGGCAGTTACTTAGCGGAGACGGCTTGGAGAGGGAAACCGAAGTTCAACTGGCGCGCGACCTGATGGCGGGACGGCCGGAGGCATTCGACCGCTTCGTGCAACACTTCCGCACCAAGGTTTTCCAGTATAGCTGGCTGATGTGCGGCCACCGCGAGGACGCCGAAGAGGTTTCGCAGGATACTCTCCTGAAGGTTTTTGAGAACTTCGACCAGCTTCGCGAGCCGGAACGGGTGCGCGCGTGGGTGCTTCGGATCGCCAAGAATTTTTGCCTGATGAAACGCCGCCGCAGCCAATTCGCGCCCAAGCAGGAGCTCTCGCTGGACGACTTTGTACCGGCGCTAGACGATGACGGAGGCCGCCTGAAGCTCCAGATCGCCGACTGGTCCGCCCTGCCGGACGACAAGCTGCTGCGCGCCGAGCTGCGGCGGGTGCTGGATGACGCCATCGCCGGGCTGCCCGACACCTATCGGGTGGTGATTTTGCTGCGCGACGTGGAAGAGCTGACCACCGAGGAAGCCGCCCAGGTTCTGGACCTTAGCGTGGATGCCATCAAGACGCGGCTGCACCGCGCGCGCCTGGCGATCCGCCAGGAATTGGACGCTTATTTGAGGACGAAGGAGGGATCCGCCATTGCCACACGGAAGTGAGGAGTGCCGGCAAATTTTCGCCACGCTCTCCGAATATCTCGACCTGGAACTGCCGCCGGACGCCTGCAGCGAAATGGAGGCGCACCTGGCCGGTTGCGCGCCGTGCGTCGAGTTCGCCGAGAGCCTGCGGCAGACCGTGGCTTTATGCCATGAGTATCAAGCCACCGAAATGCCCGGTCCTATCGGCGACGGCGCACGCAAGCGGCTGCGGGAAGCCTGGCAACGGGCGTTGGAAGCGCGCAGGCAGCGATCCACTGAGTAACATGTCCGCGGCGACCATAGCACCTGTTGCAAAGACCAAAAAGAAGCTGCAAAAGCGGCGCACGGCCGACCATTCTCAATGGCTGCGGCGCGCCTTCCAGCTGGCTTTTCTGGCGCTCAACGTTTGGATCGGCGCCCAATTCGTGCTTTTCGTGCGGTATTACGAATCGGGCGGGCGCGGCTGGCGCGTCGCGCGGCCTGCCGGAGTGGAGGGCTGGCTGCCGATCGCCTCGCTGATGAACCTGAAGGTGCTGCTGACTGCCGGCCACGTGGCGCGCGTCCATCCGGCCGGCATGTTCCTGCTGATTGCGTTTCTGGCGATCTCCTGGCTGCTGCGCAAGATGTTTTGTAGCTGGCTCTGTCCGGTGGGCACGGTGTCCGAATATCTTTGGCGCTTGGGCAGGCGGACGTTTCGCCGCAACTGGACGCTGCCGCGCTGGCTGGACATCGGCTTGCGCAGCCTGAAGTACAT
Organism: Bryobacteraceae bacterium; assembly: GCA_035308525.1. Classification (GTDB taxonomy): domain Bacteria; phylum Acidobacteriota; class Terriglobia; order Bryobacterales; family Bryobacteraceae; genus Bog-159. Next base: position 10,461 of record DATGGM010000198.1, read on the forward strand.
CCTGCTGGGCTTGTTCCTGTACGCCGTCGGCGGCATGTCGGCGCCTGCGATACAGGCGTTCCTGGAAGGACCCTACGGCCTGGTATCCGACGTCAAGATGCTGAACTTCTTCCGCTTCCTGGGCGTATCCGGCGCGGTGGTGCTGGCGCTGCTGGTGGTGCTTTCGGTCTTCGTACAGAATTTCTGGTGCCGCTATCTGTGCCCGTACGGCGCGTTGATGGGTCTGGCGGCGCTGGCCAGCCCGCTTCGGATCAGGCGGCAGGCGGCGCTGTGCATGGATTGCGCGAAGTGCGCCAAGGCCTGTCCCGCTGTGCTGCCGGTGGATCAACTGCCGAGCATACGGTCGGCCGAGTGTACAGGCTGCCTGGAGTGCGTGGCGGTGTGTCCGGCCGAGGGCGCGCTACGGATGGCCGGTCCGCGCAGACGGACGGTCCCCGCCTGGATGATGGGGGCGGCCGCCGCGGTGCTGTTTCTAGGGATCTGCGGCTACGCGCGGTGGGCAGGATATTGGCACACCGATCTGCCCGAGCGGGTGTATTTCGAGCTGGTCCCGCACGCCAACGAGTTCTCGCATCCCTAGCGCGTCACGAAATCCCATTCGGCTGACGCTCGCTCCACAACCAGCGGCACGTCGCGGTCGAGCAGGTAACCATCCTTCACCAGGCCGCGCGCGGCGGACTGCACCTTGCCGAGATACTCCTGCTTCCCGTTATAGCGCTCTTCGACGGACGGGCGCGGATCGCCTGACTTGGTGCGCTCGGCCTTGGTGCGCGGGAACGGGATGAACGAACCCGCCATGCTGAAGAGCTCGTCGGGCGAGCCGATCGCCGCCGAGCGCAGGTTCCAGCCCGTGTAGGTCGCCAGCGGAACCGATGTGGCGGGCATGCGGATACCGGCGGTCTCGTTGCCGTCCGCGTCGACCTGGGGCAGCCGCATGGGAAATACCCGTCCAACCTTGGGCGGCTCGATGGTCACGATGCCAGCGCTGCGGAACTCCTTGCCATAATCGACGTGCCAGGCTTGCTGAATGCGGGTGGGGACCGCGATGCCGGGGAGCTTGGGGAAGTGCACGGCGTCGAGCGGCGCCAGGCTGCCATCGCCGATTCGCGGGTAACGCGACGGCGGCGGTTCCCGGCCATCGGCGACCCAGTGGTCGAGCGCAACAAGAAGTGCGCGCAGAGTCCAGCGGTAATTATTGGGATTCGGCAGATTCTGCGCTTCGCCGCGCGCGGGCGGGAAGGCGGCGGGCCCGTGCTGGCATCCCGTGAGGTAGTAGATACGGGTGGTCTGCGCGAGCGGCGCGTCCGACCCGCCATCGATGGCGGTGTGTATCAGCGAGGCGGCGCGCCCGTAATACTCGTACGACGTGTTGGTGTAGAAGATTTTGGGCACGGCGGCGGGTGGCGTGGCGTGCGAGAGGAGACCGTCGGTGATGCCGGTGTCGGGATCGGTTTCGGGGAGATCGGAGAACGGGAAGATGTCGGTCGGATAAAAGGTGTTCAGAAATGGATGGCCGTCGCGGGAGGGTTGCGCGAAGCGGTGATTGAAGCTGCCGCGTCCGGCGCCGGCCACGTGCGCCATGATGCCGTCGAAGACGCGCCGCCCTTGTTCATCCTGATTGAAGCCGTAATAGACGAACGTGCGGAGGAAGCGGCCGCTCTGCGAAATGCCGAATCCATAGGCGCGTTTGATGATGTCGTGGTGATCGCCGAGGATGGTGTCGGCGGGGATGCCGTACTTGAGGAACGCGATCAGATCGCGCACGGCGGCGGGGCCCAGGCCGACAATAGGCGGGTCCTGGGACGTATATACCAGCTCGTAGATTTTGCCGGGCTCGAAGCCGGCCGGCATCACGACGTGGGTGCCGCCTTCGATGTGCCACGCGCCGCGAGTCACGACGCGCCGGGTGGCGTCCGCATGATCGCGAACGGTGAGGGTCAGACCGGGATCGTCGGGATGCAGGACGGGATAAGGGAGCTGGCGGCGGTCGCCCAGCGACTGCCGGATTTCCTTGTGGTCCACAATGATTTCGGAGCGCACTAAGCCGGTGAGTCCGGCGGCCACGGGCGCGTAGAGCCGCATGCCGGCGGCGCCTGGCGGAACGTCGAATTCCCAGCCCAACCACACCAGGGTGTAGCCCTGCTCCAGAAGGAAGTCGTCGCCGAATGTGCTGAGCATGGTCTTCGAGCCGCGGTTGACCACGTCGAACAGCACGGCGTGATTGCCGTGGCGGGGGTCGCGCGGCTTGAGGCAATAGAAGTCGGCGGAGAACTCCACCAGGCCCTGGCCGTTGCGCGGCGCGCGGGCGATATCGGTGATGATCTGGTTGGCCGGCACGTTGGGATCCACCGCGAAGAAAGCTTTGCCGACGATGCGCTCGTAGGGGCCGGCCGCGGCGAACGGCTTGCCGTCCGACACGTCAGTGCGTTCAGCAACTTCAATGCGGACCAGCGCCGCCGGCAGCAGGGCGGGCAGGCAGACGAATAGAATCCAGGCACGTTTCAGGGTGCAGGCCATGCCCGCTATTCTACTTCGCGCGGAGCGGTGTAACCAGCCTTGGCAACGATCGAGTACTTGATGGGCTTGCCTTTTTCATCCGTGACGCGCAGCGGCTCGTTGGTGGCGGGGTTTACCAGCTCCACTTTGAGCTTGCGGAATTTGCCGTCGCGGGCTCTATTGGCGGGCGCGTAGCCTATGGAATACTGATTGCGAAGCGAGTCGGAGATGGTGCCGAAGATCGTGGGGAACTCGCCGTAGAAGCGCGGGAAGAAAGCCATGCCGCCGCTTTCCCGGGCGAAGGTGGTCATCTGATTGTCGGCCTGCAGGAAGCCGATGCTGTCACCCCGGGCACCCGCCATGATGCGCAGGGCCTGCATCAGGCCGATGGCGTAAATGGGAACGCCGCCTTCCTGAACCGCCTTGCGGGCTTTGTCATAGGTGATCTTACTGAAGGTATCAATGCCGGAAGAGAGCAGGACAATGGCCTTGCGGCCTTCGATTTTGGACATGCGCTCTTCGGTATCGGCCACGGCATCGAAGAGGTTGGCTTCGGAAAAGCCCGGAATGCGCAGGCGCTGCATGGCCTCGTAGGTCTGGCGTTTATCAGTGGTGAAGTCGGAGAGAATCTCCTCGTGCATGTCGTAGGCGATCACGGCGACGTAGTCATCGGCCTTGAGAGTCTGCACGAAGCCGTAGGACGCAGCCAGCGTCTGATACCACGTCTGGCCGCCATACCACTGGAACTTCGCGCTGAATTCGATCAGCAGGCAGATGGTCATGGGCGCCTGGCTTTTACCAAAGGACTTGATCTGCTGCGGAACGTTGTCTTCCAGGATGCGGAAGTTGCCGCGCGGAATGTTGGGGATGAAATGGCCGTTTTTGTCCAGAACGGCTACGTCGATATTGACCAGGCTGACGTCGCTCTTGAAGCTGGGCTGGGTGTCCGGGAGGGCGTCGGGCGCCGCTTTCTTGCTGAGTTTGGAAGGGATGGGAGCGTCCTCGGGCTCGCCGGCGGGTTTGCGGGGCTTGGCCACGGTCTGGTCCACGTCTTTGGCGGGACCGGGGTCCTGGGCCAGGGAGACTATGGCCACCGCGCAGAGGGCTGCCAGGGTGAGTGGCAAAACGGATAATTTGTTCCAGGATTTCATGGACATACGAATGCCCCAGGTAAACTATAGCAAAAGAGACGCAGGGGGGCGCGGTTTGGTTTCCGGCGCACAAGTTACAACACGCACTCACTCCTGGCGGAGGGCGGTTACCGGGTTGATACGGATGGCGCGGCGGGCGGGGATCCAGCAGGCCACGGCGGCGATCGAAAGCATGAGAAGCAGCACGATTGCGAGGGTCAACGGATCGGTGGGCTGCACCCCGTAGAGGATCTGCTGGAGGAAGCGGCCGGCGAACAGGGCGACGATCAGCCCGATCAGTGTGCCCGAGCCGATGAGGAGCAGGGCGCGGCGGGCCACGATGCGAAGCACCTGGCCCTGGCTGGCGCCGATAGCCATGCGGATGCCGATTTCACGCGTGCGGCGAGAGATGGCGTAGGCCATCACGCCGTAGATCCCGGTGCCAGCGAGGACCAGGGCCAGCAGGCCGAAAGCGCCCAGCGCGGAGGCGGCCAGACGGGCAGGGAAGAGCGGCAGGTCCAGACGCTTGACCAGCGAGCCGGCAAAGTAGAGGGGCAAGGACGGATCGAGGCCGCGGGAGGCTTCCTGGATGAGCCGGACGGCCTGGGGCGGGTCCAGACTGGTGCGGGCCACCACGGTGGCGTTGGCGCCGTAATAGACTTCGAGCGGGGTCCAGAACGCGGGCGCACGCTTCTCGGCGAGCGAGAAGTATTTGCCATCCTCGGCTACCCCGACGATCTCCCAGGGCTTGCCCTCCGGGTTGTTGCGAAAGCGTTTACCGAGCGGCGGCCGGCCATGCAGCAATTGATCGGCGAAGGCTTTGTTGACCACGGCCACGAGGGGGGCATCTTTTTTGTCCCGGGCGTCGAACTCGCGGCCCATCAGCAGGCGCGTCTGCATGGTGCGGAAATAATCGGGGCTGACCGAGTAGCTGTAGGCGATGGGAGCTTCGGCGGCTTTGGGAACCGGCTGACCTTCAATGAAAATTGCGTCCGACGAACTGTTCAAGGTGAGCGGCAGCCAATCGACGAGGGCGGCCGAGCGGACGCCGGGGATGGCGCGCACTTTATCGAGGAGGCGATGCTGGAACTCGCGGCCGCGGGCTTCGCTATAGCCCTGGATATTGAGATCGAACGATGCGGTGACGGCGCCTTTAGGGTTGTAGCCGATGGGGGCGTCGAGCGCGCGCTGCAGGCTGCGGACCACGAGCACGGAACAGACCAGCAGCAGGGCGGAGAGTCCGACCTGGGTGGCCACCATGTAATCGCGAAGCTGCCAGTGGCGCAATTTTTCGGAGATGGCCTCATTCTTGAGCGCGCCGACCAGGTTGGTGCGGGCGGCCTGGATGGCGGGCAGCAGTCCGAAGACCAGGGTGGTGAGCACGGAGACCAGCAGGGCAAAGAGGAAGACGCGGCCATCGGGGGCGGCGTTGATGACCAGCGGGATATCGGTGGGCGGATGCCAGGAGGACAGCGCATCGGTGATCCATACGGCCAGCAGCAGGCCGCCGGCGCCGCCGAGGAGGGCGATCAGCAGGTTCTCGGTCAGGAGTTGGCGCACCAGGGAGATGCGCGCCGCGCCCACGGCCAGGCGCAGGGCGATCTCTTTGCGGCGGTCGGCCGCGCGCGCCATGAGCATGCTCGCCAGGTTGGTGCAGGCAAGCAGCAGAACCAGGCAGGAGACTCCGAACAGGGCGGCGGCGAATCCGATGACGGAGCCGCGAATATAATTTCCGGCGAGGCCCGTAGGGCTGAGGGTGATTTTCATCCCGTCATCGTCTTTGGGATACTCCCGCGCCAGGCCGCGCGCGACGCTGTTCAGCCCGGCTTGAGCCTGGGGCATGGTGACGCCGGGTTTGAGGCGGCCGGCGACGAAGTAATTGCTGTTCCCGCGGTTCTCAAGCGAGCCACCGCCGCCTTCGAGCTCCTTCTGCATCATCATGGGGAAGAAAACGTCGGGCGTGAAATAGAGCTCGGTTCCGAAGAAGCCGGGCGGCGTGACGCCGAGGATGGTGAAATCCAGACCGTTGAATTTGACGGCGCGGCCCACCGCGGCGGGGTCGCCCGCGAATCGTTTGAGCCAGCAGGCATAGCTGAGGACGGCGACGGGGTGGCCGCCGGGGCGGAGGTCATCATCGCGGCGGAAAACGCGGCCGCGGGCGGCGCCTACGCCCAGCATTTCGAAATAATTTCCGGTGACCAGATAGCCCCACAGGCGCTGGCTATTGCCGGGCATGCCGAGGCTGGCGGGCAGAAAGCGGTAGGCGACCAGGCCGGACAAGACGGTGTTGCGGTCGCGCACGTCGCGGTAATTGGGGAACGAGAGGGTGGGGAAGGTGTCGCCGGCCAGGGTCTCGTTGAGGGACACAACTTCCGAGGCGCGGGCGATGGGGAGGGGGCGCAGGAGGGCGGCATCGATCACGCTGAAGATGGCGGTATTGGCGCCGATGCCCAGGGCCAGGGTGAGCACGGCCACGATGGAGAAGGTCGGGTTTTGGCGGAGGCGGCGGAGGGCCAGACGGAGGTCGAGTGCCAGACGTTCCATGGGTGACTCCCTAGCATGCCATGCGCCAGCCGCAAGTGTTGGAAAACAGGGGCTGAAGCGGGCGACGGGTGTTCGTTTTCGTGACTGGGCGTCCGGTATCGGGGGAGTTGATTGGAGGAGGTGAATTGGGCGGATGGACTTAGAAGTCCTTTGTTTTCTGTGACCATTTTGGGTTCGTTTCGTTTTTTTCGTGTGTCAGGCGATTGGAGATCGTGAATTCTAGGGGCCGGCGCATACGCGCCTTCCTATTCCCAGGAGAGCACGGCGGCGTAAGGATTGCGGCCAGGCGGCGGGTGTAAGTAAGTGAGTGGCAAGGGATTAATTTTTTGCCAGAGTTGTTACTGCCTCTGGTTCCGGGCGAACAACGAAGCCATCATCGCAAAACAATCGCGGCTACGCCGTCATACTGCGACATATCGCTGATGATCACTTGAGGTTCACCGCCGGCAGGCTTTGTCCTTGCGCGCCGGTCACCGCAACTCCCGCGATCCCCAATAGCAGCAGGGCACCCAACGACCAGGCCACTCCCCATCCGGCAGGCCTGTGCGCCGCCACCGGGTCGGCCAGCCGCCGGATCCGGCGCAGGAGCGAACCGTCGCTGGCAGACAGCGCCGCCTTGAAATGTGCCGGCCGCATTGATTCCAATTCCGCCAGTGCGCGAGCGTACACCAGCACATCGCCGCACGCCGCAACGGCGAGATCATCGCAACAATGCTCGCGCTCGGCCCGGATCTGGTTTGAGATCCACCACACCGCCGGATGGTAAAAGAGCAGGCTCTCGGCGATCCCTTGCAGAACGTTCACCAGGTAGTCGTGCCGCCGGACATGCGCCAGTTCGTGCGCCAACAGGGCCTCTACCTGCCCGGGTGCGAGCCCACACAGCACGCCCACCGGGGCGAGAATCACGGGGCGAAGCCAGCCGATGACCGAAGGAGAGTCCACCCGATCGGTGGCCAGCAACCGCACGCTTCGCGACACGTGCATGCGTTCGATCAGCCGGTCGAGGGTTTGCTGCCATTCGGTGAGCACCGGCGCATGAGGCGAACGCCGCAGAGCCGCCGCGGAGATGAATCCCATGAGCAGCCGGAGGGAACACGCGGCGGCGCCAGCGAACCACGCCATTACAATCCACGGGATCGCCTGTTGCCAGGGATCGGCGACCGGTGAGTACGCAACCCCAGGGGCAAGCTGCCGGGCGCCCCAATCGGTAAGGTCCCCGTCCGCGCCGCCTGCCCGGAATTTCCAAGCCACCAGTAAGTGAGAGCAGGCGCCACGGTCATCGCCAGCAGCGAAGCGCAGGCAATTGCGTAGCGGCCGCGCGCCGAAATGCGGCCACCGGCCAAAGCCCGGGCGAGCGCATAGAGGGCTGCCACCAGAAGTCCCTGCCACAGAAAATGCAGAAGCGTCCAGCCCAGACGCTCGGTCCACGGCTGGTTCAGTAGCGTGATCATTGTTTTCCCCTCCTCTTTTCGAATTCGTCCAACAGACTCCGTATCTCGGCCAGATCCTGGCCTGAAGCCGGCTGCGCGGCGAGCGCTCCCAGCAACAGGCTCTTCGCCGATCCTTCGAATGCGCGCTTCAACATGTCGCCGGCGATCTGCCGCTGGGTCTGCTCCTTGGGTGCGCGCGCTTCGTAAAGGTGCGAGCGGTAGCGCTCGTTGCGCACCACCAGTCCCTTTTCGAACATGAGCTGCAGCAACTTCAGCGTGGTGGTATATCCACTGTCCTTACCCAGCGCTTCATGCACCTCGCGCACGGTGCTGGCGCCTCGACGCCACAGCACCGCCAGGATGGCAATTTCGGCGGCGGTGGGAAGCGGCGGGGGAGCGGGCTCTTTGGAAAGGGATCGGGAGGCCACGCTTCGAGTATCATACGAATCTATTCGTCTGTCAACGAAATAATTCGTATGATCCGGGACAAGACGGCAAGCGGAAGCGGCTGCCCCACTTGATGAAGCGCACCAGGAATCTCGCGAACGCGATGTACCCGATCTGGAGCGGGGCATCGCAAAAACACTTCCGGCCGCCGCGCCGCAGATGCCATAGCTTACACTCAAACTACATGCTCAACCGGGGCTATGCCTACACCACAACCATCAGCAGCAAATACCCCGCACAAACCCTGCTCTCCCACTTGGCGGGCCTTTACCCCCACTCGACCGCCCAAGCCTGGCAAGAAAAACTGAACAACGGCGAAGTGACCCTCAACGGCCTCACCGCCAACGGAAGCGAATCGGTCACTTTAGGCCAAACCCTTGTCTGGAACCGTCCACCCTGGATCGAACCAGACTCCCCCCGGCACTTTGAAGTCCTGTTTGAAGATCGCCATCTGTTGGCCGTCAACAAACCCAGCGGGCTGCCCACGCTCCCGGGCGGCGGCTTCATGGAAAACACCCTCCTGCGCCTGGTGCAAAAGCAAACCCCCAACGCAAACCCTGTCCACCGGTTGGGCCGAGCCACCAGCGGCATCGTCCTCTTCGCCAAAACACCGCAGGCGGCCTCTAATCTATTCACAAACTGGAACACACCCAAAATTCAAAAAATCTACCGGGCGCTGGCGCAAAACATTGCACAGCACGACGCCTACGAAATCCTCATACCCATCGGACTGGTACCGCACCCGCGCATCGGTTCCGTGTGGGCCGCCAACCCAAATGGCAAGCCGTCAAAGTCATTGGCGAAGGTGATCTCACGGGCGCCAAGCAGCACGGCCGGCACGACGACATTTGAGGTGAGCCTGAATTCGGGACGCCCACATCAAATCAGAATCCATCTGGCAACGATCGGCCATCCGCTGGTAGGCGATCCTCTGTACGGTTTATCCGGCCAGCCTCTTGAAAATCTCCCCGGCCTCCCGGGC
>DATGGM010000199.1:0-5518 GCA_035308525.1 Bryobacteraceae bacterium
TACGACCGCCTGGATGCCGAGCGCAACAAAGGTCCGCAGGCGGACCCCCCGAGGATCGCGGCGCTCGAGGCCGAACTCAAGGCCGCCGAAGATAAGGCCAACTCGCTCGTTGAGCCCAACCTCTACCCGCGCATCATCGAGCAGAATGGCGGTGAGAACCTCAACGCGCAGACCGCCTGGGACGCCACCGAGTATTTCTACAGCCTGCCATCCAATCGTCTGGAATTGTGGTTCCTGCTGGAGTCCGAGCGTTTCATCCAACCCGTCTTCCGCGACTTTTACAAGGAGCGCGACGTGGTCATGGAGGAATACCGCATGCGCGTCGAATCCGAACCGCAGGGCAAGTTGATGCAGGCGTTCCTGGCCGCGGCCTTCTCGGCGTTCCCCTATCGCGTCATGGGAACCGGCTGGCCCAGCGACCTGGCCCAGATACGGCGGGCCGACGCCCTGCGCTTCTTCCGCGAGTATTACGTACCGGCGAACATCAATATGGCCATCGTGGGCGACGTGGATCCCGCCGAAACACGCCGCCTTGCCGAAAAGTACTTCGGCCCCATGCAGGCGCGTCCCCTGCCCCCGCTGCTCCACACCCAGGAGCCTCCCCAGGAGGGTCCCAAGCAGGTGGAGGTCGAGTCCCCCAGCCAACCGCTGTTGTTCGTGGGTTACAAGCGGCCCGATCAGTACAGCAAGGAGGATCCTGTGTTCGATGTCATCAGCGGCATCTTGTCGGGCGGGCGCACCGGCTTGCTTTATAAAGAACTCGTTCGCGACAAACAAATCGCGCTTGAGGCGGACGTGGACGACACTTTTCCCGGCGGCAAGTACCCCAATCTGTTCTTGTTCTTCCTGGCGCCCGCCCCGGGACATACCACGGCTGAAAACGAAAAGGCGCTCTATGAGTTGCTTGAGAAATTCAAGTCGCAAAAGCCGGATGCCGCGACCCTCGCCAGAGTCAAGACCAAAACCCGCGCCAGCCTGATACGCCGGCTGGATAGCAACTCAGGCCTGGCAGGCTTGCTGACCGCCTACCATGCCATCTATGGCGACTGGCGCAAGCTGTTTACTTCGCTCGATGACCTCGACCGTGTGACGGCCGACGATGTCCAGCGTGTAGCCAAGGACTGCTTCGTATCCGAAAAACGCACGGTCGCTTTTCTGACTGGAGGCGCGAAGTGACCACCCTGCTCCGTGCCGGACTTCCCGGCCTGCTGCTCACCTTCGCCGCCGCGGCGCAAACCATCTCGCCGGCCCCCGTCCCCGGCGCCCCGCCCGCCTATCGCGATCTCAAATTCCCTCCCCTGAAGCACGTACCCATTCCCAGCGTCGCCACCTACACGCTTCCCAACGGAATCAAGCTCTACGTACTGGAAGATCACGAGCTCCCCGTGATCCGCGGAACCGTCCTGGTCCGCGTTGGGAACCTGCTGGAACCCGCCGACAAAGTGGGGCTGGCTTCCGTTACCGGCACGGTGATGCGCTCCGGCGGCACTAAGACCAAGACAGGCGACCAGCTAGACGAGGAACTGGAAAATATGGCCGCCTCCGTGGAGGCCAACATCGGCGAATCCAGCGGCTCCGTTTCTTTCTCCACTCTGAAAGAGAACACCGACGCGGTGCTGGCGGTTTTCAAAGAAGTGCTCACGCAGCCCGAGTTCCGGCAGGACAAGATCGATCTGGCCAAGAATGAGCTGCGCGGCGGGATTGCCCGGCGCAACGACGACGCGCACGGCGTGGCCGCCCGCGAGTTCTCCGATATCGTCTACGGCAGGGACACTCCTTATGGCTGGCGTATGGAGTACGCCACCATCGACCACATCACCCGCGCGGATGTGATCTCTTTCTACCGGCGCTATTTCTTCCCGGCCAACATGCTGATGGCCGTGTGGGGCGACTTTTCCACCGCCGAAATGCAAGCCAAACTCACCGGCCTGCTTGGCGATTGGAATTACACCCAGCCCGCCGTGCCACCCTTTCCACCCGTCCGCGAGAAAGCTCGCCCCGGTATCTATCTCGCCGACAAGGAAGATGTCACCCAGGCATTCATCGTCGCCGGACATCTGGGCGGCCAGCTCAAGGACCGGGATTTTCCGCCGCTCGAAATCATGGGCGATATTCTCGGCGGCGGATTCCAGAGCCGCCTGATGCAGCGCGTGCGCACGCAGCTTGGGCTGGCCTACGATATCTCGGCCGATTGGGGCGCCAACTACGACCACCCCGGCCTGTTCCAGATCGAGGGCAGCACTAAGTCGGCTTCCACCGCCGAGACGCTAAAAGCCATTCAAGAACAGGTCGAACGCATCCGGTCGTCCGAAGTCACGGACGATGAACTCGAAACCGCCCGCCAGTCCGCCCTGAACAGCCTGGTGTTCGCGTTCGATACCAAGTCCAAAACCCTGGCGCGCGTGCTCAACTACGAATATTACGGCTATCCCAAAGACTTCATCGAGCGCTACCAGAAGGGCCTGGAGGCGGTGACCAGGGCCGATGTGCTGCGCGCGGCGCGCGAGCGCGTGCGGCCTGCTGATATGACCATTGTGGCCGCCGGCAAGACCTCCGAATTTGAGAAGTCTCTCGCCGCGCTGGGCCTGCCCGTTTCGTCCATCGATTTGACCATTCCCGAACCGAAAACCGCCGCCCAGCCTCGAGCCGCCTCCGGCGCGGCCCAACCCGCGCAACTCCTCGCGCGCGCCCAACAAGCCGTGGGCGGAGCGGAGAAGCTGGCCGCGGTGAAGGATCTCTTCGAACAGGCGGAGATGCGTGTGGCTCCCTCCGCCGGCGGCATCACCATGAAGCGCACCGATAAATGGATCGCGCCCTCGTATTTTCGCGAAGAAACCGAACTGCCCTTTGGGACCGTCATACTCTATGGTGACGGCCATGCGGGCTGGATGGCGAGTCCCCAAGGCCAGACGCCCCTTCCTCCGGATCAGTTGAAGCCGGTGCAGGATAAGCTCTTGCGACTCTACTTTTCCCTGTTGCTCAGCGATCGCCTGGCGGGCCGTACCGTGAAGTCCATGGATGACGGCTCACTGGAAATCACGGACGGCAAGGGAAGTACCGTGCGGCTGTTCCTCGATGAAAAGACCGGCATGCCCGCCAAGATCGAGTACGCCTCGGTGAGCATGGGTGGCCCCCCGTCCACCATCGACGAAATATACGAATCCTTCGCGGAAGTCGACGGCATCAAAATACCCAATCGCATGACCATCACGCAAAACGGCCGCAAGTACGCGGACCTGATCGTACAATCGACTAAGTTGAATTCGGGATTGAAGCCGGAGGACCTGAGCAGGAAACCATGAGAATACTGTGGACAGCGCTGTTGGTATCCGCCATCGCAAGTTACGGCGCCCGCGCGGAAACCAACCAGCAGAAAGGTAAGCGCATCGTGGACCAGGCCGTGTCGGCGCTGGGCGGCCAAGCCTTTCTTAGCATGCGGAATCGCGTGGAATCCGGGCGCATCTACGGCTTCTACCATGAGAAGCTCTCAGGCCTGGGCGTGTCGACTCTGTACACCCAATACTCGCCGCGCACCGCTTCGCCGGAGGGCTCCCTCGGACTGCGCGTGCGCGACGCGCGCGGTAAGAAGCTGGACGACGTCTACCTGTACGGCGACGGCCTCGGTTTTGAAATAACCTTCCGCGGCGCGCGCCCTCTCGCCGATGCCGTGGTCAATCAATTCAAGTTGGGCACTTTGCACAATATTTTCTATATCCTGCGCCAGCGCCTCGAAGAGCCCGGCATGATCTTCGAGTCGCGCGGCTCGGATTTCTACGAGAACCGCCCCGTGGAGATCGTGGATATTACCGATTCCAACAATGACCTGGTGACGGTCTACTTCGATCAGTCCACCAGGCTGCCCACCTGGCAGCACTACTACCGCAAAGATCCCATCGACAACGAGAAACTGGAAGAAGTGACTATCTTCGGCAAATATCGCGAGGTTAGTGGGGTTGTGTGGCCGTTCACCATCCGCCGCGAGCGCAACGGGGAGAAAGTCTTTGAGATGTATTCCGAATCCGTGGAGATCAACAAGGACCTGCAGGACAGCCTCTTCACGCTGCCGCCAGGCCTGAAAATCCTGAAGAAAGACAAGTAGATTACAATAGCGCGTTCGGAGGCAAAGCCATGCAAGACACCGTGATCCGGCCGACCCTGAAGTTCATCAAGCTCGGCTATGCAGTGGTCGTGCTGCTGATTGTCGCCGGCGCAATCGGCGCCAGTATGCTGCCGACGAACCAAGCGCAATACCGGCCCTGGGTGATGGCGGTCCCCGTGCTTCTCCTGATCTGGCCCATCCGCCGCCATATACAGCGCCAATTCACTAAGGCCACCATCGCGGGTGACCGGCTGCGCTACGAGGTCGGCATGCTCTCCAAAACCACCCGCAATATCTCCTTGCCGAAAGTGCAGGATGCGCGCGTCGATCAGTCCGTCACCCAACGCATGTTCGGAGTCGGCAACCTGGCGATTGAAACCGCCGGCGAGGCCAGCCGGCTGACCCTCCGCAACGTCGACCATCCGCAGCATGTGGCCGACGAAATTCTGGCCGCCTCCCATCAGACCGGCGCGGCAGGGCAAAACCCGTGAGCGGCAAGCTTTCAGGTAAGGTCGCGTTGATCACCGGCGCCAGCCGGGGCTTGGGTAAAGCCATGGCGCTGGCGCTGGCCGGTGAGGGCGCCTCCATCGCCCTGGTGGCGCGTGACCGCCAGGCGCTCGAAAGCTCCGCCGAAGAAGTCTGGCGCACCGCCAGCGGCGCGCAGATCTTTCAGACGGATGTGACCAGCGAAGAACAGGTGCTGCGCCTGGAGAAAGACGTTGCCGCGGCGTTCGGACGGGTCCACATCCTGGTCAATAATGCGGGCATCAACATCCGCAAACAGCTTACCGATTTCACGCTGGACGAATGGCGCAGCGTGCTCGACACCAGCCTCACCAGCACGTTCCTGATGTGCCGCGCCTTCGTGCCCCACATGAAAGGCGCCGGCTACGGGCGCGTCATCAACCTGGCCTCCACCATGGCGCATGTATCCTTGCCCGGCCGCTCCGCCTACTCGGCCAGCAAGAGCGCCATACTGGGCCTCACCCGCGCCCTCGCGCTGGAGCTCGCACCGGACGGGATTACCGTAAACGCCATTAGCCCCGGCCCCTTTGCAACCGAGATGAACACGCCCTTGATGCAAAATCCGGAGCTCAATGCCCAGTTCACCGCTAAGATCCCCTTGGGCCGCTGGGGCCGCGTGGAGGAAGTGGGCCAACTCGCCGTCTATCTCTGCTCGCCCGAAGCCGGGTTTATCACGGGGACCGACGTGGTCATCGATGGAGGATGGTGCGCGCTCTGAAACCTGAATCTCTGCTCGGCATGGAGCTGCCCGAGATTCGGGAAGCCTTGGGTCCCGGCCATCCACAGTTCCGCGCGAAACAAATCTATACCGCTCTGTATCGGACCCGCCTAGCCGACCTGGCGCAGGTGACCACACTACCGGCCGGTTTGCGCGCCGAATTGGCCGGCCCGCGG
>DATGGM010000200.1:0-5302 GCA_035308525.1 Bryobacteraceae bacterium
TCGTGCCGACTCCTATAATCTTGTGGGTTTCCAGAACCACTTGAAATTCGGCGAGCAGGCGCGCGTCCTGCGTCTTATCCCCGGCCTGCAAGACGCGCGCTTCCTGCGCTACGGCCAGATCCACCGCAATACCTACATCAACGCGCCTAAGCTGCTGGATGAATGTCTGCGGCTCAAGTCAAAGCCCAACGTCTTTTTTGCCGGGCAGATTTGCGGAGTCGAGGGCTACGTGGAATCCATTGCCGCCGGACTCATGGCCGGCATGCATGCTGCCGTGTTGGCCGCGGGTTTGGAGCCGGCGCCCGCGCCCCGTGCTACCGCCATGGGTTCGCTGGTCTATTACGTCACCCACGCCGCCGCCAAAAACTTTCAGCCCGCCAACATCACCTTTGATCTGCTGCCTCCCCTCGAGCCCAATGTGCGCGACCGCGCCCAGCGGCATCGCCTGCAATGCGAGCGCGCCTTGCGTGAATTCGACGCCTGGCTCAGTGCTCCCGTTCAGCCTGCCCCAACCGCAGGCCGCCTCGCAACAATCGGCTAGGAAGACCCCGAATAACCTGCTTCTATCTATCCGGTATGGTGTGGCGCGGGCGCCCGCCCGCTACTGCCTTCAGGTGTGGAAGCACTGGGCTTTAGCTCGACGAACGGGGAACCTCGCCTTCACTTCTCCCCCAAATACTTATCGAACCACGCCACCGTGCGCCGCAGAATGTCCAACTGGTGCTCGGGACGAGCAATGAAATGTCCTTCCCCGGGATACACCACAAAATCCGTGGGCACGCCGAACGTCTTCAGCGCGTGCCAGAACTCACGCGATTGCGGCGCCGGGCACTCGCCGTCTCGCTCACCCACCAGCACCAGCGTCGGCGTCTTCACATTCTTGATAAAGGTCATGGGCGCGCTGCGCGCGTACACTTGCGGATCGTCGTACACCGTCGCCCCGAAATAAGCCATCATCCAGCGGTCGATATCATTTTCCCCGTAGTAGCTCAGCCAGTCTGAAAGCCCGGCGCCTGAAACCGCCGCATGGAAGCGGTTGCTCTGCGTCACCGCCCACATGGCCATGTATCCGCCGTAGCTCCAGCCTGTTATCCCCACGCGCTGGTTGTCCACCGGGAAATCCTTCACCACACGGTCCACTCCCGCCACAATGTCGCGAAAGTCGCCGTACCCGAAATCCTTCACGTTGGCCCGCGTGAACTCCTCCCCCTGTCCGTAGCTCCCTCGCGGGTTGGGATACAGCACGAAATACCCCATGCTGGACAGCAGAGAAGTATTGAAGAAGGTCTCCGGCCAGCGCGGCATGTGCGCCCACGCCGGCCCGCCGTGTACGTCCACCACCAACCCGTAACGGTGGCTGGCGTCGTAGTTCGCCGGATACATCAGCCAGCCCTGAACCCGCGTGCCGCCATTCGTCCAGTGAATGTCCTGCACCTTGCCCCAGCTGGCATGCAGGTCCTGATTGCCGTGCGTGATCGGCTTCCACGCTCCCACCGGTCCGGCCCAGATTTCCGGCGGTTGCGCGAACGACTGTCGTATCACCGCTGATTCCTTCTGGTCTTTCGAAAGTGAAAGCGAAAGGTCGCCCCAGCCATCCGCCCCAATCGTTTCCGCCCCACTCCACAGCGTTGTCACCTTGCCGCCGGCCAAATCCAGCGTGGCCACTGCCACCGACCCGCCCGCATTCTCCGAAAACAAAATGCGTTGCGGCGAAGACCACGCCAGCCAGTTGGGCGAGGTCTTGATGCCTGGCGTCACGTCACGCGCCGGCCCGCCGCTCGCCGCCACCGTGTAGATGTCCCCTCCTGTGGCCCCTTCGTCGCTCATGATCCCGGCAATGAAGGCGATGTTCTTTCCGTCCGGCGAATAGTGTGGCTGCGCCATCTGCTGCGGCGGCTTGTAGACTTCTTTCATCCGCCCGTCTATCCCCAGCGTATACAGACGCGCGATGTACCAGTTGTCGTCTCCCGCCCCATGCGCTGCCGTCACCGCGAATTCTTTGCCGTCAGGACGCCAGTCGTATTCATATACGTACATGTCGGCGGGTGAGACTTGGCTCATCTGGCCGGAATCTACCGCCACCGTCGCCAGCCGCTGCTCGTAAACCTTGCTGTCAATTACGCCTGTTTCCGGCGTCATGGGCATGAGCGGCCCCGCCGCCCGCGGCGCGTTTTCCGTGAACAGAAACGCAATCGTCTTCCCATCTGGCGACCAGCTCGGCGCCGCCAGATAGCCTGTCACCTCGGTCAACTTGCGCGCTGCGCCGCCGGAAGCCTCGGCCACGTAAAGCTCCGCCTGCCCGGAAGCATTGGAAAGAAACGCCAGCCGTTTGCCGTCCGGTGACCAGACCACATCCCGTTCAGCATAGTTATTGCCCTCGCTGCCTGCCGTAATTCGCCGCCTTGCTGCAGGATTGCCCACCTCGGCCACGTAAATTGCGGAGTTCCACGCCGCCGCTCCAGAACTGTCGTGCAGCGGCTGCGACCACGCCACCTGTTTGCCGTCCGGCGAAATCGCCGCTTCGTTGTACGTTTGCGTGGCCGCCAGCACGCCGATCAGCTTCTCCAGCGCCGGCCTCGTCTGCGCCAGCAGCGCAACATTCATAACGCAGACGACAACCGCCGCGGTCATTACCTTCGACGATGTTTTCATTTACCTTTTCCTGTCCATCGCTTCATTGGCCAGCTGGTCGGCTTCCCGGTTGCTCTCCCGCAATACGTGTCCGATCTCGAACCACTGCAGCTGCCGGATCATCTGTTCCGCTTTCTGATACAGCTCCAGCAGCGCCGCATTCCTCACTTTGTACACGCCCTTGATCTGCCGCACCATAAGCTCTGAGTCGCTGATCACCTTCAGCGCCTTTGGCCCGTGCTCCAGCGCGTACTGCAGCGCCGCCAGTAGTCCGCTGTATTCGGCGTAATTGTTGGTGCGGTGTCCCAGGTACTGGCTCAGTCCCGCCACTCGCCGTCCGTTCTGGTCCTCCAGCACCACCCCATAGCCGGCCGGGCCGGGATTTCCCCGCGCTCCGCCGTCAATGTGCGCCACCAGGTACTCTGCCGGCGGGCTCGGCCGCTGGCTGGAAAAAAGATCGGGAGGGGTTCGAGGGGCGCGTTCTCCGCGCGGCTTCCAGGGGTGAGGGGCCATGGTCTCTGAAGTTTACACTTGCGCCGCTGCGCTCACCTTCCCACGGCCAGCCGCTGCGCCAGCCTCTGCGGCAAGTTGGCGTCCAGAATGCGCTGTTGCGCCCGCTGCAGATCGTAGGGCACGCGGTAATAGGTGAGGGAGTAAGCCTCGGTGTCGAACACGGCAAAGGCGGCCCGCCAGTCGGTATCACGGGGCTGGCCTACCGACCCCGGATTGATCAGGTATTGCGTTTCGGGGTCCAGCTTTACCTCATACGTGGCGCGTTTGTCGGGGCTGCCATAGACCGGTTGCAGCACGCCTTTCTCCGAGTTTTTGCAGAACCCGCCCTGGATGTGCGTGTGTCCAAAAAAGGTGAGCGCCACCGACGAATAGGTGAGCGGCTCCTGCGCGTCCCGCATCGTCACCAGGTATTCGTCCTCATCAATGGGCGAACCGTGCACGAATTGCGCGTCCAGCTCTTCATCCACCCGTATCGGCCCCTGCGGCAGCTGTCGCAGCCATTCCAGGTTTTCTGCCGTCAGGTGATCGCGCGTCCACAGCGCCGCCATTCCGGCCACCGGATTGAAGTCCGTCACTTCCATCAGCCCGCACGCCGCCTTATCGTGATTGCCGCGCACAAACAGCTTGCCCGACTGCCGCGAGCTCTCGATTACTTCATTGGGGCTCGCGCCATAGCCCACAATGTCGCCCAGGTTCACCAATACGTCGTGCGCCGGCGCTTCTGCCAGGCATGCCTGCAGGGCTTCCAGGTTGCTGTGAATATCGCTGAGAATTAGGATCCGCATGCGTACGGGCGCTTGGGGATTATAGCCTGTGGGCCTCACCACTGGCATTTTCCGCGTTATTAAGCACCGGGCACCGCGCCAGATGCCCGGGCGCCACCTCCACCAGGGCCGGCAACTCGCGCCCGCACTCCGCTACCCGGTAGGAGCACCGCGGCTCGAAGCTGCATCCTGGCGGCAATGCCGCTATCCCCGGCACTGTCCCTTCAATCGTCGCCAGCGGCCGACTGCGGTCGGTTCGCAGCGTGGGCACCGCCTGCAGCAGGCCTCGCGTGTAAGGATGAGCCGCTGCCCGGAAAATCTCTCCCACCGTGCCCATCTCCACTATGCTGCCCGCGTACATCACCGCCACCCGGTCCACCACTCGCGAGACCACCGCCAGATCGTGGGAAATAAACAGCATGGCCAGCCCAAAGCGCGCCCGAAGATCGGCAAGCAGCTCCAGCATCTGGGCCTGGATGGTGACGTCCAGCGCGGTCGTGGGCTCGTCCGCAATCAGCAGCCGCGGCCGGTTCACCACCGCCATCGCAATCATCACCCTTTGCCGCATGCCCCCGGAAAGCTGGTGCGGGTAATCGCGCGCCCGCCGCTCGTGCTCCGGAATGGCGACCGCTTTCATCGCATCCAGGGCCCGCTGCCATGCCTCCTGCTTCGTCGGCCCGCTCCCATTAGCGTGCGCCAGCACCGCCTCTGCGATCTGGTCTCCCACCCGCATCACCGGGTTGAGCGCCGTCATCGGCTCCTGGAAAATCATAGCGATGCGCTCGCCCCGCAGCCGCCGCATCGCCTCCTCGGAGATTCCCAGCAGGTCATGGACGGCCCCATGGGCGGAAGTCAGCTCCGGGCCGCCGTTCTGAAACAAAATCTCCCCGCTCGCCCGCGCCTGCGGCGGCAGCAGCCGCATAATTGCCAGCGATGTCACCGACTTTCCCGAGCCCGATTCCCCCACCAGCCCCAGGGCCTCGCCTTCACCAATCTGGAAGCTGACGTCCCGCACCGCCGCAAACGACTGGGTTGCTCTCGCTGCCGTGGCAAACCGCAACTGGTGCCGCGAAGCCGCGTTCGCCTGCACCACGAACTCGACGTTCACATGCCGAACCTCGAGCAGCGAAGAAGCCATGCCCTCATCCTAGCAGTTGCCAATCGTCAATCGAAAATCATCCATTCCCCTGCCCCCGCGGTTAGGAACCGCGCAGGACCGGCCGCGTTAAGCACGTGGGCCCGCCCCCGCCGTTGACGCCGATTTCGCTCCCCGCAAACGTCTGAACCTGGTATCCCGCTTCCCGCAGTCTTTGGTTGGTGCGTTCATTTTCTGCGATCGCCAGCAGCCGTCCTTCTCCCAGCGCCAGCACGTTGCACGCCAGCGTCTCCCGTTC
>DATGGM010000201.1:0-7618 GCA_035308525.1 Bryobacteraceae bacterium
TGGCGATGGTTCAGCTCGATGATGATCTTGTCGGCCTTATTGCAGAAGGTCGGCGCGCAACCTACCGACGAGGTGAGCACGATACCGCCGCCGGCCGTCACATCGCTGGCCTCCACCACGGCCCAGTGCACCGGGCCCAGAAAACCGTAGCGGGTGGCCTGGGGCATCAGAGACAGGTGCATGTCGAAGAAGCGCGTCTGGCCGGCGTTGATGCGCGCGCGCAGTGCCGGATCGGACTGGTAGGGCGTGCGGAAACTGATGGCGTCAGCTTTGGCGAGGGCGCCGTCGAGCGACGTGCCGGTGGATGCGCCGGTCAGGACCCCGATCTGAAATTCACGGCCGGCCTGATGCTCGGCGATAGCCCGCTCGGCGATGGCCACCGGCACGGCTTTCGGCGCGCCGGCGGGAGTGAAGCCGCTGAAACCGACGGTCTGACCGTGTCCGACCAGCGCGGCAGCCTCTTCGGCCGAAAGCAAGGGAAAGGAAAAAATCATCAAGGGTTCTCCGTATAAATCTCGATCAGGCGGCGGGCGGCGCGGAACGGGCTGAGCCGCCCGGCCAGCACGTCCTGCTCGCAGGAGGCGATGGTGTTACGCACGCCGTCATGGCGCAGGAACTCGTCGCGCAGAGCCTGCTCGATCAGTTCGTACATCCAGCGCTTCACCTGCTCCTGGCGGATGGTGGAGAGCTGGCCCGTGCTGGTCAACCAGGCATTGTGCTCCAGCACGGCATCCCAGATTTCGGCGATGCCCTCGCGGGCGCGCGCCGAGCAGGTGATCACGCGCGGCGTCCAGCCGGTGCCGCTGGCGGAGAAAAGGTGCAAGGCATTCTCATACTCGCGGCGGGCGGCCTCGGCCTTCGCGCGATTGCCTCCATCGGCCTTGTTGAAGGCGATCAAATCGGTCATCTCGATGATGCCGCGCTTCATGCCCTGCAGTTCGTCGCCCGCCCCAGCCAGCATCAGCAGCAGGAAGAAATCGACCATGGAACGGACCGCTGTTTCGGACTGGCCCACACCCACGGTTTCGACGATTACGTTGCGGTAACCGGCAGCCTCGCAGAGTTTCATGGTTTCGCGGGTGCGGCGCGCCACGCCGCCCAGCGACCCTCCGGAGGGAGACGGGCGGATAAAGGCGCGTTCCTCATTGGCCAGCGTTTCCATGCGCGTCTTGTCGCCCAGAATGCTGCCGTGGGAGACCTGGCTGGAGGGGTCCACGGCCAGGACCGCGACTTTTTCGCCACGCTCACGCGTGAGATGCACGCCCAACACTTCGATCAGGGAACTCTTGCCCGCGCCCGGCACACCGGTGATGCCCACCCGGATGGAATCGCCGGAGTAGGGAAGACACTGCTCGAGCACATCCTGCGCGAGTTCGATATCTTCCGCGTGCAGGCTCTCGATCAGGGTGATGGCCTGGCTGAGAATGGTGCGGTCGCCGCGCAGCACGCCTTCGACGTAGGCGTCGCGCGGGAGGCGCGGGCGGCGGATCACTTAGCGGGCCTCGGCACCTAGGCGTTCTCCACGTGGCTGGCCGAAAGGGTCTTCAGAATCGCCTGCGCAGCCAGCGGGATCACCGTGCCGGGACCATAGATGCCCGCTACGCCGCTCTTGTACAGGAAGTCGAAATCCTGCGGCGGAATCACGCCGCCGACGATCACCAGGATATCGGCGCGGCCCAGCCTCTTCAGTTCCTCGATGACCTGCGGCACCAGCGTGTTGTGGCCGGCGGCCAGGGATGAGACACCCAGTATATGCACATCGCTTTCGACGGCATGGCGGGCCACCTCGCGCGGTGTCTGGAACAGCGGACCGATATCCACGTCGAAGCCCAGGTCGGCGAACGCGGTGGCGATCACCTTGGAGCCGCGATCGTGGCCGTCCTGGCCCATCTTGGCCACCAACAGGCGCGGGCGGCGGCCTTCGGCGGCGGCGAATTCATCCGCCATGCGGCGGGCTTTCAAGAAGTTCTCGTCCATCCTGCTTTCCGCTGAGTATACGCCGGAAATGGTGCGCGTGACAGCCTGGTAGCGGCCCCACACGCGCTCGAGCGCGGTGGAGATCTCGCCCAGCGTGGCGCGGCGCCGGGCGGCGGCGACCGCCAGTTCCAGCAAATTGCCTTCTCCCGTTTCGGCGCAGCGCGTGATGGCGGCCAGCGACTCCGCGACCGCGGCGGCGTCCCGCGTGCGGCGCAACTCATCCAGGCGCGCGAGCTGCGCCTTGCGCACGGCGGTGTTATCCACCGTGCGCACATCCAGGTCGGCGTCGGCATCCGTCTGGTAGGCGTTGACGCCCACGATGACGTCCTTGCCGGCGTCGATGCGCGCCTGCTTGCGGGCGGCGGCTTCCTCGATGCGCATCTTAGGCAGTCCCGTCTCGATGGCCTTGGCCATGCCCCCCAGCTCCTCGACTTCCTGGATGAGCTGCCAGGCGCGGTGCATCAGTTCATGGGTCAGCTTTTCGACGTAATAGGAGCCGCCCCAGGGGTCCACTATTTTGGTGATGCCGATTTCTTCCTGTAAGTAGAGCTGCGTGTCGCGGGCGATGCGCGCGGAAAAATCGGTGGGCAGCGCCAGGGCTTCATCGAGCGCGTTGGTGTGCAGGGATTGGGTGTGTCCGAGCGCGGCGGCCAACGCCTCGACAACCGTACGGACCACGTTATTGAACGGGTCCTGCGCGGTCAGGCTCCAGCCGGAGGTCTGGCAGTGGGTGCGCAGCGTCATCGACTTAGGATTCTTGGGATCGAACTGCCTCACCAGCTTGGCCCACAGCACGCGCGCCGCCCGCATCTTGGCGATCTCCATGAAGTGGTTCATGCCGATATCCCAGAAGAAAGAGATGCGCGGCGCGAAGCTGTCGATATCCAGGCCGACGTGGATGCCCGTGCGCAGGTATTCCAGGCCGTCGGCCAGGGTGTAGGCCAGTTCCAGGTCGGCGGTGGCGCCGGCTTCCTGCATGTGATAGCCGCTGACGCTGATGCAGTTGAATTTCGGCATCTTTTTCGACGTGTAGCGGAAAATGTCGCCGATGATCCGCATGGAGCCTTCGGGCGGATAAATGTACGTGTTGCGGACCATGAACTCTTTGAGGATGTCGTTCTGAATGGTGCCGCTCAGCTTTTCCGGCGGCACGCCTTGCTCCCCGGCCGCCACGATGTAGAACGCCATGATGGGCAGCACGGCGCCGTTCATGGTCATGGAGACGGACATCTGATCGAGGGGGATCTGGTCGAAGAGAATCTTCATGTCCAGAATGGAGTCGATGGCCACGCCGGCTTTGCCGACGTCGCCGACCACGCGCTCGTGGTCGGAATCGTAGCCGCGGTGGGTGGGCAGATCGAAGGCGACGGAGAGGCCCTTCTGGCCGGCGGCCAGGTTGCGCCGGTAAAATGCGTTGGATTCTTCCGCCGTGGAGAAGCCCGCGTACTGGCGAATGGTCCAGGGCTGGCGGGCATACATGGTGGAATAAGGGCCGCGCAGGAACGGCGGGAGGCCGGCGGCGTAGGCCAGGTGCTCCATCCCCTCGAGGTCCGCGCGCGTGTACCACGGCTGGATGGCGATGTGCTCGGGAGCGGACCACTCGGGCCCCGCGGGGGCGCCGGCGGCCTTATGCGGCGCCGGCTTGTAATCGATTTTGGAGAAGTCGGGACGCATGCCGGGCCTCATTTCACCCCCAAGCGGTCCTGCCAGGATCGCAGCACTTCGGCCGCATTACTGCGGACATGCACGAAGCCGGCCACCCCGGCCTGTTTGAGTTGCTCCATGGAATCCACCGGATTGCCCGCCACGATGACGGGTGTGGCCTTGCCGGCGTCGCGCAAGTCCTGAATGACGCGCGGCGCGAGCGCGGCATACTCCGGATCGGAGCTGCACAGCACCACTGCGTCCGGATCGCCCGACAGCGTATCGGAGATGCGGCAATCGAATCCGCCGCAACCGAAGAAGTTCGCGATGAAGCCGGAGCGGGCCTTGCGCATCTTCGGATCGCCGGCTTCGAGCAGCAGGAATTGGGGCGTGCGGCCCGTGCGGTCGGCGTAACGCTCGGTGCGCAGGCGGATCTCTTCGAAGATACGGGCGGGCCGCGCGGCGGAGTCCGCGCGCTTGATTTCCTGGAGCATACGCGCGGCGGGATTAGGATACTGGTTGGTTCCCAGTATGGTCGTGCGGCGCGTGCCGACGGCGGCTTCGCGGTCCAGGCGGGATTTGGCCAGGTCGCGCTCCAGTTGGCCGGATGCCGAGTAATCGAGGAAGCCGCCGGCAGCTTCGATCTGCTGGAAGAGCGCCCAAGCTTCTTTTGCCAACGAATCCGTCAGGTTTTCCAGATAGTAGGAGCCGCCGGCCGCGTCGGCCACGCGGTCGAGCAGCGCTTCCCGCTTCAGGATCAACTGGGTGTTGCGGGCCAGGCGGCGGCTGGTCTCGCCGGGCGCGCGATAAGTATCGTCAAAAGGCTCGACCTGGAGGGCGTCGGCGCCGCCGATGGCCGCGGCCATGGCAGCGGTGGTGGCGCGCAGCATGTTCACGTGCGCGCTGTAG
This sequence comes from Bryobacteraceae bacterium, assembly GCA_035308525.1. Lineage (GTDB taxonomy): Bacteria > Acidobacteriota > Terriglobia > Bryobacterales > Bryobacteraceae > Bog-159. Next base: position 4,531 of record DATGGM010000201.1, read on the forward strand.
ACGGTTTTGGTCCAGTGCGCGGTGCGCGCGCAGACGGTCATCCTGGCGCTTTGGGGATCGCCGCCGAAGCTTTCCACAACCCGCGCCCAGAGCGTGCGGGCGGCGCGCAGCTTTGCGATTTCCAGAAAATACAGGGGGCCGACGGCGAACGAAAACAGCATGGCCGGCGCGACATCCGGAATGCGGGCCAGCATCTCCACGCCTTCCGCCAGCGCTAAGGCGAGCTCCTGTACGGTGGCGGCTCCCGCCTCAGTAAAGCGGTGCGCGCGGACCGTTACGGGCTTGAATTCCGGCGTGTACGCCGCGCGAATGAACTGTGCGGCGCGCTCGAAATCCGCCAGCGGCTCATAGTCGATAGATCCGCGGACGGGGCGGCGGATCAGCGCTTCCAGGGCCTCCACCGCGCGCTCGCCCGCTTCAAAATGCACCGCGCAGCGATCAAGGGGCAGGCTGTCGAGGACCTTGTCGATCTCCTGGCCGCCCAGCACGAAACAGATCTCATCCGCGCCGCCATCCAGGGCGGCCTGCGCGGCGGCGGCATCGTGCACGGTTTCGCGGATACTCCAGTCGTTGCCGGCGCGCGTGCCGCGGGTGTAGGGAAAATCGCCGGGCGCGGAATCCAGGTACTCGAGGCCGCGCAAATCTTCCGCGCGATAGTACAGCTTCGTTTTGGGCGCTACGCCCTTCTGATCTTTCAGGACGGCCGCGTTCCATTCGGCGGTCGAAACCGGCGGAAATTCGGTCAACGTGAGATTTTCCGTCATGCCGCGGGATCCTCCACAATTTCCATCAGCACACCCAGCGACTTCGGGTGCACGAAAAACACCGTGGTGCCGCGCGAGCCGGGGCGCGGCGCTTTGTCGATCAACTGGAAACCGTTCTCCTGCATGTATTGAAACGCGGTTTGGGCGCTGCGCACACGAAAGGCCACGTGCGCCAAGCCGCCGCGCCCGCCATTCTTGTCGATCAGCTTCTGCACGGGCGAGTCCGCGCTCAGCGGCTCGAGCAATTGCACCAGGTTGGGGCCGCCGCCCACCCGCAGCAGCGCTTCGCGCACCTGATCGCCGCCGTACACTTCCTCGCGATGGATCTCGCGAAAGCCCAAAAGCCCGTACGCCTTGACCTGCGCATCCAGTTCGCCCTGACGCACCGCGATAGCCACGTGGTCCACGAACTGAAAGCCGGGAATGCCGGATAGATCGTCGCTCATTCGAACTCCACCAGAACCTGTCCTACCTGTACGCCATCCCCCACGCCGGCGTTGATGGCCTTGACCTTGCCGGCCACAGGGGAAGTAATGTTCGTTTCCATTTTCATGGCCTCCAGTACCAACAGGGGATCGCCGGCCTGGATCTGCTGGCCGGATTGCGCATTCACGCGCACCACGATGCCCGCCACCGGACTGCGGCAGACTTTGCTCTCGTCGGCTACGGCCTCGCCGCCCGCCGGACGCGGCGGGGGAGGCACGGAGGGCACCGCGGTGGGAGCCGCGGGAGTATAGGCACGTGACGGAGCGGCCGGGGCCCGGTCGTCTTCGGCCACCTCCACCTCTACTTCGTAAGTCTTCTGGTCAACGGTAATCTTTAGCTTCATCGTCCGTGCACGACCCCCAGATTATGCGAAGCCTGAACGAATACCCGCCCTTGCTGCGCCCAGGCGTTGGACGGCGCAGCCCGCACCAGGCGCGCGCTCCGAATGTGCGCGCGCTTGCCCAGGAAGGCGGCCACGGCGGCGGTCAGCACCATGATGATCTCCGGAGTCACTTCCCCGGCGCTTTCCGGTTCCGCGGCTTTGGGCGCGGGCGGAGGCGCAGGAGCCAGCTCCATCTTTTCGGTCTTACCTTCGATCAACGCTTCCAGACGCCGCACTTCACCGCGCACCAACCGGCGCGACGTGAACGCCCCCGCCAGCCAGCCTGCGACGATTCCCAGCGGCAAAAGTAAGAGTCCCATTCTGTTATCCATCAACCACCGCTCTTACAGCGGCATCAACCCGTGCTTCTTGGCCGGACGCAGCTCGCGCTTGGTCTGGAGCGATTCGAACGCCATGGCCAGATACCGCCGGGTCTTTGCCGGCTCGATGATGTCGTCCACCAGCCGCGTCCCGCCGGCCACGTACGGATTCGAGAACGCTTCCCGGTACAAGCCGATCAATTCCTTGCGGCGCGCCTTCTTGTCCGCGGCCTCGTTGATCTCTTTGCGGAAAACCACTTCGACCGCGCCTTCCGCGCCCATGACGGCGATCTCCGCGGTGGGCCACGCAATTACCCGGTCCGCGCCCAGATCCTTGCCGCACATGGCCAGGTACGCGCCGCCGTAAGCCTTACGCACGATCACGGTCACTTTCGGCACGGTGGCCGCCGAGTAGGCGAACAAGAGCTTAGCGCCGTGGCGGATAATGCCGCCATATTCCTGCTGCACGCCGGGCATGAACCCGGGCACGTCCACCAGCGTCAACAGCGGAATGTTGAAGGCGTTGCAGAAACGGATGAAGCGCGACGCCTTATCCGACGCATTGATATCCAGAGCGCCCGCCAGCACCGCCGGCTGATTGGCGATCACACCCACGGTGCGTGCCGCGATGCGCGCGAATCCGATCAGAATATTCTCCGCGAAGCTGGACTGCACTTCCAGAAAATCGCCCTGGTCGACGAGGGCCGCGATCACGGAATGCATATCGTAGGCGACCTTGCCGTCGTCCGGAACCAGCGAGTTCAAGCCCGGATCGGGATCCAGGGGTCCGTCATAGTTCGCGCGCGGGGGCTCCTCCAGGTTGTTGGAGGGCAGGAAGCTCAGCAGGCGCCGGCAAATGAGAACAGCTTCCTCATCATTCCCGGCGATGAAGTGCACGACGCCCGAATAACTCATCTGGGCGGCCGGACCGCCCAATTGATCGGGGGTCACTATCTCGCCCGTCACCTGTTTGATCACGGAGGGGCCGGTGATGAACATCTGCGCGCCCTTGGTCTGGATAATAAAGTCGGTGAGCGCGGGGCTGTAGGCCGCGCCGCCGGCGCACGGTCCGCAAATCAACGAAACCTGGGGGACCACACCGGAAAGCATCACGTTCATGTAAAACACACGCCCAT
>DATGGM010000202.1:0-17029 GCA_035308525.1 Bryobacteraceae bacterium
AGTCCGCGATGCTGCGGCTGGCTTATGGGCCGGTAACGGGCGCCGCTCCGGAACTGGTGGCGGCGCAGCGTGAGATGTCGCCGGCGCGCCTCGCCCGCTTTGAAAAGCCCGCCGATCCTCGGCAGTTATGGATCGAGCATCGCATCGAAAGCGTGCCGGATCTGGCCGCGGCGAGCAGCGTGGAGATCGCGGACTTCGACGGCGATGGCCGGCCGGATATTCTAGTGGCCGAGAAAGCCGGAGCAGGCCGGTTGATCGTACTGCGCAACCAGGGCGACGGCCGCTTCGCGCCGATCATCGTCGCGCAAGGCCAGCCGGTACAATTCGCGCGCGTGGTGGACATCAATGGTGATGGCCGTCCGGATATCCTGGCGATTCGCGCCGATGCGATCGCCTGGTGGGAAAATCTGGGGCCGTGATTGCCCTTCCTACCGCTGCACCGGAATGTCCACCGCCGCAAAACGTACGATGTGGTTCGGCTTGTTGGGCAGCAACACGCGGGCCAGCGCATGGATCACATGCCCGTTGGGGCAGTCCGGCTTGATCAGCGGCAACGAGTATTTGGCCGACGCGCCCACGTGATCGTAGTCGCTCCAATCGTCGAACGCGCGCAGCGTGTTGTCCATGCAGGCGTCGTTAGTGAATAGTTCGGCGATCCGGAAAACATCGTCCTCGGGCAACAGGATCGCGATCCTCTCCCCTGGGTTGGCTTTGCCATCGGCGTTGCCATCGCCCAGCGTCAACTCGGTCTTTTCGGTGGCATGCTGATAAACACGCACGGACTGGCCATCCACGATGCGGAAATCGGCGAAGGGCTGCGCCGGGGGAAACAGCGGAATCTCGACCGGCAGGCGGGTATCGCCCTGTACGGCCACGATCCGGGCGATGGCGCGTTTGACGTCGCGCACCGTTACGGTGAGCGCGATCTCGTTAGACTGGCCCGGTGCGAGGGCCGCCAATTCCGACGACATGGGCGACAAATCCACACCCGGATTGGGGCTCAGCCATCGCAGCGTTCCTGGCCGCGAGGGTGCGGCGCCCTTGTTCCAGATGCGCATGCGGGCATGCAGCGGCTGGCCCGCCGTGGCCCAGGCAGCGCCATCCAACTGACATCCGGCCAGCGCCAGCATCGCACCAGCGCCGATACCCACCTCGTACTCCTCGCCGTCGAGCTCCAGATTGAGCCGGCCATCCGCGGCCGCCGTAAGCATCTGCCGCCGCACATTGCCGTCACGCAACCGCACAATCGTCACGGTTTGCGGCTTGCGCGGCGGGTACAGCTTGTCGGTCTCGATGGACAGCTTCACACCGGGCATCGCGGCTCCGCCCGGCAGCCATTCTCGCACCGAGGAGCGGAAGCCTGCGGCGGAAACGTCCGAGAGCTCCGTAAAGCCCGGCTGTTTGCGGTCCGACGCCACCTCCCAGCCCCAAACGGTGAAGTTCGGATACGCGTCGGCGTGGCTCCAGACCGCCGGCTTGGGCAGCGGATGCGCGAATGCATTCATATGGAACTGCAGCGTTTTGGCCATCCCGGGCGTGCCGTGGTCGAAGTCGAAATCCTCCGTTTCGTGCCAGTCGCGCGCGTATTTCCAGATGGCATTCATCTGGCGATGGTAGAACTGGATGAAATCGCGCGCTCCGGTCACCAGGCGGGTCCGAACGCCTTCGTAGTCGCCGTACATATCGTCGTGATTGTATTCGGCGGGAAAGTCGCGCGGCCCCACGAAGAACTCCGGCGATCCCATGAAATTGGAGGCGCTGGAGACCAGGTGCGGGTACTTGCCGGCAATCCAGAAGGACATAAAGCCGCCCATGGAAAGCCCCGCGGTGGCGCGATGGTCGCGGTCGGCGATAGTGCGGTAGTTGGCGTCGATGAACTCCACCAGCTCCGGGAAATACAGCGGAAACTGGCGGTTAGTCTCCACCGGGCTGATATTGTAGGGCCGCTTGTAATTGTCTCCGTTGAAGCGCGGGTTGTAGCCGTCCCACTTGACCACCATCACATCGTGCGCGGCAACGAAGTTGGCGATGGTGTCGCCGCCATAGTCCGAACCGCTATCGTAGTTGCGGTTGGGCGGGTCGTCGACCGGCTTGTTGAAGCGCTCGCTATAGCCGTGGAACCAGTAGATGACTGGATAACGTTTTCCTGAGCTGGCATAATCGGCCGGCAGGAAGATGCGGAAATTGCGCGTCTCTTCGAAGACCTGGCTGAATTGCACGCGGTCTTGAATGATGGCGTCGGCGCCGAAGATGGGAAGCGCTCCGAGGAAAAAGATGAATACTCGCGCAGGCACCCCATCATTTTACTGTGACGCCTTGTCGAACTGTGCTCGCCCTAATACTTCCAGCTACTCAAATCCGCACCCTTGGGCGCGGTCTGCTCCATATGTTTGATCATCTCTGGCATATAGTGCTGGTTCAGCCCGACCTTCGAGTCGAAGTTGCCGGAGTAGCAATGCGGCTTGCGCTGCCCAAAATCGAACGTGCCGTGGTAGTACGGCTCGGTGGTGGTTTCCATGAAGTCATGCAGCAAGTGGACGGCGCGGTCCAGATAAAAGGTATCCGCGTCGCCAACGCATACAGTTAACTTGCCCGCTAACTTGGGGCCCAGGGTTTTCCAGTCGCGCTCCATGATATGCGTGAGGTCGTAGCGCTCCTTCCAGTATTCGGCCACCTTGCGGTCGATTTCGCCGGTGCGCTTATTGAAGATGGGCCGCGGGTAGCCGTCCTCGCCCGCCGAGCTGAAGTATGCCTGCCAGGCATCCAGTTGCTCGCCGGAACGTCCGTGGGTGCCCAGCACCAGCTCGAAATGGTTCATCATTTCCATGGTGGAAGTCAGCAGCCCGTCGGCCTGGCGCACCGAAGGACGCGGCACGCGCCCGAAGGGGCCCTCGATCCAGAACGCGTTATTATCCTCGTACAGATTCATGGTCTCGTAGGCGCGAAAGTCCACCACGTCCGGACAAAACACCCATGCGCCGTTGTAGAAATCCGGATAGAACACCTGAGACGCCAGAGCCTCCCATCCGCCCGTGGAACCACCATAGACGGCGCGCGCCCACCCCTGGCCGATGCCGCGAAACTTCTGCTCGACATACGGTATGAGCTCCTGCGTGATGGCATCTCCGTAGGGACCCGCGTTGGCGGAGTTCACCGCGTAGGAGTCGTCGAAGTAGGGAGTGGCATGCTGGATGGTCAGGACGATCACGCGCGGCATGCGGCCGGAAGTCCAGTCCTGGTAAAACTTATAGCTGCCGCTGGTCGCCGGCGTAGTAGTCAGAGCCAGTCCCCCCGGCAGCCCGCGGCTGAAGTGACCTTGATAGACGATCAGCGGGTAATGCGCTTTGGGATGCTCCTCCCATCCGTCCGGCAGGAGGACCACGGCGCCCAGTTCAATCGGCTCGCCCCAAAAACGGCTGAGTAACTCGCTGCGCAGCTTCAGATGCTTGACCCACCTGGTATCCGGATCGGGAGCGGGCACGTCAGGGACTTTCTCCGTCAGAGATACGCTGACAACCTGGTCCGATGCGGGATCGAGGTGCATCTTCTGGGGCTTACTGAACAGATTGCCAGGCTTCGACTGCCAATGCTGTCCCTCGCCTTTGTCCGGCGGCAGCTTGACCGTGTGGCGGTTCGCCAGGTGAAACGTCTTATAGATGTTTAGAAAGCCCTGGACGTAGTAATCGCCCGCCGGGATTTCCCGCAGAGCTTCGCGCGGATAGCCCAAAGTCGCGGCATCCACCACCGCCGCCGCGCCTGGCGCCAATCCGTCCACATCCACGCCGAATACCTGCTGCGAGCGGACCGTGAAATTGATCTGGAAGCGCGGCTCAGGCGAGCCGCTGGTGGAGATCAGCAGCAGAGCGTGCCCGTCCAGCGGCGTTGAGCTCATCTCTTTGGGAAACGAAATCTCGAAGCGCTGCGCCGCCCAACAAGGCAAGGCGAGCGCGGCAAGCGCAGCCAGGGTCCCGGCGAATCTCATAACTGGCCATTGTAGACTACCGCGGCGTAATCAGCCCGCCCAGCTTATCCTGTTCGGCGGACGCCATGCGCGGGAACCGCGTGGCATAGGCCTCCAGATACTTCAGGCCCGCGCCCGTGTTGTAAATGACGATGCGTTCCTCGGGCTTGAGGAAGCCCGAAGCCAGCAGCTTTTCGAGAGCAGACACGCAAGCGGCGCCCTCTGGCGCCACGAACATGCCCTCCTCGCGCGCCAACTGGATCCCGGCGTCCAGCAACTCGCCGTCGCTCACGGCGATAGCCGTGCCGCCGCTGGCGCGCAGTGCGTCCAGTATCAGGAAGTCGCCCAGCGGCTTGGGCACCCGCAGTCCGGCGGCTACCGTGGTGGCGTGCTCCCAGAACTGGCTGCGCGGCTCGCCGCGCTCGAACGCACGCACCACCGGCTGGCAACCCTCCACCTGCACCGCGATCATCTTGGGCCGCCGCGCGCCGATCCAGCCCAGCGTCTGCATCTCATCAAACGCCTTCCACATGCCGATCAGGCCTACGCCGCCGCCTGTGGGGTAGAAGATCGCGTCGGGCAACTGCCAGCCGAGTTGTTCGGCCACCTCGTATCCCATGGTCTTCTTGCCCTCGATGCGATATGGCTCTTTGAGTGTGCTGACGTCATACCAGCCGTGCGCGGCCGCTCCGTTGGCCACCAGCTTGGCGCAGTCGCTGATCAGCCCTTCGACCAGGGTGACAAATGCGCCGAACGCCCGGCACTCGATGTAGTTCGCCTGCGGCACATCGCGCGGCATGAAGATGTGCGCCTCGATCCCGGCGGCCGCGGCATATGCGGCCAGGGCGCTGGCGGCGTTACCCGCCGAAGGGATGGCCATCTTCCGCACGCCCAGTTCTACGGCCATGGAAACGGCGCACGCCAGGCCGCGCGCCTTGAACGAGCCGGTTGGATTTAGCCCCTCGTCCTTGATCCACAGGTCCTTGGCGCCCAGTCGCGCCCCCAGCCGCCGCGCGGCCACCAGCGGCGTCATGCCCTCGCCCAGGGTGACGATGGACGCGTCCGCGGCCGGCAGAACCGGCGCGTAACGCCACATATTATTTGGCCCTTCGCGGACCTGAGCGGGACTCCAGGCGGCGCGAATAGCCTCCAGATCGTAACGGACCAGGAGTGGACCTCCGCAAGCGCAGAGGTGCTGGATCTGGTCGGGCGCATAATGCCTTGCGCAAAGCCCGCATTCCAAATAGGTGGCTTTTGCCATTCAACAGCCAGTCTAGCAACCAGCAGTTTGCACGGACCGGCACGTCCGTGCGTCATAATATAAAGAAGCGCGTTTTCCGATGAAACCGGCCGCACTCCTTTTACTCATCACCTGGTCCGCCATGGCCGGCGAGTATGCCGTGCTCGCCAGCGGGGCGCGCCTGTACGCCGAGCGGCACGAGACGGACGGCGGAAAGGTGACGCTGTTCACCCAGACCGGGTCCACTGAAATAGATGCGGTGCTGGTGGTCCGGTTTGAACAGGAAGACTTCCGGGCGCCGGAGGCGGTGGTGCCGGATGCGCCCTCCCCGAAGACGAAGCCGGTCAGCATCGCGGAGCTGGTGGACAACGCCGCGCGCAAGTACGGCCTTCCGCCGGCGTTCGTGCACGCGGTGGTAACGGTCGAATCGGGTTATCATCCCAACGCTGTGTCGCCCAAAGGCGCCATCGGGCTTATGCAGCTTATGCCCGGCACTGCCCGCGAACTGGGCGCCGATCCCAGCATCCCCGAGCAGAATGTGGACGCCGGCACACGCTATCTACGGGATCTGCTGCTCAAGTACGATAACCATGCGTATCGCGCCCTGGCGGCCTACAACGCCGGTCCCGGCGCAGTGGATAAGTATCACGGCGTCCCGCCCTATCGGGAAACGTACAGTTACATACTAAACGTGCTGCGCCACTGGCAGAAACCGGCGCCAGCCGACTGATTCAAGCCGGTCCTACACCGCGACCGACAACAGCCCTTTCTCCCGCAACCCCGACAGCGCCAGCCCGTAGCGGCCGCGAATCCCCGTCTTCTCAAAAATATGCTTGAGGTGAATTTTCACCGTGCCCGGCCGGATTCCAAGCTGCGTAGCGATGTCCCGGTTTTTCAGACCCTGTTCCACCAGGTCTACCACTTGCAGCTCGCGTAGGGTCAAGTTCGAGCGCGTGCCGCGGGGTGTGTGCTCCGGCTCCTGCATCACGCTCTCCTCCATCCAGGTGTTTCCTTTGGCGACGGTGCGCATACACTGTAGCAGCGATTCGGTGGAAGCTGTCTTGCGCACCACTCCCAGGGCACCGGCCTGCATCATGCGCAACGCCTCCCCCTCGTTCAAGTTCAAGCCCCAGACGATGGGCCCGACCGGAATTCCGGAACCGCGCATCCGTTTCAGACAGTCCATGATGGCATGGACACCGAAGCTCTTGTCCAGGATCATGATCGCTGGCGCATATTGTCGGAGCATTTCCATGCCCCCCAGCAGCGAGGTCTCCGCGGCGGCGAGGTTCAGATCCGCGCACTGATTGAGTAGCGCGCGAATGCCCTCAATGGCGATCGGCTCGGTATCACAAATTGCAACGGATTTGGTATTGATTAAGTGCCCCATGTAGCTCTCGCATGGCGCATGCCGGACTGCCGGGGCGCCCGAGATTCGGTCGACGATTAACAGAACTGTAGTTGTCCGAAGGCGGCAGGACTCTCAGTTTTTTACGGCTCGGCGGGCTTTTATATTGATGGTGCCCCGGCAGGCCCGCGAACCGCACCGGCAAGGCACAGCGTCGACCTTGTTGGAAAAGCGGTAGTCCACGGTTAGCTCTTCGCCCGCCTGAATCACGCGGTTACTTATATAAAGGATGTGGCCCTTGAAAACCCTGCTATCCAGGTTCGGATCGCACGAATGGTTGATCAATTCGGCGCCACTGCCGCCCACCGCGCCGTCCAGTGTCCAATAGCTATCGAGCGTAAACAGATAGGTGCGATCCCCTCGCCCGCGCCGCCGGCTTTCACGGCGGCTGATCCGCTCGCCGGTGTATTCGATCACTTTGCGCCGGGCGGGAATTATCTCCCTTGCGTAAACCCCCCAGCCATGGATACCGGAGCGGCCCAATAGGAGGCGAAAACAGGCAAACCTGGGATCAATGCGCGGCTCCGCGTTGGATGCCTGTGCGGCCATGTTTCCGAAGATTGTACCGAACGCCGGGCGGTTTGAGAAGAGTCTGGCGCCAGATATAATGCGGAACGTGATCCGACTTGCCGGCGATGCATCCCCGGAGCTCTTCGAAGGGGCTCTCCGAGTGGCCGAGCGCCAACTGCGAAACCTGATCGAGCGGCACCCCGGCTTCTATCCTATGTATACCGCGGCGGGACGCTGGAAGCACTCGGGCGAGCCCTGGACGCATTGGTGCGACGGTTTTCTTCCCGGCATGCTGTGGATCGTCTACGCACGCCAGCCGGCGGGGAGCGCGGAATCCCGCTGGTGGCGCGAGCAGGCCATCCGCTATTCGCGGCCGTTGGAGCCGCGTAAGGCGGACCGCGGGGTGCATGACCTGGGCTTCCTGTTCATGTCCACCTACCACCGCTGGTACGGATTCACTCCCGATCCCAGCCTGAAGGCCGTACTGATAGAGGCCGGCCGCACCCTGGCCTTGCGCTTTCAGGAGAAGGGTGAATACCTGCGTTCGTTCGTCTCCCCGGATTCGACGTTTATCGACATCATGATGAATGTGGGCATCATCTTTTATGCCGCACGGGAGACCGGCGACCAATCTTTGCTGAACATCGCCCTCCGGCATGGCCACACTACCCGCCGCGTACTGGTACGCGGGGATGGCTCGACCGCGCACGAAGGCTTGTTCGACCTGGAGAGCGGCGAATTCCTGCGGCAGAGCACCCAGCAGGGCGCGCGCGCAGATTCCTGCTGGTCGCGCGGGCTGGCCTGGTCGCTGTATGGTTTCGGCACTGCTTATGTGTATGTGCGCGATCCGCTATTCCTCGCCACCGCGGAGGCCTGCGCGGATTTCTATATAAGCCACACGCCGCCCGATGGCGTACCGCCCTGGGACTACGATGCGCCGCCCGAGATCCGCATGTTGCAGGATACCTCCGCGGCCGCCATCGCCGCCTCCGGCCTGTTTCAGTTAGGCGGCCTGGTGGCCGACCAGGCCAAAGGGCATTTCTATTGCGAAACCGCACGCCACATTCTCGCGACTCTTTGCCGCAACTGGCTGGCGGAAGGGGACCCACTCTGGGAAGGCATCCTCAAAGGCGGCGTCTATCACATCCACAAGAACCTGGGCGTGAACGAGTCGGTGATGTGGGGCGAGTACTTCTTCCTGGAAGCGCTGGATAAAGCTACTGGCTCTTCTGCGAGGTCTCGCTAACGAACGCATCCACGTTGCTTTTGTCCACCAGCATCTCGCCAGTGCCAATGAACGTTGCCACGGGTGATTGCGGGTCCAGCGTCCACGGTTTGTCGAGCGGGTTCGGCGGATAGTGGTGCAGGGTATCTAACGCCGGCACTCCTACGAAGCCCATGGTGAACGGCTTTTGCGCAATGGTGCCGGCGATCTGGCCTTTTCTGATCCAATCCAGCGTGCGCGGATCGGTGTCCATGGCCACGACCGCCTTGCCGGAGATCTTGTTGCGGTCCAGCACATCCGCGACTTCAGGACAGGCGATGGCCTCCAGGCAGATGAACCCGTCGATCTTGCCGATGGTCTTCTTATCCACCATTTCCTGGGTGTGATCGAACGCGATGCGCGCGTCACCCTTGATATCCACCGTGTCCACAATCTTGATACCCGGGTGGCCTTCCAGTCCGTCATGGTAGCCGTGCAACCGGTCTTTCAGGTTGGCCTGCTCGGGCATGGTGTAGATCACCACGGCGCCTTTGCCCTGTAACTGTTTCAGAGCCAGTTGCGCGCCCATAAGTCCGGCCTTGTAATTGTCCGTGCCCACGAAGGTGAGCCGCTTGCTGGCGGGCGCGTCGGAATCCACTGTGATCACCGGGATACCCTGGCTGATCGCCGCGTCGATATCCGGCTGCATCACGCTGGGATCCGCCGCCGAAACCATGATGCCCGCTGGCTTGATCTTCTCGGCCATGATCCGCTGGAAGGCTTCGTGTTCCGCTTTGGGATCGAAGGTGTCAGGCCCTACCATTTCCGCTTTCACGCCCATCTGCTGGGCCGCCCGCATCAGCCCGGCGTTGGCGCTCTGCCAGTATGGGATCTTGATATTCGTAGCCACCAGGTAATATTTTTCGGTTGTGGCGTGCGGGGAACTGCCGCACCCGGCCAGCCAAGTCAGTGCGCAGCAGCCGAACCCCATCGGGAACATTTTTCGCATTTGCATGTCAGGCCTCCGCACAGACAGTATATGTCAAGGCAGGCGTTCCAGAATTAAGAGGGTGCTGTCGTAATCGCCGCCCATGCGGAGCTGGATGCCGTGGTTCATCAGATACGAGCCGCTGGCGGTCTCCAGCGCATCGGCCAGCTTCTGGTCGGTGGTCTTGAGGCGATACACGGCGCGTTCGTCCAGGCCGCGCAGATACACGACGGGCGCCGGGCGCAGATACTGCTGCGAGTGCAGAAATGCGAACAGCGCCGCTTGCCGGCCATCCTGGGATACATACTGATTGGCGGTAAAGTCTCCCGCGCGCGGCGAGTAGAGCCGGTACAGATTGCCCTGCTGCACGGTGCCGCGAATTTCCTTATCGAGAGCCACCATGCGCGTCGCCAGTGCAAAATCCGCGTCCGTCCAGTGGTTCAAATTAGAACCAATGCCCAGCGATCCCTGCATGGCAACCAGGAAGCGGTATTTGAGGCTGGTGCTGCGGCCATTGAGGTTCGGGACATCCGTAACCCAGGCCATCATTATTTTGGGGGCGTAGGCGTAGGTGAAGCCTTCCTGGATACGCAGCCGGTCGAAGGCCTCGGTATTGTCCGAGGTCCACACTTCGTCCACGCGCTGCAGAATGCCCAGGTCCACGCGGCCGCCGCCGCCCGAGCATGATTCGATTTCCAGTCCCGGATGCGCGGCGCGCAAACGGTCGATGATGTTGTACACGTTGATCACGTACTTCACCCAGATCTGCTTCTGCTCGGCGGCGGGCACTTCTGGCCAACCAGGCTCGCCGAAGTGGCGATTCATGTCCCACTTCAAGAACTCGATGTGATTCCCCGAGACCAGCTTGTCGAGCACCTGGAAGATGTGGTCGCGGACGTCGTCGCGCGCCATGTTCAGAATGAGTTGATTGCGGGATTCCGAGCGCGGCCGGTCGTTGAAGTGCATGGCCCAGTCCGGATGCGCGCGGTACAGGTCGCTATTGGGGTTCACCATCTCGGGCTCCACCCATAGGCCGAACTTCATCCCCAGGCCGTTGACATAGCTGATGAGGCCTTTCAGGCCATTGGGGAACTTCTGCGGATTCACAGACCAATCGCCCAGGCCGGCGTGATCGTCGTTGCGCTGGCCAAACCAGCCATCGTCCATCACGAACAGCTCCACGCCGATCTTGGCGGCTTTGTCGGCCAGCTCTTTCTGGCCGGATTCGTTCACGTTGAAGGTAGTGGCTTCCCAGGAATTGTAGAGCACCGGGCGGGTGTGCGGCGCCGCGCGGTCGGGCAGAATCTCTTCGCGCTCGAACGCGTGCATCATGCGCGCGCTCTCGCCGAATCCACGATCGGTGAAGCCGCCATAGAACGCCGGCATTTCCAGGCTTTCGCCGGGCTTAAGCAGATAGCCGAAATCGAAATCGTTAAATCCGCCGGTGATCCGGACCTGCTGCGCGGGGGTCTCCTCGACCACCAGCTTCCAGTTGCCGCTCCAGCCGATGGCCCCGAACCAGACCCGCCCGTGTTCTTCATCGGCCGCGGTTTGCCCGGGCCCTCCATCGAGCGCGAACCACGGGTTGGCCTGATGGCTGGTGTTGCCGCGCCGGCTTTCGAGCACCTTCTTTCCGGGCAGCACCGGCTCGCGCTGAAGCTGCGTTTCGCCGGCCCAGCGGCCGGTGAGATAGCTGATCCGGTAACCCTCCCCCGCGGGTACATACCACGTCCCCGACTGCGCGCTCTCGACCACCACCGGCTGGCCGGTCTGATTGCGGATGACGGCGTGCTTCTCGATGATGCCGGAGCGGGGATAAACACGGTACAGCAGGTCGGCCGTAAGAGCGTAGCGGATGTCTTTGGTGTGAATCTCCAGCCGGTCGCCGCGGATCTCGTGCGACACGTAGTTGAGCACCAGGTCGCGCGTGCCGTCCGCCAGCGTGACTTTCAGGCACGGCTCGTTATATCGCAAGCCGCCCCAGGCGGGGTATTCTTCGTTGGACATGGTCTGCCGCGAGTCGAAGGACGCGAGCTCGGGCGCGGTGTGCGCGGGCGCGAGATCGTCGTCGCGCATCAGCTTCTTGCCCCAATAGACGTTCTGGAGGCTGTTCTCTTCGTTAACACCCAGGACGTAGGAGCTGCGGTCTGTCTCCAGCACCCACAGCTTTTTTGCGGGCAGAAAGCGAACCTGCGCGAGCAACGGTATCGTCAGAAAGATGCCGATGAGAGGCTTCATACGTCACCAACGTATCACCGTTGGCGGCGCGGACCGTCTTAGTTATCTTCCCCGTTGATCAGTCGTCCCGAAGTTTTGTGAACGGCATGCCCCCTCAGCAAAGGAACTTTTGACGCTCAAGCGAAGCTGGTCTAATCGGCTCGCGCCGGCGGGATTTTCCGAGGAAATGCGTTCCAGGATTGGTTCCAGGAACCGGCCGTAACGGTCGATTACGGAACGGTCGTCTTTGGCTATGGCTTCTTCCACCGCCCGCTTCGTTTCGGATGTGATCAGTTCCATGCGTCCCACGAACACCCGAGCGGTCTGGGAAGGACTTGGATCGACCTGGAGCGGAAGCATGGAATCCAACGCACGCGAGGGAACGATATAGATGAGGCGGGAGCCCTCCTCGAACCAGGAGTCCTGCCACGTCGCGACCATGGCTTGAGCTTCCTTACGGAACAGACCCTGCGACACCAGTGCATTCTCCAGGTCATGCCGCAGTTGAGGGACGCTGTCGTCGAGAGATGGCCGATTGAGCGTAATCGAGCCGGGAACCGCGCCTGCGTTGCGATACCCCAGGCGGCCACCGCGACTCTCGAGCAGAATCACCATCTGAACCGGATCGGGCCCGGAGTTGGCGACCACCACACTTCCGTCGGAAAAAATACGGGCGGAGACAGGAACGGCCACGCGCCCCACGCCCCGGTAAAACAGGAATTTCTCATGTTGAGAGCCGACCGAGACGGGAGCGGCGTCGGTAGCCCGGGCAGCATAGTAGCGGCTCGGACGTTCTTCAAACGGCAGAACGGGCGCCGTGTTCGGCTCGACCTTTATATCTTTCCATTCGATGCCGCCTGTCAGTCTGGACATCGAAAGGTCGAGGTTACCCAGGTTGGCCCCCAGACGGTGATGGTCTATCTGGCACTCAGCCTGCGGATACCACTCGGTGATGAGCCCCTTTGGGAATGCCACCCGCACACGCGCATCCAGCGCCAGTGGGCTGTAGAAATAGATGACCGGAGTCTCCATGCGAACCGTTCCGGCCAACCCGACTTTGAGGCTGAGGCAGCGATATCCGCGGTCGTTAACGAAGCCGGGGAGGTCATCCTTGCCGCCCAGCACATCCCATTCGATGGCGGAGCCGTCGTCGCCCGCCACGGATGTGAACGTTCCCCACTCGTGTACGGTGAGGCCGGCGGGCTGATGCGCACTCAGATCCGCGGTATGCAGGATGGCCGCGGCCCCGGCTAGAACTGAAGCCAACATCGCTATGCGTACGTCGGATTTCATTTGTTCTCTCCTTGCGTGAGTGCTTTTAATGAGGTTTCGATCTCGCCGCCGGTGGCCGTCCGCGGGAAGAACTTCGCGGACTCGCGGACAAAGCCTTTCGGGCCGATGGGGACGATCGCGCCCGCGCCCAGGTTGCCGCAGGCGCCCTTCAGATTCACAACCCATTGGCCTTCCGCCGGCCAGGTCTGGTAGATGCCGTAGACGCCGGGTTTGGATGCGGGCAGCACTTTGAGGGCGACGGACCGCCGCTCACCGTTGATGACTCCCTCCGCGGTAGCCGAGACCTGTAATTTCCCGGAGTCGGCGCAGCCCGCGGTGCGAAACACAAAGACGGCTGCCTTGAAGTGGAAGTCCTGGGATGCCACCGGGCCGCCAATGGTAAATGTAAGGCCTTCCGCCATGGCCGGCGCAGCGATTGCCAGGATTGCGATAGTCAGTCGCCACATCGAAATCTCCTTTTCGGAACCGTTAGACGCTGGGGCCGGGCATTTTCTTCCCGGCTCACCACGTCCAGGCCAATTCATCTTTCCAGCGCGTGAGAGTCCCTCTGTCCAACTTAAGCACTTCCTCCCGAGAGACACCCTCGGGGACCGCCGTCAGGGCGGCCATGCGTTCGTAAATACGCCCCCGATTGGGGAGATCCGCCCGCCAGAGAAGATGCCAGAGCGTCAGGGTGTCCCGCACGCGGGATTCAACAAGAATGGTATCCAGCGCAGCACTGTTCGTGGCGAAGCTCTCCAGCGCCATTTTTAGCGGCTCCGGTGCATCGTCGAAGCAGGGGACACCCGGGCCGCCCTGAGCGTACGTTCGACAGCTTGCTCCGGCCGGCACCAGCGATTCCAGACCCTTCCATTGAAATGACACCCACCCCCGGGTCACCTGGAGAAGGCCTGCCCCCGCTTGGTCGGTTCGGAGTGTATACTCGCAACCAAGATCCACGGCGGTGCCGGAAGCAGTGTCCACAAAGAACAGCCTGGGCGGGGCGGAAATATTCGCATGGATCGCCCCTCGCGCCAACATCACTCGATGTTCGCCGGGCCGCTCCGTTACCACACGCAAGCGCGTGTTCGGCGCAAGCTCCACAGATCCTATTTGCCCGACTTTGATCGTGGCGCTGGAAGACGAATCGGTCTCGATCCACTCGCCGGCACCGATACGCGCGACGCCGTGCCTCTCGATGACTTCCCAGCGCGTCTCCGGACGGCGTGAAAACAGCCAATACGCCGCACTTACGGCCACGATGGCCGCCAGGGCGGCAAATGCCGGCCGCCACAGCTGGAAGGGGTGGGGCCGGCTGAGCCAGCGTTCTGGAATCGATTCCGCAATCGACACCCAAATGGCGGCGGGGGCTTCGGCGGTGGGAAGATGCTCCAGACACATCATTCCGAATCGGATCTGCTCGTGCTCTGCCCGGCAATGCTGGCACTGCGCCAAGTGCGATTCAACGCGCCGCGCTTCCAGGGTGTCGAGTTGGCCATCGACATGCGCCGCCAGTTGATCTGAAACGTGCCTGGTAAACATGGCTATGCGTTCGTCCCGATCAGGCTCTTTAAACGCTCCGCCAGGATCCGATGGCCCCGGCTGAGGCGCGACGCCACCGTGCCTATGGAACAATGCAGTACCTTCGCCATCTGTTCATACGACAGGTCGTCGAAATATCTCAACAGAACGGCGATGCGAAACTTCGGCGGCAATGCCGAAACGGCTGCTTGTACGGACCGCGCCATCTGGGCGCGCGCGAAGTCGTCCTCCTGCGAGCTTGAGACGGCGATGCGCTCCAGCGGGAGAGGGCCGGCGCTTAACAACGACTTGCGCCGGCGGGCCGTGTCCTGACATGCGTTGACGGCCAGGCGATAGAGCCAGGTGGAGAATGCGGCATTGCCTTTGAACTGGCCGATGGCAGTGAACAGTTTCAGAAAGACCTGCTGTGTTACGTCGCCGGCGGCGGCTTCGTCGCCGTGAAAAAAATAGAGAGACACGGTGTAAACGCGGTCTTTATATATGTCGTAAAGCACACGAAAGGCGTCCCGGTCGCCCGCGCGGCAAGACTCGATGATCTCTGCGCTGACCTCGCGATCCACTCAGGGGAACCACCAGCGAATGAGACGCTCCATGGGGTCATTTTCTTCCATTTTTTTGACGCCCGGGCTGGCGTGGGCGCCAAGGGCAACCGGTGACGGACTGCTGGCAGTTGTCGCCGCTACTCCGGCAGCTTATCCTGCTGCGGCTCCGGCAGCCAGAAGCTCGATAGATAGCCCACCGCGTACACCAGCAGCGCCACCGCGGCCGCGGAATAGGCCAGCTTAATGAAGGATGTGGCGCCCGGCATCACGTTGGCCAGTTGGGTGGTCAGCAGCGCGGCCGAAGTGCCGATCATCCGCCCGCCGATATTGGCAGCGAAGCTCTCGCCGGTGCCCCGCAGATGTGTCGGATACATCCGGGGCAGATAATTTCCCCAGAAGCTGAACTGCGCCACCGTAAGCATTCCGGCCAGGAAGATGCCGACCTTCACCATGCTCAGGTCGTGCGTCGCCGGATAGAAGAATACGAACGGCACCAGGAACAGCCCGGGAAATTGAAATACGTGCAGCAGCCGCCGCCGGCTGACGATGCGTATGGCCAGGAAGGCCAGCACGAAACGTCCCAGCAGTCCGCCGGTCTCCTGCAGAAGCTGTACATTGGCCACGACGTGCTGCTGCGCCGGACGGGTCAGGTGCACCACCTGCGGCAGGCCGGGGATAATGCGCGGAATGTGCTGGATCGCGCCGAATGCCGCGCCGTAGCTACACGCGAACATCAGCGTGGTCAGCAGCGTGGTCCTGCGATACTCGGGGCGGAACAGCTCCGCCAGGCTGGGCCGCTTCAGCGTTCCGCGCTGCTTCTTCTCCTGCCACGCGGGCGACTCCGGCAGGAACGGCCGGATGATGATCAACGGTATCGCCGGAATGAGCCCCGAGATCAGCGTGTATCGCCAGGCCTCGTGCCCGCCATAGATCGCCGGCCATGAATTGGCGTGCGTGACCGCGAAGGCGTAGGCGCCGCTGATCAGCAATCCGCCCACCGATGAAAAGGCCTGCGTGTAGCCCAGCACCGCCTCACGCTGTTTGCCGTCCGGGAACAATTCTGCCAGCCACGCCACCGCCGCCACAAACTCCACGGACACGCCGATGAAGGTGGTGCAGCGCAACACCAGCAACATTACGGCGGACGTCGCGTACCCCGACGCCAGCGCCGAGAACGCGTACAGCAGGATGCTCCACACCAGCACACGCCGCCTGCCCAGGCGATCGGTCAGATATCCGCCCAGCAGGCCAAAGATGCCGCCCGCCACCGCCGGGATGTAGAACAGGAATCCCACCCACTGATTGAATTCAGGGGTGCCCGGCCTCACCTTGGCCAGGTCCGTCAAGGCGGGTCCCACGATGAGCGGCAGCACCAGGAGCGCATACGTATCGAACGCAAAGCCGATGGCGGCGATCACACAGATGGTCCACTGCACAGGAGTCAGGCGGGGTGCGGCTGCGGCCGCTTGCGGTTGAGCCATGGGTGGGACGTCCTCGGGTTTTCCGAATTCTCAGGTAGTATGGCATAGTTGGAGAGAGGATTTCACTGGCGATGGCGACTGTCGCAACTGTAAACAAACCAAGGGAGGGGAAGCGTTCCAAAATGTGGGTCGTATTCGTGATTGGCGCGGTATTGTCGTGGGGCGTCTATGGCCCCGCGCTGCACAAAGGGCAGACGCAGCTCGGCAATCCGCTGAAGGCGCTGCTGTGCGTGGGGATCGCATATTTTCTAATCGGCGTGCTGGTGCCTGTGGTGGGTTTAAGCTCGCAGGGCGGCATGGCGGGCTTCAATGCCGGCGGCTCCCTCTGGTCCGGCATCGGCGGCGCGCTGGGAGCGTTAGGCGCGGTCTGCATCATCTGGGCGTTCAAGGCGGGCGGGATTCCGAATTACGTGATGCCGCTGGTCTTTGGCGGAGCCCCGCTGGTGAACGTCCTGGTGTCTATGGCTATGCATCCGCCCAAGAACGCGCCGAATCCGCTGCTCTACGTGGGTTTCCTGCTGGCCGCGCTGGGCGGCGGGATCGTGCTGTACTACAAGCCGTCCTAACGCTATTTACCGATCGAGTACAGATACTTCGCGGTGCGCATCAGGATGCGTCCGTCGGAAATCGCCGGCGAGCTCAGCGTGTAATCGTTCAGATCGTT
>DATGGM010000203.1:0-12747 GCA_035308525.1 Bryobacteraceae bacterium
AGACATGCTCCCGCAAGTCCGCGAGTGGATGCGTGAGGCGGTGGCGTTGAAGTCGCAGTACGATGAGGCGGAGAAGGCGGTCCAATCGCTGACGCAGCGCATCAACATGATGGGCGGCATTGTCGCGAACCGGGAGCGCGCGGCGGGGGACAAGGCGCGCCGCGAGTCCACTGCGCAGCGCCTGCGGGCCGTCCTGGAGCAGTTTCAGGAGAGCGGCGTCCTGGTGAAAGATCTCGAGAAGGGCCTGGTCGATTTCCCGACGCTGTTCCGCGGTGACGAAGTTTATTTGTGCTGGAAGATGGACGAGCCGTCGATTCAGTTCTGGCACGAGGTGCATGCGGGCTTCGCGGGGCGTAAGCCGATCGATCAGGATTTCCTGGATCACCACCAGGGCGAACCGACCAACTGACCGGCTTGTGACAAAGCGGATCAGTCGCGTCCCATAAACGGACACTGCGCGCCTGTGACAGGTTCATAACCAGTGGCTTTTGGCCAGGGACGACTTGGCCGTGCACATGCTTTACCCATGGACCTAAAATTCGCCCTGCGATCCCTGAGCAAGAATCTGGGTTTCACCGCACTGGCGGTGTTGGTGATGGCGTTGGGCATCGGCGCCAATACGGCGGTGTTCAGCGTGGTGAATGCGGTGCTGCTCAAGCCGCTGGCCTATCGGAACCCCGACCGTATCGTGACGCTGTCGTCCCTCTGGAAGAAGAGCGGCGGGCACGGGCAGGTGTCCGCGCCGGACTTTCACGATTGGCATGACCAGAGCACGGCCTTCGCCGCGATGGCCTACTACGACGACGATTCGACGTCCGTGATGGCGGGGTCGGCGGCCCAGTATGCGCATGTGGCCGAAGTGACGCCGGAGTTCTTCCAGGTCTTCGGCGTGGACCCGGTGGCGGGCCGGCTGTTCTCGCGCGAAGAGCAGAGGCCGGGCGGCGCGGGGGCCGTGGTCATCAGCTATTCGTACTGGCAGAGCCACTTCGGCGCGAATGCCAGTGCGCTGGGGCAGACGGTGCGGATGTTGGGCAAGACCTTCAATGTCGCGGGAGTGTTGCCGCCGAGGTTCCACTTCCCGAATGAGACCGATATATGGCTTCCGGCGAACGTGGTGTTCCCCGAGACCGAGTCCCGTTCGGCGCACAATTACCTGGTGGTCGGAAGTCTGAAGCCGGACGTGAGCCTGGAGCAGGCCCAGGCGCAAATGACCGCCATCGGTGCGCGCCTGGAGCAGCAATACAAAGACAGCAACGCGGGCGAGTCCGTGGCGGTCACGCGGATGCGCGACGACATGGTGCGCAATGTGCGGCTGACACTATATCTGCTGCTGGGGGCCGTGGCGCTGGTGCTGCTGATCGGCTGCGCCAACGTGGCCAATCTGCTGCTGGCGCGGGCCACCGCGCGCACGCGCGAAATCGCCATTCGCGCCGCTTTGGGGGCGAGCCGGGGCCGGATTGTGCGGCAGTTACTGATGGAAAGCATGGTACTGGCTCTGACCGCCGGTTGCGCCGGATTGCTGCTGGCGTATTGGGGTGCGGATGTCCTGGTGGCGCTGGCGCCCGGCAATGTGCCGCGTTTAGCCGAGAGCGGCATCGACGGATGGGTGCTGGCGTTCACATTGGGAATCTCGGTGGCGGCCAGCCTGCTGTTCGGCCTGGCGCCGGCGCTGCAGATTTCGCGCGTGGATTTGAATGACGCACTGAAGCAGGGCGCCAACCGCGCGATGGGCGGCAAGGGCGGCCGTATGCGGGCCGCGCTGGTAGTGGCGGAGGTCGCCCTGTCGGTGGTGCTGTTGACCGGAGCCGGATTGCTCATCCGCAGTTTCGTGGCGCTGCACAACGTGGCGCTGGGCTTTTATCCGGAGCACGTGCTGGTGATGGAATCAAGCGTACCGTCCGGGGACTTGGCCGGCGCGCGGGAAGCCACGCGTTTCTACAAAGGTCTGCTGGCCGATCTGGCCCGGCTGCCGGGTGTATCGGCCGCCGGCGCCACACGTACCCCCCCGGGCACGGTCTCCTCATGGGGCAGCTATTTCATCGATCACCTGCCCAGCAAGATGGGCAGCAACGGCACTTCGGCGGTCTTCACGGTGCTGACGCCCGGCGCGCTCGCTACTCTGGGCATTCCGCTGAAGCGGGGCCACGATTTCAGCGACGGGGACGGCTACGAGGCGCCCTTTACGGCGATCGTGAACGAAGCCCTGGTGCGGCAATCGTTTCCGGGCCAGGATCCGCTGGGCCGGGTGATCTACTGCGGCCTGGACTCCATGAAGCCCATGACCATCGTCGGCATTGTTGGCGATATCCGGCAGAAGGGCCCGGCCACGGAGCCGTCACCGGAAATCATCATGCCCTACGAGCAGCACCCGCAGACGTCCACGGCGCTGAATATCCTGGTGCGCACGTCCGCTGGCGGCACGGCGCTTTGGGCCCCTATCCAGAGCCTGGTGCGGGCCCGCTCGACGGAGGTCCCGGTAAAGTTCACGAGCATGGAAGAACTGCTCTCTGAGAATACCGCCGCGCCGCGCTTCCGGACTCTGGTGCTGGGCCTGTTCGCCTGCATTGCGCTGTGCCTGGCAATGGCCGGGGTTTACGGGGTGATGGCTTACGTGGTGGGCCAGCGCGGGGGCGAAATCGGTTTGCGCATGGCGCTGGGCGCGAGCGCCGGCAACGTTCTGGGTTTGATCCTGAGGCAGGGCATGGCGCTGACAGGCATCGGACTGGCTATCGGGTGGATCGGCGCCGTGGCAGCCACGCGCCTGGTCACCAGCATGCTGTTCGAGGTGAAGCCGGGTGATCCGCTGACGTACCTGGGGGTGGCCGTTCTGCTCGGAGTGATCTCGGCGGCCGCCAGCTACATACCGGCGCGCCGCGCCACGCGGGTGGACCCGGTTATCGCATTGAGGCAGGATTAGACGCTTCAGCCGTTTCCGGGGGAGAGCGACAACACGCGCCGCATCACGTCCGAGAGGCGCTGCCAGTGGGCGGCATCGGCTGCCAATTGCTTGCGCCCCTTTCGGGTGATGGAGTAGAACTTGGCCTTCCGGTTATTGCCGGAGACACCCCACTCGGCGGCGATCCAGCCTCGCTGTTGCAGACGCACCAGCGATGCGTAGATGGTCCCCTGGTTCAAGAGCACCTGGTCGCCGCTGGTCTGTTCGATGCGGCGGGCGATGCCGTAGCCGTGGAGCGGTCCTAGAGCGTGCAGCGTTTGCAGGACCATCACGTCCAGCGTGCCTTGCAGAAGATCGAGCTTGGTGGCCTGCATGCGGGTTCCTGTGTGGGGACCACATAAGCTTAACGCACCGCATGCGCCCGCCGCCACATCGGACCGGCGCGGTACTGTTATACACTGTCCCTTCCGGTGCTCCTCGATCTGAGCGGTATCCAAAAACGCTTTGGCGGCGTGACGGCCCTGCGCGACGGCAATCTGGCGGTAGAGCCGGGCGAGGTACACCTGCTGCTGGGCGAGAACGGCGCGGGCAAATCCACGCTGATGAAAATAGTGGCCGGTATGGAGCGCCGCGATTCCGGCCGCATGCTCTGGCAGGGCCGCGCCGCCGCGTTCCAGACTCCGGCCGAGGCGGCCGCCGCGGGAATCGCCATGGTGCACCAGGAATCGCTGCTGGCGCCGCATCTCTCGGTGGCGGAAAATATCTTCCTGGGCCGCGAGCAGCGTCTTCCGTTCGGCTGGGTGAACCGCCGGCGCATGGTGGAGCAGGCCGCGCGGCTGATCGAGGAGCACCATTTCCCGCTGCACGCGGACTGGCAGGTCGGGCGGCTCAGCCCGGCGGCGAAGCAACTGGTCGGCATCTGCCGCGCCATCCAGCATGGCTCGAGCCTGTTGATCTTCGATGAGCCCACCTCATCGCTTTCGGGCGCGGAGACCGAGGAGGTCTTTCGCATCGTACGCACATTGCGCGCGCGCGGCATGGGGGTCATCTACATCACGCACCGTTTGGAGGAACTGCGCGCGGTGGGCGACCGGGTCACCATTCTGCGCGACGGGGCTACCGTGCACAATGGCCCGCTGGCGGAGGTCTCGACGGACCGCATCATCCAGTACATGGTCGGCCGCGAAATGGTATCCATCTACCAGCGCCAGCCGCTGGACCCCGGGCCGGAGTTGCTGCGCGTGGAAGGGCTGACGCGGCGCGGCGTGCTGCACGAGGTTTCGTTTGCGCTGCGGACCGGCGAGATTGTGGGGCTGGCCGGCCTGATCGGCGCGGGACGAACGGAGGCCTGCCGCGCCATTTTCGGCGTGGACCCTGTCGACGCGGGAACCATTTTCGTGGAAGGCCGCGCGGCGCGCATACGTTCGCCGCGGGAGGCAGTGGCGGCCGGGATCGCGCTGATCACCGAGGACCGCCAGCGCACCGGCCTGGCGCTGCGGTTGCCCCTGGCTTACAACGTCACCCTGGCGAATCTGGGCGAGATCAGCCATTTCGGGGTGCTCGACCGGCAGGCGCAGAACCGTGTCACCACCGATTACATCGCGCGCCTGCGCATTCGCTGCTCATCCGGACGCCAGGCGGCGGGCCGTTTGAGCGGGGGCAATCAGCAGAAAGTGGTGATCGCCAAGTGGCTGTTCCGACGCGCGCGCGTATTCCTGTTCGATGAGCCCACGCGCGGCATCGACGTGGGAGCCAAGGCGGAGGTGTTCGCGGTGATGGACGAGCTGGCGCGGTCGGGAGCTGCCATCCTGATGGTGAGCTCCGAGATGCAGGAGCTGTTGCAGGTAGCCGATCGCATCCTGGTGATGCGGCAGGGGCGCATCAGCGGCGAGTTGCCGGGGCGCACCACGCAGGAGGAAATCATGCGGTACGCGGCGCTGGAGCCGGAGGCCATATGATGCAGCGGCTGCTGCCCTTCCTGAGCCTCATCGTGCTGTTCGTGGCCCTGGCGATCGCCTCGCCGCATTTCCTGACAGAGACAAATCTCTCGAGCGTGGTGCGGCAGACTGCCGTGATCAATACCATGTCCCTGGGCATGACGGTCATCATCATAGCGGGCGGCATCGATCTTTCCGTGGGCGCAATGCTGGCCATGAGCGGCGTGCTGGGCACCATGGCGATGGAAAGCGGCATGCCCGTGCCTGCCGGCATCCTGATTGGGGTGCTTACCGGCTTATTTTGGGGATCGCTGAACGGGTTCCTGACCACGCGGCTGCGGATCGCGCCGTTCATCGTGACCCTCGGCACGCTGGGGATAATCCGCGGGCTGACACTGATCATCACGGGTGGCCTGCCGGTGCATCGCGTGCCTCAGAGCTTTGCGTTTCTGGGCGAGGGCAACCTGCTGGGAGTGCCGTTCGTGCTGTGGGTGGTGGTGATCTGCGCCGTGGCGACGCACGTGGTGCTGGAGCACACGCGCCTGGGCCGCTACGCGTTCGCCATCGGCAGCAACCCCGACGCGGCGGTTTACGCGGGCGTGCCGGTGGGGTTCGACACCACCGCGATCTACGCGCTGGGCGGGCTGCTCACGGGCCTGGCGGGCATGATCGAAGCGTCGCGGCTGATGACCGGCCAGCCCACCGCAGGCAACGGCTATGAACTGCAGGCCATCGCCGCGGTGGTGATCGGAGGCGGCAGCCTGCACGGCGGCGAGGGCAGCGTCATTGGGACGTTGATCGGAGCACTGATCATGGGGCTGCTCTCCAACGGCAGCGATTTATTGGGAATATCGCCTTACCTGCAGCAGGCGATTATCGGCGGGGTGATTATTCTGGCCGTGACCGTTGACGAACTGCGCAAACGGCGCAGCCATGGGGATGGATGATGCGATGCGGCGCGCCGGCGCGCATTAGCGCGGGGTATGCTCGCGGTGCTTCCAATTGTAGATCGCCCAGGCAACCGCGGCGATTAATCCCAGGATGATCAGGATTTCGGGAACATCTAATGGGCGCACAAGGCACCTCCGGACATGATTATACTTCCGCGTAAAAAATAAATAAAGGGTGGTTGCGGCGTGTGTTAACGCACGTATTTCGGAGGCTGTCCGGCGCTCCATGGATCATACTGCGACGCAAAGCGTACGCGATCGCTGATCGACGGGTGGTCGTACAGCCAGAACTCGATAAACGGGCTCGGATTTGGATCGTCCAGCGAGACTTCGCCCAGAATCTGGAAGGCCTGGGCGGCTTCCCCGGATGAGTTGGGCACGATCCCGTGGATGACCTCCAGGCCGTAAACGTCGGCATTGTGCTCCAGCACGCGGCTGAATGAACTCCCCACCGGCTGCGACAGGAATCCGAATACCGCCAGCGCCAGCAATAGCACCGGCAGGGATGCCCAATCGTTCATCTCGCGGATCGCCCAACGCGCGCCCCAGCGTGCCAGCGCCCAGCGCATCGCCTGATACGCCAGGAACAGGAAGATCAGGATGCCGAGCATCGCCGCGCCGATGCCTATCCACACGTGACCCAGGACGTAGTGCCCCATCTCGTGTCCGAAGACGAACAGCGTCTGGCCGGTGCTCATTTTCTGAATGGTGTTGTCCCAGACCACCACGCGCTTGGACGCGCCG
The DNA here is from genome assembly GCA_035308525.1 of Bryobacteraceae bacterium. Lineage (GTDB taxonomy): Bacteria > Acidobacteriota > Terriglobia > Bryobacterales > Bryobacteraceae > Bog-159. The sequence continues at coordinate 6,528 of DATGGM010000203.1, forward strand.
ATGCCCGTCACGTAAGCGTTCAGCGATTTGAGCTTTTCGCTGGCCTTCATCTCGAACATGCGATCGGGCGGAATCTCCAATCCGCCGCGGGTCACCACTTTCTCGATGGCGGCGACCAGGGCGGGTTGCCTGGCGGCCAGCGGTTCGAACTTGAAGAATAGCGGCTCGACGGCCACCGGTTCGATGAACATCAGCAAGACAACCATGGGCACGGCGGCCAGCCAGAAGTAGAACCACCAGCGGCGGGGGCTGCGGCGCATCGCGCCATAGAGCACCCAGATGGCGATGCCGGCCAGCGCGAAGGTGAGCAGTTCGCCCTTGGTCCAATCCCAAAACCAGGATCCCCAGCCCTGGATGGACTGCTCGTACTTGAGTGAGAGATGGTGGCTGTACAGCGCGACGGGCAATTCCAGCGCGTCCACCGCCAGCAGGAATAGCGGCGCGATAATGTAGGCCTGCAGGAGGCGGCGGCGCGTGAGCGATTCGGCGAAATCTCGGATGCGCGGCGCCACGTGCCACGCCAACAGCGCCAGCAGCACCGCGATGCCGTAAGCCACGGCGATGAAATATAGCCGGTTGCGGGCCGCGGCGTATTCGATGGCTTTGGCGAGCTTGCCCGGCGGCAGGGTGTAAGTCTTGGCGGCGGCTAAGAGCAAACCTGGAAACATATTTCTCCCTTTCCCCAGACGGTCTGGCGGCCTACTCCGGTCCACTGGCCGGCACGCAAATAGGGCAGGAACTCACTTAGCTCGCCGGCATACTCGGCGAATCCGGTGAATCCGCCGATACGGTATGTCTGACCTGTGCGGCTGGATCGGCGCTCGGTCTCCTGCCACGATAGCTCGCAGCGCGTCATGCGGACCTGGGCGGCGCGCTCGCCCAGGGCGCGGAAGCCGATGTCCAGCGGGCCCGGGCCGTACAGCGCGCGCAGGGTGCTGATGCGGTCGCGCAGGCGGGCAAACAGGACGGCAAATTCCGGGCGCGTGACCGGCTTCAATTCGGTGGGCGTGACGAACGTGATGCGCACCCCGGTGGCGCGTTCGCCCGGTTGGTCGAGATCGATCGCCACATCGTGTTGATCTACGTGCAGCAATTCGGCCCTTCCCCAGCTCGCGAACGCTGTGACAAAATGCGGGCGTGTTTCGGCGCGGGTGTCGAACAGGTGTGCGTCGAAATGAAATGCCTCGCCGGGCGGAATGGTCCGGCCATTCAGATGGGCGGCGCGGAAAACGAAGGGGCGGGGCGGATCGGCGAGGCCGCTCGGCCCGTCAATGGTTCTTGGTTCGAAGATGCGGTGGTAATCGGGCGCGTCCGCGGTTTCGCGCAGCTTCATCCCGAATGCGCCGCGCAGCACATTGCCGGCCTTGCCGGGCGGAAAGAACAGCGATCCGGCCGCGCGCAAATGGAAGCGGAGCCGGGTCAGTTCAAACGTCACGGCGCATCAAATGGCGGCCGCCGCCGAGCCCGGCGCGTCGTAGAACCCCGTGCCGGCCGCCGCCAGACGCTCCAGCAGCGGCGCGGCCTGCCAATGATCTCCCAAGCGCACACGATACTCGTTCACCTTCGCCAGCACGTTCCTGAGCCCGAGCGAATCCGCATAGGCCATGGGACCGCCGCGATGCCGCGGGTATCCGAAGCCGTACGCATAGATCACGTCGATATCCCCGGGCCGTATGGCGATATGCTCGTCGAGCACGTTGGCGCCTTCATTGGCCAGCGCCACCATGATGCGCGTCAGGATCTCCTCATCCGAGATGGGTTGCCGCGTGATGCCGCGCTCGCGGGCGGCCTTTTCGGCCAGCTCCTCGATGAGCGGATCAGGAACAGGCGTGCGGCTGCCGGCTTCATAGCGGTACCATCCGGCGCCGGTCTTCTGGCCGTAGCGTCCCATCTCGTAGATCCAGTCCGGCACGGGCGATTCCGGCCCTTCCGCGCGGCTCTTGCCGATCGACCGCAGGTATTGCCGGATACGCGCGCCCACATCGATGCCCGCGATATCCTGCATGCCGAACGGTCCCACGGGCATGCCGAAAGCGGTCATCACGCCATCGATCTGCGGCACACTGGCGCCTTCTTCCAGCAGCAGGTAGCCCTCGCGCATGTAATAAGCGAGCATGCGGTTGGCCACGAAGCCAAAACAGTTGCCCACCACCACGCCCACCTTGTTCAGCTTCTTGGACAGCTTCAGCGAGGTAGCGATGGTCTGGTTGCTGGACTCGCTGCCACGCACGATTTCCATCAGCTTCATGACGTTCGCCGGACTGAAGAAATGGTGGCCGATCACGCTCGCCGGCCGGCCGCTGGCGCGCGCGAACTGGTCGATATCCAGCGTCGAAGTGTTGGACGCCAGCACGCAGTCAGGCTTAGTCACTCGCCCCAGTTCCGCGAACACCGACTTCTTGAGCTCGAAATTTTCGAACACGGCTTCGGTTACGATATCGACCTGGTCGAAACCGTCGTAGGTGAGCGTGGGACGGATCAACGACATGACGCGCTCCACCTGCTCCGCGGTCATTTTCCCCTTGGAGGCCGAGATTTCGTAGTTCTTGCGGATAGTGGCGAGGCCGCGGCCGAGCGCCGCCTGGTCGGATTCCTTCAGCAGCACGGGTATGCCGGCGTTGGCGTAGTTCATGGCGATACCTCCGCCCATGGTGCCCGCACCCACTACCGCGGCCGCGCGAATCTCCGATGTGGGCGTCTCTTTCGGTACGCCTGGGATCTTGGCTGCCTCGCGCTCCGCGAAGAACAGGCGGATCAGGTTGCGGGATTCGGCGGATAACACGCAATCGGCGAACAACTCGATTTCGCGTTGGGAGCCGGCGTCGAAACCGTTCTGAATGCCGGCCGTGATTGCCTCAACTGCGGCATAGGGCGCACGGGCGCCACGGGCGGTCTTCTTCAGACTGGCGCGCGCCGCATCGATAGCAGCCGCCGCGGCGGCTCGATCCGCGATGTTGGCGCTCTGCTCGCGGACCTTGCGGATCTCTCCGGCCGCGGCTTTCCGCCGCGCGAAAGCTATAGCGCCCGCCAGCAGATCGCCATCCACTATATGATCGACGATGCCTTCCGCCAGGGCGCGCTTCGCGCCGATGTGCTGGCCGAGGGTGCAGAGTTCCACGGCGGTGGCCACTCCGCAAAGTCGCGGCAGGCGCTGGGTGCCGCCGGCGCCGGGAATGATACCCAGCAGCACTTCCGGCTGCCCTACCTTAGCGGCTGGAACCGCCACGCGATAGTGGCAGGCCATGGCGAACTCCAGCCCGCCGCCCAGCGCCGTGCCGTGTATGGCGCAGACCACCGGCTTGGGACAGTCCTCGATGCGCCGCAACAGCGCGTGCACGCGGCGCGAGCGGTCGATGGAGACTTCGCGATTGGGGATAGTGCCGAAGACCTTGATATCCGCGCCGGCGATAAACGTGTTGCCTGAACCGATCAGCACCACGCCCTTAACGGCGGGGTCGGCGGCCGCCCGCGCCACGCCGGCGTCGATGCCTTCCGGCACACCGGGGCTGAGAGCGTTCACGGGCGGATTGTTAATTGTGATGATTGCTACGTCATCCTGGACGGTGTATTGTACGAGTTCTGGCATGGGATTGATGATCCGATCCATTATAGCCACAGGGCCCGATTTCTGTGGTTTCATAGTCTCTGATGCCTTTTACGCTCGAATCCAAAGTCGCGCTGGTGACCGGCGCGGGCCGCGGTATCGGCCGCGCCATCGCCCAGAAACTCGCGGCCGCCGGCGCCGCCGTGATGATCAACGATCTGGACCCCGCACCCGCCTCCGAGAGCGAGGCCCTCATCCGGCAATCCGGCGGACGCGCGGCGCACATGGCGGGCGATGTCACCGCCCCGGATTTCCCGCAAAAGCTGGTGGACGGCACGCTGGCCGCCCTGGGCGGACTCGATATCATTGTCAACAACGCCGGCTACACCTGGGACAATGTCATCCAAAAGACCACCGACGAGCAGTACCTGGCGATGCTCGGTATCCACCTGGTGGCGCCGTTCCGCGTTTTGCGCGCCGCCGCCACACACATCCGTGAAACGGCCAAGCGCGAGGCCGCGGAGGGCCGCCGCGTCATGCGCAAGGTGGTCAACATTACCTCCATCGCGGGCACGGACGGCAATCCCGGCCAAGCCGGTTATTCGTCGGGCAAAGCCGGCGTGATCGGCCTGACGAAGACCATGGCCAAGGAGTGGGGCCGCTATAACGTGAATGTCAACGCGGTGGGTTTCGGCATGATTGAAACCCGGCTCACCCAGCCGTTGAGCCAGGCTGGCGCCACCATCGAGGTTCAGGGCCGCCAGATCGCCGTGGGAGTTCAGCCGAAAATGCTCGAGGCCATGAAAGTGGTCTGCCCGCTGGGCCGCGCCGGCACGCCGGAAGAGGCCGCTGGAGCCGTGCTGTTCTTCTGCTCGCCGCTGTCGGACTATATTACCGCCGAAGTATTGATTTGCGGCGGTGGAATGCACTTCTAATGTCCCATATACTGCTCGCGGACGACGATGTCCAGCAACTCGCCATTCGCAAGCTGCTGCTCGAAGCGGCCGGTCATCAGGTCGCCTTAGCCGAGGACGCGCCCTCCGCCGAACGCTTGCTCGCGGAGCTACAACCCGACGTGTTGGTGATGGATCTGTGCCTGCCGAAGCTGAAGGATGGGCTGCGACTGATCCGTAGCGTGAACGAACGAAGCTTCGCGAAAATCATCGTGCTGTCCGGCTGGATGGAAGAACTGTACGATCTGCCGGAAGAGAAGCTGGTGGACCGCGTGTTGGGCAAGCCCATCCGGAACGAGCTTTTGCTGGACGCCATCAGCGCGGTAGTTTTTTCGCCCGCTCGTAATCCTCCGTCAACTGCCGGGTGATTTTATCCGCCACGTCCGCGCTGGCCCCGCGGAACTTGCCGCCCAGGCTTTCCTGGGTGGTGGACCAGATCACGTCGCCATCCTTATTCACGATGCGGACCGCGGCGTTGGCCTCGTGCCGCCGCTCCGCCGAATGGCTGGATTCGCTCTCTCCAGCTCCCAGGCCCACTGACTGATCGTGGCTGTCGGACACATGGTTACCGCCCCGCAACGCTCCCGAGTCTTCACTGCGCCGGGTGCCCAGGCTGCTATGCACGTTCAGACTATCGCTCGACGAATGCGTGTCGGTGTAGACCAGGTCTTCGGCCGAGCCGCGCAGGATGGCGTCCGCCTTCTCCTGGTTTTCGGTGACTAAGAACAGGCGCGTATTTTGCAGGCTGCTGATAATCATGTCACGCATCTGCGCGGCGGTCTCGCCGCCGCTAAATCGATCCACATACACCCGCTTGAGAGTGAGCAGGACGCGCAGGCTATCCTGCTCGACGGAAGCTGCCGCGGGCGCCGCCGCCGCTGGAACCGGATCGGACGGTCCGGCCACCAACGCACACAACAGAATTGCACCGAGCATAGCGCGTCACCCCCGCCCCTTGCGGGCTTCATCGTCGGTATACTCGACGCGGCGGCCGGTCTTGGCCTCCAGTTCGGCCAGCACGGCGCGCACGTCGCCCTTATTCACCTGTAGTACGAGCGCCTGCTGCCTGCCCCTGCCGTCCGTGTAGCCCACCGTCACGAAGTGCTTGCGCGATTTGCTCAACAGAAAGAGGGGCGAAATCAGGACCGCTTCTGCATAACGCCGCCCGACATGCTGACCGTACTCCACGGTGTTGACCTTGTCATACGGGACATGCAGCGTGAGCGCGCGCGTCACGAAAAGCAATTCCTGGTCGCCGGTCATATCGATGCGCACATCGCACTTTGACGGAAAATCGGGGACCGTCGCCCCGGTCAAATAGGCGCGCGCGCCAACCGGCGACGCGGCCAGCGCACTATACACGGTCAGCATGAGCAGGGCCCATGCTCGTTTGGGCGTAAGTAGCATTGCCCTATATAGTGCGGGCGCCCGTCCGGGAATCTCAGGGAGGGAGGCGCGGGTTATTTCCTGGCTTTTGCCGGCGCAGCCAGCAGATGGTCGATCTCCGCGTCCAGACCGTCGCCCTCAAAGATGTTCTTGGTGTCGAACCCATAAGCGAAGTCGTTGCGGATCATGCCCTGGCCGTCGATCAGGAAGAGGTGGGGAACGCTCACCTTGGGGTTCTGCGGCGTGGCCTTGAGATAAGACACCGATGCCTGCCCGCAATCGAACAGGATCGGCGTGGTAATCGCGTGTTCCGCCGCGAACCGGGCTACCGTGGTCT
>DATGGM010000204.1:0-1774 GCA_035308525.1 Bryobacteraceae bacterium
GAGGTGCGCGCCAGCGAGACTCCCGCCGCGGAACTCGCCGGCGCCAGAGGCCTGATCATTTCCGGCGGCCCCAATTCGGTGTACGATCCGGCCAGCCCCACCGTGGATTCCGCGATTTTCTCAAGCGGCGCCCGCGTGCTGGGCATTTGCTACGGCCAGCAGCTTATGGCGCATTTACTGGGCGGAACCGTACAGTTGGGCGTCAAGGGCGAATACGGCCTGGCCACGTTCGAGATGGACGGCCGCGGCAGCGCGCTGTTGGCGGGCGTCGCCGGCAGGCAACAGATCTGGATGAGCCACAGGGACCTGGTGACTGCTCCTCCGCCCGGATTCGCGGTGCTGGGGAGCACGGCCACCTGCGCGATTGCGGCCATGGAAGCGCCGGCGCGCGGCCTGTACGCCGTGCAGTTTCATCCCGAGGTGGCGCACACTACGCGAGGCCGCGAGATCCTGTCGAACTTCCTGTTCGCCATTTGCGGTTGCGAACGCGATTGGGACCCGCGCAACCGCGTGCCGCAAATCGAAGACGACATCCGGCGGTGCGTGGGCAATCGCAATGTCTTCTTCTTCGTCAGCGGCGGGGTGGACTCCACAGTGGCTTGCGCGCTCTGCCAGCGGGCGCTGGGCGACGGGCGCGTGCGCGGCGTGTATGTGGATACGGGCCTGATGCGCGAAGGCGAGACGGACTACGTGAGCCGCATGCCGGGCCTGACGGTGGAATGCGCGCAAGAACAGTTCCTGAGCGCGCTGGCCGGAGTGCGGGATCCGGAACGGAAGCGCCACATCATCGGCGAGGAGTTCGTGCGCGTGCAGGAGCGCATCATCGAGTCGCGCCACCTGCTGGACGGCCACTGGATTCTCGGGCAGGGCACCATTTATCCGGACACTATAGAATCGGGCGGCACGGAAAAGGCCGCGGTGATCAAGACGCATCATAACCGCGTGCCCGGCATTCAGCGGCTGATGGAGGCGGGGCGCATCGTGGAGCCTTTGCGTTCCTACTATAAGGACGAGGTGCGGGAGATCGGGCGCGAGCTGGGCCTGCCGGCGGAGGTGCTCGACCGGCATCCATTCCCGGGCCCCGGGCTAGCCATCCGGTGCCTCTGTTCGGACAGTGACGGCGCCGTGGAAGCCACGCCCGAAGGCTACATTCTGCCGGTCCATTCGGTGGGCGTGCAGGGCGACAGCCGCAGCTACGCGCCGGTGTTGTGCGTGGAATCGCTGGATCACGAGCGCGCTACCGAACTGATCAACCGGATTGCCGGCGTCAACCGCGTGATTGCGCGCGTGCGGAGCGCCGCGCCGCTGGCCGAGATGCGCGTGCGGGTGAGCGATTTGTCGGCCGCGCGGATCGCACGGCTGCGGCATGCGGATGCCATTGTGCGGCGTCTCTCGCACGAAAGCGGATTCGACGGACGGATCTGGCAATTCCCCGTGGTGCTGATTCCGCTGGGCACGGAGGCTGCGCCGGATTCGGTGGTGCTGCGTCCGATCGATTCGGTGGATGGGATGACGGCCCAGTCGGTGAGCATGCCGGAAGCGCTGCTGGATTGCATGTCGAGCGAGTTACTGGCGGCGCCCGGAATCAGCGGCGTGTTCTACGATCTGACGCACAAGCCTCCTGCCACGATCGAGTGGGAGTAGGGCTCTAGAATCCCGTGCCAGTCAGGCTGGTCAAGCGGAACGACCGGTAGGCGGTGTCCGCGAACTGAATCGCGAAGGCCGTATTGCCGGAAAACTTGGATGGCGCGTAGACGTATTCGTACTGGCGGGT
>DATGGM010000205.1:0-14568 GCA_035308525.1 Bryobacteraceae bacterium
GTGCGCGACGGTGGGCAGGCCGTTCACCGGGTTGGTGTAAGTTACCACCTCATTCACCGCCGTGGTGTGCTGCGGGTGCGTGGCGGCGTACATCTGAATGGAGGTCGCGCCGGCGGGCGGGGGCGGCAGCGGTACGTCGAAATCATAATCCATGTCGTTGATGGGCATCTCTTCGGTACCGGGCGCGCCCCAGGGGAACGCGCTGGGGCCCGCGGTGGTGAAGATTTGGCCGGTAAGAGGCGATCCGACCATCTTCTCGGCCAGCGTGTTGGCGAGAGCCGCGACCAGCGCCGATGCCGGACCCGCCTGATAGTAGACTTGCTGATCGGAAGCGTCCAGGGCATCTTGTATCCGGCCGCCGCCATAACCGTTCTGGTCGAGTTCGTCGCTGAGCCCTGGCGGGTCGATCTGGTTGGCGCCACCACCGTGGCCGCTGGCATAAATATCCACCTGCGTGGCGCGCGCGCCGCTACCGGGCGCCGCCGCGGGACGGGTGCGCATGGTCGCCAGCAAGCGCGGCGGGTGGATCTCCGTGCTGTCGCCCTTGTCCGGATGTCCGGCGTCGAGTATCCAGCGGCCCACCACGAAGACTCGGTCGCCGGTGGTCGGATTGGCCCAGACCGGCAGGCCGATATTACCCTGCCCGTAACTGGCGGGGCTGCCGGCGTTGAGGGTCTCCCATTCGATCTCGATCACGCCGGGCCCGGCGTTATTCGCGTACAACGCGTTGGCATAGTAGTTACGAGTTCCCACCAGCCACTGGTATTCCGGATCGGGAGTGAGAAATAAGTTGGCATCGTGGCCATAGTGGGTGCCGGGATAATCCGATGAGGTGATCCGCGCGGGCGGGATACCGTTGGTATTCGCCATGATGGTCCCATAGGCTTGCACCGGCGCCTGCCGCCACACCGTGACCCATTCCGGATCCACGCGCTCCGGCGAGAAATCGGCTAGTGTCCCCGGGAAAACGCCCAGCCGGCCGCCGCGTTCATGTCCCCAGTCGATCTGGAAGCCGGCGCCGAGTTCAGTGGCCACGCAGATGGTGATGGTCGCGGTGGCGGCGACCGTCCCCGAGATGGAACCGGTGGCGTTCACTTCATAAATTCCGGGACGGGGAATGCGCGTGGAGGGACCAGTGACGCCGGTGTCATAAGGGATGGTGATGGTGCCCGCGAGATTTCCGGACGCGTCGGCGGTTAGGGTGCCCAGCCCGAGATCCGCGGGCGGAACGGCCTGCCAGTTGAGGGGCCCGTGCAAGGTGGCCGTCACAATTTCGCCCGGCTTCCATCCGCTGCCCTGGAACTGTATGGGCGAGTTCCAACTGTAAACCAGGGGCACCACGGCGTTGTTCAAAGCGATGCCGCCGGCGGGCGCCAGACTCGATGTAACCGCCACCGGCGGGCCCACCGCTATCGTTACGGTATTGGACGTCGCGCCGCCGATCGACATCGTGACCGGCACGGCGCTGCCTGCGGGCGCCGCGGCGGGCACCTGCGCGTTCACCTGATACTCGCCCACGAAGCCCGGCGCCAATCCGGAGAATATGACGGTGGCCGGCACGCCGCCGATGGTCACCTCGGGCATGGTGGGAGTTTCGGCAAGAGGGCTTACAGGGGATGCCGCCCCAGTCGCCGGCTGATGGCTGACTGCGCCGAGGCCAGTGCAGTAGATCTGGACGTAGGTGACGCCCGGTATCGCCGGATGCGAAGCGTCAACCAGTTGATAGGACGTGTTCAGGATGGCACCCTGGCCGGTGCCCTGCGAATTTGCACTGAATATGCCTGGCGCGAAGGGCGCAATGCTGACGGCCTGTGGCGCGCCGGCTTGGCCGTTTAGCGTCGCGGTGAGGGATACCGCCGATTGTCCGGTAGTTTCCCACGGCACCTGCAGGTTCACTTGTCCCGCCGATGCGAAGAAAAGAGGCGCCGCCAGGTTGGGGCTGAATTGAAGCGAAAGACCCTCCAGGCTTTTCGGAAGCGGCGCACCCGAAGCCTCCGCCGGCGACGAGAGAAGAAAACTGCCGTACACCGCCGCGATACTTCCGGGAGCCAAGGGGGCCGTGTAGCCGGCTGCGTTGACCGCGCCTCCGGGATTGATGGAGGGAGCGGACTGCGCCCAGGCGGCGCCTGCGCACAGCAGCCACAGGAGTGGTTTGCGCACCAGCACTACTCCGAATTATGGCACGCCGGGACAGGCGGGGAAGCCCGCCTGCCGCTACCATATGGGCATGCGGGTACCGCTTTCCGCCATCTGCATCGCCGTTGCCGCGCTACCTGCGGCCGGACAGAACGTTCAGGTCGTCGAAACCGATGGCGACCAATCCAAGCTGCTGGCGCAGCGGCCCGCGGGGCTCGTGTTTACGCCAGGCGCTCCGGCGGGATCGCCCGCTTTCACCATCGCGGTGAACCCCGGTACCCAATACCAGCAAATGGACGGCGTGGGAGCCTCGCTCACGGACTCGGCGGGCTGGGTGCTGTGGAACAAACTCACCGGGTCGCAGCGGGACGATTTGATGCAGAGCCTCTTCGATCCCAGCGCCGGCATCGGCATCAGCCTGCTGAGGCAGCCCATGGGCGCCAGCGACTTCTCGGCCAGCGGCAATTATAGTTACGACGACGTTCCCGAAGGGCAGACCGACCCGAACTTACAAAGCTTCTCGATCGCCCATGACATGACATATCTGGTGCCGCTGCTCCGCCGGGCAGTCTCGATCAATCCGTCGCTGAAAGTACATGCGCTGCCCTGGAGTCCGCCCGCCTGGATGAAGACCACCGGAACGATGAACGGCGGCAATGTTGCGACCGCCGATTTCCCCGTCTTGGCGCAATACTTCGTGCGCTTCATCCAGGCTTACCAGCAGCAAAGCATTCCGATCTATGCCGTCTCCATGCAGAACGAGCCGCTCAATTCCAACAGCAGTTACCCGACGGCGTTGGTGGCCAGTTCCGACGAAGCCGGCTTCATCGCCGGCAACCTGGGGCCGGCCCTGGCGAGTGCGGGCCTCGGCGGGGTGAAGATTTTCGGCTACGAACATAACTGGGACACCCCGCAGTATCCCGAGGCGCTGCTGGGCGACAGCGCGGCATACAACTATCTGGCGGGCAGCTCGTTCCACTGCTATGGAGGCGACGTCAGCGCGCAATCCCAGGTGAAGCAGGCTTATCCGGCTAAGGACATCTGGTTCACGGAGTGCACGGGATCGGTAGGTTCCAATTTCGCGGGCGACCTGGCCTGGAACGCGGACCATCTGTTGATCGGCGCCACGCGCAATTGGGCGCGCGGCGTCACGCTCTGGAACCTGGCTCTGGACCAGAATTCCGGGCCGCAGAATGGTGGATGCGCCAACTGCCGCGGCATCGTGACGGTGGATTCCAGCGTCTCGCCGCCCGTGATCACCCGCAACGTGGAGTACTACGTCTTGGGGCACCTCGGGAAATTCGTGCAGCCAGGCGCGTATCGCATCGACTCCAACACTTATGGATCCGGCTCCATGGAAGACGTAGCCTTCAGCAACCCGGATGGCTCCGTCGTCCTGCTGGCGCTGAATGGGGCATCCAGTAGTTCCACTTTCGCGGTGACCTGGAATGGCTCAAGTTTCACCGATACTCTGCCGGCGGGCGCGGTGGCCACCTATGAATGGGCCGTAATGGGGCCGGCGTTTCCGGCCATCGGCGCGGTCAACTCGGCCGCGGTGCAGGCAGCTTTGAGCCCGGGCGAGTTGTTTTCCATTTACGGAGTGAACCTGGCGGCCGCGCCGCAGCAGCCGTCACTGTTGCCGCTGCCCGTCAGCATGGCGGCCGCCAGTGTGCAGATCAACGGGATCAGCGCGCCGTTGCTCTACGTTTCCCCCCTGCAGATCAACGCACAGATCCCGTGGGAGGTGACGCCGGGCAGCGCCACCCTTACAGTTACCCGTGCCGGGATAGCGGCGGCGCAAACCGTCACCATCGCCGCGGCCGGGCCGGCCATCTTCACCATCGACGGCACCCATGCGGCGGCCCTGAACCAGGATTATTCCGTCAATTCACAGGCTCATCCAGCCGCCGCGGCGGAAGCCATCTTTCTGTACGGGACGGGCCTGGGCGCGGTATCGCCGCCGGTCCCGACGGGCGCCGCCGCGCCGGCCGATACGCTCTCGTGGGTCACGGCCAAGGTGACCGCAACGGTTGGCGGAACGCCGACAGGCGTCCCATTTGCCGGTATGGCGCCGGGATTTGCGGGCTTGTACCAGATCAACCTGGTCGTGCCGCCGGGGATATCAGGGGCAGTACCGGTAACGGTATCGGTAGCGGGAGTGCCCAGCAATACCGTGCAGGTTTGGGTGACACCCTGAGCGCCGTCTCTACTTCAGATTGTGCTTCTTGATCTTGTAGCGGAGCTTGTCGCGGGTGATGCCGAGCAGGCGCGCGGCGTGCACCTGGTTGCCGCCCGACCGGTCAAGCGCTTCTTCGAGTACCCGCCGCTCCTGTTCGTCGAACGATAACGCATCGCCGTTACCGGCCGGGGGCACTCCCGAATGCGCGGCCGGCATCTGGCGCATGTACGGCGGCAGGTCCTGGACGTCAATGGCTTCACTGGCCGCCAGCATGCAGGCGTGCCCGATGACGTTCTCCAACTCACGTACATTGCCGGGCCAGGCGTGGCGCGCCAGCAGGATTTGCGCCCGGGGGGTCAGCGATTCCACCGGCTTCTTGTACTGCGCCGCGTACTTCTGAATGAAGAAGCGTTCCAGAAGCGGCAGATCTTCCTTGCGGTCGGCCAGGGCCGGAGTACTGATCTCCACCATGGACAACCGATAGTAAAGGTCCTCGCGGAAGTGCTTCTCGGCGATCTGCGCGCGCAGATCGTGATTGGTGGCGGCCACCACCCGCACATCCACCTGGCGCGCGCGCAGCGACCCCACGCGCGTGACCTCCTGGTTCTGGAGCACGCGCAGCAGCTTGGCCTGGGTGGCCAGGGGCATGTCGCCGATCTCGTCCAGGAAAAGCGTGCCGCCGTGGGCATACTCGAACAGCCCCATTTTATCGGTGGTGGCGCCGGTGAACGCACCCCGCACGTGGCCGAACAATTCGCTCTCAAACAGGGTTTCCACCACCGCCGAACAATTGCAGACCACCATCGGTCCGGAAGCCTGGCTGAGCTTGTGCAGGGCATTCGCCACCAGTTCCTTGCCGGTGCCGGTGGGACCGGTGACCGCGCAGGCCCGATAGTGCGGCGCCACCCGGCGGATCTGCGCGAACATTTCCCACATCAGCGGACTGCGGCCCACCATACCTTCGAACTGGCAGGTGTCCATCAACTCGTCGTCCAACTGGCTGGCGCGCAACCGGCGGCGCGCGTCTTCGGCCAGCTTGCTGATTTTTTCCCGCAACACGGCCAGCCTGATGGGTTTGTCCAGATAATCGCAGGCGCCTTTCTTGATGGCTTCCACGGCGGCATCGGTGGAGTAGTGCGCGGTCATCAGGATCACGTCGATGGCCGGATCGATTTCCAGGACGCGGCTAAGCAGCTCCATGCCGTTCATTTTCGGCATCAAGATATCGCTCAGCACGATCTCCGGGCGCTCGCGTGTGACCAGCTCGAGACCCGTTTCCGGATCGTTCGCGGTGAAAATGTGCAGGCCGTTATCGGACAGCGCCTCGGACACCAGCTCGAGGCTCTGCGGATCGTCGTCGATCGCCAGGAGTTTGATAAGGGGAAGCGCGCTCATGTTGGCAAACGTGCCTAAAAGAACTTGAGGATCTCCCGCCGTAACGCCGCGATCTCCACGGGCTTGGTGATGTAGCCGTCGAAGCCCGCATCCATGGCGCGTTCGCGGTCGCCCTGCATGGCGAACGCGGTCAGTGCGACGATGTGCAGGCCGTTGAGAGCTGGATCGGCGCGCAATTCGCGCAGCACGCCATAGCCATCCAGGCGGGGCATCTGAATATCAACCAGCAGCAGGTCGGGCTTGAACTCGCGCGCGCGTCCCACGGCTTCCTGGCCGTCCGCCGCGTCGATTACGTCGTAACCGCTCATTTCCAGCACTTCCCTGATCAACTCGCGGCTGGCCGGGTTATCGTCGGCAACCAGAATTTTCCGGCTCATGAGCGCCCCGCCTGGGCGCCCACGGCCCGCCGCAATTCGGCGAGCACCTGGTTCTTCCATTCCCGATTTTTTTGAAAGAGGCCGATGGTTTCATGACGCAGCATCTCGACTTCATTATCGGTCAGATCCTTGCCCGTCAGGACCAGTACTGGGATATTGCGCATGCTTGGATCTTCTTTCATGTGGAGCAACAGCTCGAAGCCATCCATTTCCGGCATGATCAGGTCCAGGAGGATGGCGCTGACGGGAATCCGCCCCATGGCGTCCAAGGCCTCTTTGCCGGTGGCCGCCAGCACCGGAATGTAGCCGTCCGATTCCAGGATCTCTTTCAGCAGTTCGCGTGCGTTGGCTTCATCATCCACCACCAGCACCTTGGCGGGGCCGTCGGACCCGGGACCAATATGGTGGCGAATGCTCTCGAGAAGCACCTCTTTGTCGACGGGTTTGACCAGATATTCCGTGGCGCCCAGCGCCAGACCGATCTTTGGTTCGTCGACCACCGTGACCACGATCACCGGAATGGTGGAGGTGATGGGGGTCTTTTTCAATTCATAAAGCGTGTCCCAGCCGCCTTTTCCCGGCATGAGCATGTTCAGGGTGATGGCATCCGGCACATGCTCGGCAGCCTTGGCGAGCGCCTCGGTGGAGGAGCCCGCCATGATGAGCTCATACCCTTCCGGCTCCAGCCAACTGGCCAACAGCTCGCGCGCGGCGGCTTCGTCGTCGATGATCAGAACCAGGGGACGGTCGCGCGCAGGCGGAGCTTCCGGCGGAGCGCCTTCGGACAGCGCAACCGTACCCGGCCACATCCTGCCGGCAGGTATGGTGAAGCTTAACCGGGCTCCCTTGCCGGGCTCGCTCTCCACCCAGACCCGGCCTCCATGCTCCTCGACCAGCCGCTTGGTGATGGCGAGGCCCAGCCCGGTTCCTTCTTTCACGCCCTTGGTAGTAGCGCCTGCCTGGTGGAAGGCGTCAAAAATCGCCTCCTGCTCCTCGATGGGAATGCCCAAGCCGGTGTCGCTCACCGAAATCGTGAGCCGGCCGCGGCGCTCGGCGGCCTCCACCCATATCTTGCCGGCATCGGGAGTGAACTTGACCGCATTGCTCAGAAGGTTAAACAGGATCTGCTTGAACCGGATGCGATCCGCGAACACGGATACGTCCGGGCCGATGCTGCTGTGCACGGCAATGTTCTTCGCGGCGGCCGCCGGCCGGATGCTGGTGAGAACCTCCGTCAGGACGCCGGCCACGGATATGTTTTCCCGGTTCAATTCCAGACGTCCGGCTTCCACCTTGGAGAGATCCAGAATGTCGTTGATCAGGGCCAGCAGATGCCGCGCGCCCTGCTGAATGTGACTGACAAACCGCTGTTGTTTGGCGGACAGCGCGCCGGCGGTTTGTTCCGCCAGCAAGTCTGAAAAACCGATGATAGCGTTAAGCGGCGTGCGCAGCTCATGGCTCATGCTGGCCAGGAATTCGCTCTTCAGCCGGTTGGCGCGTTCCACCTCGTGGTTGCGCAGCTCCAGTTCTTTGTTGGTGGCCGCCAGCTTGGTGTTCAGTTCGGCCACCGCCTCTTCGGCTTGCTTGCGCTGGGTAATGTCCCGATTGATTTCCAGCAGCGCGCCGGGCTGCCCGTCTGTTTGGCGCAGCAGGATGTGGCGCGAATCGACGATGATCTCGGCGCCATCGCGGCGGGTATGCCGGAGTTCGCCGTACCACTGCCCGCTGCCCTCGACTTCCGACTCCAGCGCCTGCCGCGAGACGGGGAATTTCGTCTGGAACAGCGTATGGCTGTTCCTGCCAACCGCTTCCTCCGCCGGCCAGCCGTAAATCTCTTCGGCGCCCGCGTTCCATTGCAGAATCCGGCCGGCAGCTTCGCGCACGATGATGGCATCGTGAGAAGCCTCGATCAACCGCGCCTGCCGCCGCATGGCCTCTTCGGCGCGCTTGCGATCGGTAATGTCGCGGATGACGCACATTACCTGGGGGCCATCCTTCGTATCCAGCGGGCTGAGAGTGATATCGACGGGAACCTCGGTTCCGTCGGTGCGCTTGGCCCACAGGTCGAGGCCCGATCCCATGGGTCGCATTACCGGCTTGGACTGATAGTGTTCGCGGTATCCCTGGTGGCGGTCGCGAAAACGCGCCGGCACCAATTCGTCCACTGATTTGCCCATCAATTGATCTACCGGGCAGCGGAACATTTCGCCCGCCAGCGAGTTCGCCAGAGCGATGCGGCCCTCGGAATCCACCTGCAGGATGGCGTCGGGCGACGCTTCGAACATTTGCCGGAAGCGCAGATCCGCATAGACCACATCCCGCGCGCCGGGATCGTGGCGGGCGGCTTTAATTTCCAGAACCTGTCGCGCGGAGATGGGCAGACGAAATAGCTCGCCGGTATACAGGCTGTCGGCCGCCCCCTCCAGGACGCAATTCATCAGCAGACGCGGATCGGGTTCGGGCGCCAGAACGATGAGAGGAACGCTGTCAGGCCGTCCGCGCAAAGCTTCCAGCGCAGCTCGCCAGCTCCAGCCCGGAGACGATAGCTCCGTGAGGATCAGGTCGTATTTGGTGGCGTCCAGGAGCGCACCCAGCTCCTCCGGGCTTTCCGCCGACGTATGGCCCGCGTCGAAACCCACCCGCGCCAGCTCGCGCATGCAGAGATCCGCGATTTCCGGCCTGGTTTTAATAAATAAAACGCGCAATGCGGCCCCTCATTGGTTTAATAATATACAATTCCGGGAGCGCGGCGGCGAAATCTACGTGCGCAGGTCCGAAGGAGGGCCTGCGTCAAGCGACCCTTCGTCCGGCGGGGCGTCGAAGGCCTGGTTGCGGCGCCAGGCCAGAACCAGGAATCCTCCCAGGATACAAAATGGCGGCAATCCCAACAGCACGATACCCACATTCATCAAATGAGCGCGGGCGGCATTCTGGGCTGCGGCTGTGCGGAAACACATGACGCACTGGCCCCAACAACTGGCAGCGGTCAAAAAGAGCGTGATCGCCAGGCGCTTCATCGCGGTCTCATCATCATCAGACGGTTGGAGTCCGGCATGAACAGGATCAGCATCAGGATGATGCACAGAACCAACATGGGGAATAGTGTGATAAACAGGCTAAGTTTCTCAAATTTCAAGTGCATGAAATAAGCGATAATCAGGGCCGCCTTGATAACCGACAAGCCCACCAGGGCCGTGAGAAAGATCAGTACCGGGATCTGCTCGTATGCCAGGAATACCTCGATGCCGGTCATAAACAGGAGCGCGAACCAGACGTAAAGGAAAGTCTTGGTGGTTCCGCCCGCGACAGCAAGTTCTTCGGTATGCGCGCTCATGAGGCCTCCTAAATCTTCGCCGACATCAGGTAGACCAGCGGGAAGATGAACATCCACACCAGGTCCACAAAGTGCCAATACAAGCCGCTCACTTCCACGTCTTCGGCCTTGAATTTGCCGCGGCCCACCGCGAACGCAATGATGCCGAGATAAATCAATCCGATCACCACGTGGGTCATGTGCAAGCCGGTCAACGCGAAAAACGTGCCGCCGAACAGGGGCACGCCCCATTCGTTGCTAAAGGGCGTCACGTGCTCGTTGTTGATCAGGTTGAGCCATTCCGTAAGGTGCAAAGCCACGAATGCTCCACCGCCTCCCATGGTGGCCAGGATCCAGGCGACGGCCGCCTTGCGATTGCCATGATTCATGGCGTGCACTCCCATGACCATGGTCAGGCTGCTCGAGAGCAGGCAGAAGGTCATCACCGTGGAGAAAATGATGCTGGGCGAAAAATGGAAAGGGGTTGGCCAGTTCGGCGTGGACAGCCGCACGTAGGTGTACGCCATGAGCAGTGCGGAAAACGTCAGCGCGTCCGAGATAATGAACAGCCACATCCCGAACTTCTTTGAATTCACAGCATACGGCGAACGCCCGCCGGACCAGACCGACGTCTCGGCTACCGCCGAATTGGCTTGCGACATCGACAAATTACCCCCAAACGAGAAATAGAGCCATCAGGTAAACCCAAAGGCCATCCACAAAATGCCAGAACATGGCGCTTACATCCACGGCGGTACGTTTCCCGGGTCCCAGACGCAGGCTGAGCGCCTGCACGTCGACATAGACCAACGCCGAGAGACCTCCCAGGATGTGCAGGCCGTGAGCGGCGGTAAGCAGATAGAAGAACGAACTGCTGGGATTGGAAGCCACAAAGATGCCGGCGGCATTCAACTGCCGCCAGGCGAAGGCCTGTCCCAGCAGGAAAAGCGCTCCGAGCGCCGTACCGGCGGTCCAATAGCGGTTGAATTCAGTTCGCCGCCCGCTCTTGAGCGATCGCCGCGCGACTTCCAACAGCACACTGCTGGCTACCAACATGGCGGTGTCCACCCAGAGGATCCGGGGCAAGGGGAGCGCCACCCAGTCGTTGGACATTCCGCGGCGCACGACGAAGGCGCTGGTGAAAGCGGCGAACGCCATGGTAGTGGCCGCCAGCAGGACCATCAAACCCGTCATGGAGGCGCGGCGCGAAGCGCCCCGGCCATCCGATCCGCCGCCGCCGAAGCCGCGAGACGGCGGGGCCGGGGGCTTAATGACGTCCGATGTAAGGGAAGGCATAGGCGTGGTCCAGACCGGCCGCTTACGCGTGCGGCTCTCTTACGACATCCACCGGATCGGTTTGCATTATGAAGTCGTTGGGCGCCCCGGGCACGCCATATTCGTATGGGCCATGGTTCACCACGGGGTGTTGGCCGGCGAAATTATCGAACGGCGGGGGCGACGGGACAGTCCATTCCAACGTGGTGGCGTTCCACGGATTCATAGGCGCCTTCTTGCCGTACTTCATGCTCCAGAAAAGATTAATGAAGAACAGAATCTGGATGGCGGCAGTTCCGTATGCCGCCTGGGTCATGAAGTTGTGCACCGGCAGCAGTTTACCCAGGAAGTCGAAGTTAGTAAAGTCAGAGTAGCGCCGGGGATTGCCCGCGATGCCCAGAAAGTGCATGGGGGTAAAGATGGCGTAGACGCCCACGAAAGTGACGTAGAAGTGGATCTTGCCCAGAGTTTCGTTCAGCATGCGTCCGAACATCTTGGGGAACCAGTAGAAGGTGCCGGCAAACATACCGAAGATGGCCGCCACGCCCATGATCATGTGGAAGTGGCCCACCACGAAGTAGGTGTCGTGGAAGTAGAGGTCCAGGGCCGGCTGCCCCAGGAAGATGCCGCTGATCCCGCCCGTTACAAACAGCGAGACGAAACCCAGCGCGAACATCATGGCCGTGGTGAAGCGGATCTTGCCGCCCCATAAGGTGCCGATCCAGTTAAATGTCTTGATGGCCGATGGCACGCCGATAGCCATGGTCAGCACGGAAAACGCCATGGCCGAATAGGGGCTCATCCCGCTCATAAACATGTGATGGCCCCAAACCATGAAGCCCAGGAAGCCGATGGCCAATATGGCGTACACCATGGCCCGATATCCGAAAATCGGCTTGCGGCAAAAGGTGGAGAGCAATTGAGAGGTCACTCCCATGCCGGGCAGGATGGCGATGTAGACCTCGGGATGGCCGAAGAACCAGAACAAATGCTGCCAGAGCAGCGGCGATCCGCCTTTGTGATTCAGGATCTGGTCGCTCACCAGCAGGCCGCCCGGCACGAAGAAACTGGTCCCGGCCGAACGGTCGAGAATCAGGAGGACGCCGGCGGCCAATAACACGGCGAATCCCAGCAGGCCCAGAATGGCCGTCACGAACCAGGTCCAGCAGGTCAGGGGCAGGCGCATCAACGACATCCCCTGGCAGCGCAGATCGATGATGGTGGCGATGAAATTGATGGCGCCCATCAGCGATGCGCCGCAAAAGATAGCGATGCTGACGATCCAGAGCGTCTGGCCCAAGCCCTCTCCGGGTCCCGCTACCGCGCCAATGGCACTGAGTGGCGGGTAACCGGTCCAGCCGGAAAGCGGCGCGCCTCCCGGCACGAAGAAGGCGGATATCATCACCCCAAGCGCCAGCAGCGTGGTCCAGAAGGACAACATGTTGAGCACTGGAAAGGCCATATCCTCGGCGCCGATCTGGATGGGCAGGAAGTAATTGCCGAAGCCGCTCTGCGGCGCCGTCGTCAGGACGAAAAAGACCATGATGGTGCCGTGCATGGTCATCAGCGAAAGGTACAGTTCGGGGGTCATGATCCCGCCCTGCGCGGCGGTGGGCCACAGGGTGGAAAACCAGTGAACCTTGGCGTCCGGGTGGACCATGTGGAAGCGCATGAGCAGCGACAGGCTCATGCCCACCAGCACCGAAAACAAGGCGAGGAAGTAGTATTGAATGCCGATCACCTTATGATCCAGGCTGAATACATACTTCCGGATGAAGCCTTGGGGCGCGTGATGCGCATGTACTACGGGTGAGGACATGTTGTTTTCACCAAGAATAAAATCGTCAAAACGCGGGCCTGGGGATGCATTACTTATTTGCGGCTTGCTCCTGCTTCCATTTTTCAAAATCGGCTTCGGGCATCACTTCCATGGTGCTGCGCATCTGAAAATGCCCGAGGCCGCACAATTCAGAACAGGGGATTTCATACGTACCCGGCGTATCGGCCTGGAAATAAAGGGGTATCTCCATGCCGGGAACGATATCCTGCTTCAGGCGCAACTCGCGGACGAAGAAGTTGTGAATCACGTCGCGGGAATGCATGATCAGCTTGATAGGCTTGCCGGCGGGCACCTTCAGGGAGGCGCTCACGATATCATCCTTACCAGCCGGATCATTATCGTCGATACCGAGGGGATTGCCTGCCGCGTCGTTCACCAATTTGAGATCCGTAGCGCCGAACTTGCCGTCCGGGCCCGGATAGCGGAACGAAAAGGCGAACTGCTTGGCCATGAGCTCGATGGGGACGGCGGCCGGGTCCGGCTCGGAAAGGTGCACGGCGGCCCAGATGCGCGTGCCCATGAGCACCAGGCCCACGAAAAGGATGGCTGTGGCGCTGGTCCAGATGGTTTCCAGCCTGTTGTTGCCATGAGAATAGCTGGCGCGGCGTCCATCGTCGCGAAAACGGAAGATCACCCAGCCCAGAGCGAATTGCGCCAGAAAAAAGATGATGCCGGTCACCACCAGGGTCCGCATGAACTGGGCATCGTAGGCGATGCCGTGCTGGGAGATGGGCGGCGGAAACCACCAGGTTTGAGCGATGAAGAAATAACAGATGACCACCGTCAAAATCCAAACGACTGGAGCAAGCAGCATTTAGTTTGGTACCCTCGAACCCTCGGGGCATGCACCCCAGGTTTGGACGACGATATCACACTCGATTTGGAGTTCGCAAGTCTGGTCCGAAGCTGCGTTAAGGGTGGAGGCGATTTGTTTGCATGGTCTTGGCCCTGGCGGGTCTCGTGCGCTGCTGCTCGCGAAACCCTTTCTCAATGACCGGCAAAGTACCGGTGGTGATCGGGTACGCGGAAAGCTTGCCGCGCGGCACCCAGTCCACTCGGCTGGCATCGTCGGCGGCGCAGAGTTTGCCTCCCGTAACACGGCAGATGTAATCGATGAGAACGTAGTGGTACTCAGGCGCGCCCAGCGAGTCGCGGATAATGCGCTCGAAGATTTCGAGCACGCGCAGAGGTTCGACTTCCAGGCCGGTCTCTTCGCGCACCTCCCGGATGATGCCCTCCTGCAGGGTTTCGCCCGGTTCGAGGGCTCCACCGGGCAGCGACCACAGGCCTTTCAAAGGCTCATTGCCGCGTTCCACCAGCAGAATCCTGCCGCGGTTGAAGATCAACGCGCCCACGCCCAGGATGGGATGCTTCGGGTAGCGTCGGGAATCGTTGCGGGTCAGTATTGTGCCGCCCCTTTTACGCCCAGCCGGACACGATACAAGGACGTTCGCGCGGTAATGTACAGCGACTGAAAATCGGCGTCGCCGAAGGCGCAATTCGAGGGGGTTTCGGCCAGAGGAATGGTTGCCAACAGCTTGCCGTCTGGGCGGTACACGGCGATGCCTTTGGCGGCCACGTACAGGTTCCCCTTTTCGTCAGTGCGCAGCCCGTCGGGAATGCCATCGATGCCGGATACGGCAACGCGCTCGCCGGACACTTCGCCATCGCGGCCGACATCGTAAGCGCGAATGTTCCGCTCGTCGGAATTGGCCACGTACAGAATGCGGCCGTTGGGGGACAGCGTGATGCCGTTCGGCCGCCCGGCGGGTTTGGCGATCACCGACAATTGCCCTTTTGGCGTTATGTGAAAGACGCCGTAAAACTCGAGTTCGCGCGCGGCGGTCTGATTGCCGAAGGCCGGGTCCGTAAAATATACGTGCCCGGATTTGTTGACCACGATGTCATTGGGCGCGTTCAGGCGCTTGCCGTCCCACTTGTCGGCCAGCACTTCGACGCGGCCTTTCTTGTCCGTGCGGGTGACCCGGCGGGCGTGCGTCTCGCAGGTATACAGCCGGCCTTGCGCGTCGAAGGCATTGCCGGCCGCGCCATT